>DATITY010000332.1:0-23692 GCA_035467235.1 Draconibacterium sp. | reverse complement strand
TCAAGTATCAAGTATCAAGTATCAATTAAAAACAACATAAATCAATTAGAAATGACAAAGCAGAAAAAATTTATAACATGTGACGGTAATTATGCAGCAGCATACATGAGTTACATGTTTAGTGAAGTGGCCTGTATTTATCCGATTACTCCGTCATCCACAATGGCAGAGTACGTTGATGAATGGGCAGCGTTTGGGAAAAAGAATATGTATGGCCGTCCGGTTCGTTTGGCAGAAATGCAGAGTGAAGGTGGCGCTGCAGGAGCTGTTCACGGTGCATTACAATCGGGAGCGTTAACAACTACTTATACTGCATCGCAGGGTTTGTTACTGATGATTCCAAACATGTATAAAATTGCCGGCGAATTATTGCCAACTGTTTTTCATGTTAGCGCGCGTGCCCTAGCGGGTCATGCATTGTCGATTTTTGGCGACCACAGTGATATTTATGCGGCTCGCCAGACCGGTTTTGCAATGATTGGGGCAGGTTCAGTGCAGGAGGAAATGGATTTGGCAGGTGTTGCACACCTTGCTACAATCAAATCAAGAGTTCCTTTTCTTGCTTTCTTCGACGGTTTCAGAACTTCACACGAAGTACAAAAAATTGAAGTTATCGAAATGGAAGAAATCGTTCCGATGATTGACCAGGAAGCTTTGCAGGAATTTCGCAACCGCGCTCTGAATCCTGAAAATCCGGTAACACGTGGTACTGCCCAAAATCCAGATATTTTCTTCCAGGCAAAAGAGGCTTGTAATCCTTTTTATGATGCAGTTCCTGATATTGTTGCAGGTTACATGGATGAAATCAGCAAATTAACAGGCAGAAAATACCGCCCGTTTACTTATTACGGAGATCCTGAAGCAGAAAATATTATTATCGCAATGGGCTCGGCAACGGAAACCATTCGCGAAACCATTGATTATTTGAGCGCCCAGGGTAAAAAAGTTGGTTTGGTAGTAGTTCATTTATTCCGTCCGTTCTCGGCAAAACATTTTGCAGAAGCGCTTCCAAAATCGGTAAAACGAATTGCAGTACTCGACCGCGCAAAAGAACCCGGAGCTGGTGGCGAGCCACTTTTCCTCGATGTCAGATCGTATTTCTACGGAAAAGAAAATGCCCCGGTTATTGTTGGCGGTCGTTACGGTTTAGGATCGAAAGACACTACTCCATCACAAATTCTTTCGGTTTACGAAAATTTGGAAATGAACGAACCAAAAAGTGATTTCACCATTGGTATTGTAGATGATGTTACCTTTAAATCGCTTCCGTTAAAACCGGAAATCGATATGACACCAAAAGGAACTGCACAAGCAAAATTTTATGGATTGGGCTCAGACGGTACTGTGGGTGCAAATAAAAATTCAATCAAAATTATTGGCGATGCAACCGATAAATATTGCCAGGGGTATTTCCAGTACGATTCAAAAAAATCTGGCGGATTTACCTGTTCTCATCTTCGTTTTGGTGACAAACCGATTCGCTCGACTTATCTGGTTACAACACCTGACTTTGTAGCCTGTCACGTTCCTGCATATTTACATTTATATGATGTTTTAAAAGGATTGAAAAAAGGTGGTTCATTCCTGTTGAACTCCATTTGGGATGAAGAGGAAACTAAAAATCAGTTGCCCGACCACATGAAAAAATACATGGCTGAAAACGAAATTAAGTTTTATATCATCAATGGTACTCAGTTGGGTGAAGATTTAGGTCTAGGAACACGCACCAATACAATCATGCAATCGGCATTCTTTAAAATCTCAGGGGTAATTCCGTATTCGATTGCCGTTGATGAAATGAAAAAAGCAATTGTAAAATCCTACGGCAAAAAAGGCGAACAGATTGTAAACATGAACTTCGCTGCAATTGATGCCGGTGGTAAAAATGTGACTAAAGTTGAAGTTCCGAAAGAATGGAAAAACATAGTGGTTAAAGGCACGAATGGCGAATCTGAACGTCCGGAATATATTACTAAGTTGGTTGACGTAATTAATGGTCAGCGTGGTGACGATCTTCCAGTTTCCACTTTTACGGGCTACGAAGACGGAACTTTCGAGATGGGTACCGCTGCTTACGAAAAACGTGGTATTGCAGTTCACGTTCCTGAATGGCAGGCTGAAAACTGTATCCAGTGTAACCAGTGTGCATATGTTTGTCCTCACGCAGCTATTCGTCCGTTCCTATTAACAGAACAGGAAGTTAATGGCGCTCCTGCAGGAACAGAAGTACGTGTAGCAACACCCAATAAAACTTTTGGCGGATTGAATTTCCGTATCCAGGTGAGTGTGCTCGACTGCACCGGTTGCGGTAACTGTGCCGACGTTTGCCCATCGAAAGAAAAAGCGCTGATAATGAAACCTCTGGGAAGCCAGCAGGCAGAAATTGGACGTTGGAACTATATGGATAAGAAAGTTACCATCAAGGAAAAAGTAGTCGATAAATTCCAGTCGGTTAAAAATTCACAGTTTGCACAACCACTTTTCGAATTCTCGGGAGCATGTGCCGGATGCGGTGAAACACCTTATATTAAACTGATTACACAACTATTCGGCGAAAGAATGATGGTTGCCAACGCAACAGGATGTTCATCAATTTATGGCGGTTCTGCACCTTCAACACCGTATTGCAAACATAAAGAATCAGGACATGGCGTGGCATGGGCAAACTCACTGTTCGAAGACAATGCTGAATATGGTTTTGGTTTTGCAGAAGGTGTTCAGGCACAACGCGAACGCATTGCCGTTATCATGGAAGAAGCTTTAAAAAACGATACTACCGATGTTATCAAAGAAGCATTTTCCGAATGGCTTGCCAATAAAGACAACGCAAATGGTTCGGTAATCGCAACAGAAAAAGTAAGGGCAGCTATTGCAGGCAGCGAAAGCAGCTATGCCAAAGAAATATCGAAACTGGCACAATATCTTGTTAAAAAATCGATTTGGGTATTTGGCGGCGATGGCTGGGCATACGACATTGGTTATGGTGGTTTAGACCACGTAATGGCCAGCGGACAAGACATCAATGTCCTGGTGATGGATACCGAAGTGTATTCAAATACAGGTGGACAGTCGTCGAAATCAACTCCGGTTGGAGCAGTTGCCAAATTTGCTTCTGCAGGTAAACGTATCCGCAAAAAAGACCTTGGTTCAATGATGATGTCGTATGGTTATGTATATGTTGCACAGGTTGCCATGGGTGCAAACCAGTCGCAATACCTGAAAGCGATAAAGGAAGCAGAAGCATATCCAGGTCCATCGATTATTATTGCTTACTCTCCTTGTATTAACCATGGACTACGGGCAAGTATGGGCAAAACCCAGGAAGAAGAGAAAAAAGCAGTTGAAGCGGGTTATTGGTCATTGTACCGTTACAATCCACTTTTGGAAAACGAAGGTAAAAACCCATTCCAACTGGATTCAAAAGAACCCAACTGGAGTAAATTCCAGGAATTCCTGAATGGTGAAGTTCGCTACACATCGCTGAAAAAATCTTTCCCGGCTGTTGCTGACGAATTATTTGCATCGGCAGAAGAAAATGCGAAATGGCGTCATAACTCTTATATTCGTATGGCTGCCATGGATTTTTCCAAAGCGGAAGCAGAATCTTAAAAAAACCATTTATTATATTGAAAGCCGTTGTCCGTCTGTTGATGGATGGCGGCTTTTGTTTTTCAGCAATTACCCTATATTTGTAATTCAATTTCTTAAAAATGATACTATTGGTATTCAGTCGGTTTAATTTACTACCATTGGAGAGGAAAGTTTTTCGGCCTCTTCTGTAATATATTTTTGGAAGCCTTCTTCTGTTTTACATTGTTCCTTATCCAAACCCCAAACAGAGAAGAAATAATGCTTTGCCGGAACTTTACTTTTACATTTCTGTCCAATAAAATATGTTTCGGATATTATCTGGCTGAATCCTTTTTCAACAACAGTTTGGTTGCCCAAGTTAAAAAAATTGATATCGGTAGTACGGTCAATTTTACCAGTTTCTGATAAAGGAATAATAACTGCCATCCCAAGCTCATCGTTATTTAAAGATTGAACATCGTGGGTACCAATACATTGAAAATTGCCTGCCTTAAATTCAAAAGGCATACGTTTTAAACGGCTGGTAACAATTCCGGTAATGATCTGATCCTCATCAGAGCTTCCTTCAATAGTTACATCCGATTCGAACCAGTACTTCCCGGGATAAATGGTAATTCGTTCAACGGCTTTCAGCTTTTCACCATTTACATCCCATCCGGAGTAGCGCAATTCAAAAATGGAACGAACCGGTCCTTCGACAATTTTCTGATATTCATAAACCTCAGTCGAACCCAGCCGAAACAGAGAATCGTTCTTCATAATTGCCAAACCTCCTGCGCCCAAAGAACTTCCGCAATGCAACACATCCATTCCCCAATCGGCCAAATCATGATAACTGGGTGATTCGGGTGTACCAATTTTATCGATAATTAAATCTGGTTTTAATTTGCCAAATAAATCTTTCACATTTCTGCAATCAAAATAAACCCGAAAACCAATTTTATCGTTTTCCCAACTTACACTTTCAGCCTGTGCAATTATCTCAAAACCATCGTTACACGGAAGTGCACGAGAATTGTCAACCTCATTATAACTTCCATCTGTTTGTTTAATTCCCAGTCGTAAATTGGTACGCTTTTCAAATTCAGGATATTCTGCTTCAGAAATTAATTCCAATTTAATTTTCCTGGATTCTCTAGCAGAAAAATCAATAACAATAACAACTTCATCCCAACTCCCATCACCATCCAGATCGTCAACCTGGCTTGGTATTGATATGTTATCTGCTGTTTTAAAAACCGGCAACATTCCTTCCTTCAATTTCAGTTTTTGTTCAACCTGAGTTTTTGTCAAAACAATTACTTCGTCTGTTCTTAGTGAATTTAAGGGATTCTCAATAGAAAGCATTGCATCCTTTTTACACGAAAAAAGCGTTACACCAATCAAAAAGAGAAAAAAAAGTTTTGGTTTCATTTTATTCAGGAATCTCGTTTTCGCCTTTTACATATCCGAAATTGGCCAAAATGCCACCGTCAACATAAAGTACATGCCCATTTACAAAATCGCTGGCTTTTGATGCCAGGAAAAGAGCGGCATTTCCAACATCTTCGGGTTCGCCCCAACGACCGGCGGGTGTGCGTGTCATCACCAAATCGTTGAACGGATGATTGCCTTCACGAATCGCTGCTGTTTGCGAAGTTGCAATGTAACCGGGACCTATTCCGTTTATCTGGAGATTATATTTCGCCCATTCACAGGTCATGTTCGCGGTAAGCAGTTTCAGCCCACCTTTTGCCGATGCGTACGCAGAAACTGAATTACGTCCGTAAACACTCATCATAGAACACATGTTTATGATTTTGCCCGCCCGTTTGGCAATCATTCCTGGTGCAACTCGTTTCGAAATTATTAAAGGAGCCACCAAATCAACATCGATAACCATTTTGAAATCCGAAATTGCCATGTCGAGAATCGGGATTCGTTTGATAACTCCTGCATTATTTACAAGAATATCAATTGTACCCACCTCTTTTTCAATTTGCGAAATGCCGCGATCGACATCTTCCTCGTCGGTTACATTAAATTTAATTGCATACACATCAATTCCGGATTCGGCGTATTCTACTTTGCAACTTTCCAGTTTTTCGTATGAAATGTCGTTAACACATATTTTTGCCCCGGCCTGACCGAGAACTTTCCCGATTGCCATGCCTATTCCGTGCGTACCACCGGTAATCAGTGCTACTTTACCTGTTAAATCGAACAATTCCTGTATCATTTTATTTAAGTTCTGTCGGTTTAATTGCATCCATATCAGTATAATCGAGATTCTCGCCAGCCATTCCCCAGATAAAAATATAGTTACTGGTGCCTGCCGCAGCGTGGATCGACCAGTTCGGAGAAATAACTGCCTGCTCGTTTTGCATCCACAAATGACGTGTTTCCTGTGGTTGCCCCATAAAATGGCACACAGCCTGCCCCTCAGGAACATTAAAGTAAAAATACACCTCGTTTCTGCGACTGTGGAGGTGAGGTGGCATTGTATTCCAAACACTTCCGGGTTGAAGTTCAGTCATCCCCATCTGTAACTGGCAGGTTTCAACAACTGTATTTATCAGTAACTGATTAATAGTGCGTTCATTGGATGTTTGCAGTGACCCAAGGTGTAATTTATTAGCCTGATTAAGTGTTACATGTTTTACCGGATATTCTTTGTGTGCGGGCGCCGAATTAATATAAAAATGTGCCGGATTTGCTACATTCTCCGATTTAAATATCACTTCTTTAATCCCTTTCCCGATGTAAAGTGCATCTTTGAAATTCATTTTATACTCGTTTCCATCAACAACAACTGAACCGGCGCCAGCCACATTGATTACACCAATCTCGCGGCGTTCACAAAAATACCCAGCTTTCAAAGGATCGATGGGTTCAAGTTTCAAACTTTCGGCAAGCGGCACTGCGCCACCAACTATGTAACGTTCAATTGCTGAGTAAACCAACCGGATATTCCCCGGATCCATCACTTTTTCAATCAGAAACTCTTTTCTTATTTTGTCGGTATCGTATTTTTTAAAATCATCAGGGTGATAATTATACCTTTCTTCGTAAATGGTAGCCATAATATTTTATTTTTAGTTTTTTTATAATTTATATTGTCCGCTTTGAAAAAGGTTTGAGCAAATGAATTATTATTCACAAAAATAAAAAGTTTTAACAAACTGCAATCGATTGCAAGTAAAAATATTATTGTTAATTTTGAATTTAAACTATTAGAATTATGGCAAACCAACCTGAAACCACGATTCATGATATTGCAAAAAAATTAAATCTTTCTGCATCAACCGTTTCCCGCGCATTACAAGACAATCCGGTAATCAGTGAAGCAACACGGAATTTAATAAAACGGGTTGCCGATGAAATGGGATACCGACCAAATATTTTAGCTGCCAATTTGAGAACAAGGCGAACAAATACAATTGGAGTAATAGTTCCGTTAATCAACAGGCACTTTTTTTCCTCGGTAATCAGTGGAGTTGAAGATGTTGCTTACAACCTTGGCTTTACAGTTACTATTTCGCAATCGAACGATAAACTTGAAAAGGAATGTAAAATTGCCCAAACTTTGTTTGCTAACCGTGTGGATGGTGTAATTCTATCTATAGGAATGGAAACCTATACTTTCGATCATCTTAAAGTGTTTTCAGAAAGAAAGATTCCGATTGTATTTTTTGACCGGGTTGTAGATGAAATTAAAGCACATAAAATTGTTGCAGATGATTATGGTGGCGGATATCGTGCAACACAGCATTTAATAAATCAGGGTGCTACAAAAATCGTACATATAGGAGGACCCTTACACCTTAAAATTTACCAAGACAGACAAAAAGGATACTGCGATGCTTTAAATGAAGCTGGAATAAATATAAACGAATCATTAATTATAAATAATAGTTTGTCACGGGAAGAAGGTACAACAGCAATAAAAAAACTGATGCACAACCAGGAAAAACCTGATGCAGTTTTTTGTGCCAACGATACAACTGCTTTAAGCGTAATTATTTTTTTAAAGGAAAACGGACTAAAAGTGCCTGATGATGTTGCCGTTGTTGGTTTCAGCAACGAACCTTTTACTGAAATGGTAACACCTTCGATAAGTACTGTTAAACAACCTGGATTTTTGATGGGCCAGAAAGCAGCCCAACTAATTATACAACAGATTTTGCATGATCACGAAAACCCGGTTTTTAAAACCATTGTAATGCCCACAGAATTGATTATCAGAGATTCATCAAAGTTCATAAAAAAAGCCTGACAGTAAAATAACAGTCAGGCTTGCAATTTTTTATGTCGTCCGGATTATTCGTCAATCGAAATAGCCTCTACCGGGCAAACTTCAGCACATGAACCACAGTCAGTGCAAAGGTCTGCATCAATCTTATAGATATCACCCTCAGAAATTGCATCCACCGGACACTCGTCAATGCATGTTCCACATGCAATACACTCTTCAGAAATTTTATATGCCATAATAGCGATTTTTAAGTTAAACATGTTTGTTTGCGCAAAAGTAATAAGTTTAAATAATATTCAAACTTCATATCATTTTTATTTCAGCTGTTTCATGATTTTATAATATAAGATTTTGTCCTTCAAATTTTTAACTTATCCATGTTGTTAAGCAAGCATCAGATTCTTTTTTGCTATTTTTATCACTTCAAATATCAATGGAAATGAGTTTAGAATGGCTTTTGGAAATTAGTCCTGTATTACTGGCACTTTTCGCCGCCCTTTTTACCTGGGGATTAACTGCACTTGGAGCAGCAATGGTTTTTTTCTTCAAGGAAATTAATCAGAAAGTTTTAAACTCGATGTTGGGTTTTGCTGCCGGAGTAATGATTGCTGCCAGTTTCTGGTCGCTATTGAATCCTGCTATTGCTATGACCGAAGAAATGGGTGGAATTCCATGGATTCCGGCTGTGGTAGGATTTTTAATGGGAGGCGCCTTTTTATATGGAATTGACAGGATTTTGCCACACTTGCACATGGGGTTGAAAATCGATAAAGCCGAAGGTATTAAAACAAAATGGCAACGGAGTATTTTACTTGTTTTGGCTATTACACTGCATAATATTCCGGAGGGATTGGCCGTTGGTGTTGCTTTTGGCGTTCTTGCCAGTAATCCAGATGTTGGTGCGTTAGCAGGAGCAATTGCGCTTGCATTGGGAATTGGACTGCAAAACTTCCCAGAAGGTGCTGCCGTTTCAATTCCTTTACGTCGTGAAGGTTTTTCGAGATTGAAAGCTTTTAATTACGGACAGCTTTCGGGAATTGTTGAACCAATTGCCGCGGTTATTGGAGCTTATCTTGTTTTACTGATGAAACCAATTCTTCCTTATGCATTATCATTTGCAGCCGGAGCAATGATTTTCGTTGTTGTTGAGGAACTCATACCCGAATCACAAACCGGAAACGAAACCGATTTATCTACCATTGGAGCGATGCTGGGATTTGCTACTATGATGCTGCTTGATGTTTCATTGGGGTAAAAAATGCGCGAATGCTACAATGCAAGAATGCATGAATTTTACAGAAAAGGAATAAAAAAATCTGCGATTCAACCTTTTTTCTCTTTTTGATAGTATTTGCAGACCGCTGTTAATCCGCAGTTTTCGCACTTTGGATTTCGGGCAATACAAACATACCTTCCATGTAAAATCAGCCAGTGATGCGCTTTAGCAATTAACTCTTTTGGAATGTTTTTTACAAGTTGTAATTCTGTTTGAAGTGGATTTTTGGCATCCGTACTCAAACCAATTCTGGCTGCCACTCTGAAAACATGAGTATCCACAGCCATTGCAGGTTTATTATAAACAACCGATGCAATCACATTGGCCGTTTTTCGGCCAACACCAGGTAATTTTTGTAAATCGTCCACTTCATCCGGTATCTTTCCATCAAATAATTCAATTAATTTTTTTGCCATTCCAACTAAATGCTTTGCCTTGTTATTGGGGTACGAGCAACTTTTTATGTAATCCAAAATCTCAGCCGGGTCGGCTGCCGCCATTTTTTCGGGAGTTGGAAATCGTTTAATTAGTTCAGGTGTTATTTGATTTACCCGTTTATCGGTGCATTGGGCGGACAAAATAACAGCAACAATCAATTCAAATGGATTCTTATATTCAAGTTCAGTTTCTGCAATTGGCATCTCTTTTTGAAAGTATTGAATTACAAAGTCATACAATTCCGCTTTTTTCATAAAATTTTACTTTCTGTAAAAATAGTTGTTTATTTTTTCATGTTTCTGTAACAAAAACACTTTTAATTTGTCTTTATAAATATTAATGCTAGCCGATTATTATTTCTCCCCACTTTCAGGAAATAATTTTTTTAAATAGCAAATTAAACAGCGTATAAAAGCCGGACGTTATCCGGCTTTTTGTTTTTAGCACAAGAATAACATACTTTATAATTATGAAATTTCATCAAATACTTTAATATGGAGATTTTTGTATCTTCGGCGCAATAAATATTATACATCATTTCATCTTTTTTATGAAGATATACAAATACCTTTTTATTCTCTTCATTGTTATTTTGGTTGCAATTATATTACAAATTCCATCGATTATTGGTAAATCTGAAGTTGGCAAAAAGATAATTGAAGTTACTGAGATTGACCATTCAAAAGAAATTCGGGAAGTATTAAATAAATTCGACAGTCTGTATAATGTTAATATCGTACAATCGGGTGCAGTTGGGGGTGCAGTTGTAATTACATATAAAGGTCAGGTTGCATTAATGAAATGCTTTGGAGTGAAAAAGGCAGGTGAAAACAACGCTATTGATAAAAACACTATTTTCAGATTGGCGTCCGTTTCAAAAACCGTAACCGGAGTTTTGGCCGGAATTCTTGCAGCCGAAAATACGATTAACCTCGATGATAAAGTTGTTGATTACATTCCCGAATTCAGACTTAAATTTCAGGAAAGTACCAACAGCATCACTATAAAACATTTGCTGAGTCACACTTCAGGTTTAGTACCACATGCTTTTGACATTATGGTGGAAGATCAGGTACCACTTGAACAAATAATGCAAAGATTAAATGAAGTTGAAATTGTTTCACCACCCGGTTTGGTATATGCATATCAGAATGTAATGTTTAGTTTGTTCGACCCAATAACAGCTGCAAAAACAAAAAAAAGTTTTCAAACAGTTGTTAAAGAAAAGGTTTTTGACCCCTTTGGAATGAAGAATGCCTCAACTGATTTTGAATCGTTTCAGAATAACGAGAACAAGGCATTTCCTCATCAAAAAAGCGAAAATGGCTATATTCCAATCAAGTTAAATAACCGGTATTATGTTACTGCACCTGCAGCCGGAGTTAATGCCAGCATCGCCGATTTGGGTCAGTTTCTGATTGCAATTTCAGGCAAGGAGGATAACCTTTTTTCGAATGAGGCCCGTAAAATTGTTTTTACTCCTCAAATCGAATCGCCTCTTAAAAGCTCATATTACAAAAACTGGGATAACATAGGATCTAAACATTACGCAATTGGCTGGCGTATAATTAATTACAAAGACCATACAATTGCACATCACGGTGGTTATGTTTTGGGCTACCAAAGCGAAATCGCGGTTTGCGAGCAGGAAGAAGTTGGTATTGCAATACTTACAAACTCACCAAACAGTTTCTTTTCAGCAGACGTACCTACGTTTTTCAATTTGTTTTTTGAACATAAAAACAAACTGGCACAGGAAAAATTAATCACAGAGAAATTGTCTGACAGTAAACCGTAACGACTGAATAAACCAAATTTGGTTCGTTTATAACATTCATTTTCTACTTTTGCCAAAAATTATAAACTATGAAACCTTTCCTTCAGGGAGAAAACCTATCGAAAAGATGGGGCGAAACAATGCTTTTCGAAAATATTTCGTTTACCATTTTTGAAGGCCAGAAAGTAGCTTTGATTGCAAAGAATGGCACCGGTAAATCAACACTGCTCGATTTACTTGCAGGAAAGGAAACACCCGATACAGGGAAAATTACGGTTACCAACGACATTAAAATCGGATACTTCGAACAGATTCCAAAATTAAATCCTGATCATACTGTATTGGAGGAAATCTTTGTATCGGATAATGAAAAGCTTAAAGCCGTAAAAGAGTTTGAGTTGGCAGTTACCGAAAATAACCAGGCAAAAATTGCTGAAATCTCATCGAAGATGGATGAACTGGGCGCCTGGGACATTGAAGTTGAAATCAAACAAATATTAACTGAACTCAAAATAGATCTTCACCATCAAAAAATTGCAGAACTCTCAGGAGGACAGAAAAAAAGGGTTGCGCTTGCAAAAGTCCTCATCGACAAACCCGATCTTTTAATACTCGACGAGCCCACCAATCATTTGGATTTAGATATGATTGAGTGGCTTGAAGCGTATCTCGAAAAAACAAAATCGACCCTTTTAATGGTTACCCATGACCGCTATTTTCTCGACCGTGTTTGTAACGAGATAATTGAAATGGAAGACAGCCAGATTTACCGTTACATGGGCAATTATCCATATTTTCTTGAGAAACGCGACGAACGGATTGAAATTCAGCAGGCATCGGTATCGAAAGCAAAAAATCTTTTACGAACGGAAATTGAATGGATGCGTCGAATGCCACAAGCCCGCAGCCACAAAGCAAAATACAGGATCAATGCGTTTGCAGAGCTAAAAGAAAAAGCATCGCAAAAACTGAATACAGACAGCGTCAACTTGAATGTAAAATCATCTCGCTTGGGTAATAAAATGGTGGAACTCGAAAATGTATCAAAATCGTTTCCGGGAGTGAACCTGATTGAGAATTTCAGCTATAAATTTTCTCGGTTTGAAAAGGTGGGAATTATCGGAAAGAACGGTTCAGGAAAATCGACCTTTCTGAACCTGATTACCCAAAAATTACAACCTGATTCGGGAATTATTGAAATCGGACAAACCATTAAATTCGGTTATTATCGGCAGGATGGGATTTCGTTTGATAACCGCGAACGGGTAATTGATGCGGTTACAAAAATTGCAGAATTCATAACTTTCGAAGATGGCACAAAAATGAGTGCTGCTCAAATGCTCAACTTCTTTTTGTTTCCACCTGATACACAATATAATTACATCGAAAAGCTGAGCGGTGGCGAACAGCGGAGACTTTATTTATGCACCGTTTTAATGCAAAATCCAAATTTTCTGATACTCGACGAACCAACCAACGATTTGGACATTATGACATTAAATGTTCTCGAAGAATATTTAAAATCCTTTGCCGGTTGTGTGGTAATTGTTTCGCATGACAGGTTTTTTATGGATAAAATTGTGGATCACCTGTTTGTTTTTGACGGCGAAGGAAAAATCACTGATTTTCCCGGAAACTACACCATTTACCGGAATAAACAATTACTGGATGAGGAATTGGAAAAAACAAAGGCACAGCTGCTTGCGAGGAAAAAGGAACCTGAAAAGATTCAATTTAAAGATGATTCAAGTCAAAAAAAGAAACTGACATTTAACGAAAAAAGAGAGTTTGAGTCGCTTGAAAATGAAATTGCTCAACTGGAGGCTGAAAAAGAAATGCTGGAAACTGCTCTGAATTCGGGCAATTTGCCACATGATGAATTGTATCAGCAATCGGAAAGACTTGTGGCAATAAAAGAGCTTATCGACGAAAAAGAGTTACGCTGGCTGGAGTTTAGTGAATTGATTTGAAATCTATTTCACCTGGTTGTTAAAAGAAAATATTTAAAATTTAAATATCTTCAAAATCTACATTGGAATAATTTACTGCCGGTTCGCTTTCAGCAGCAGGATTTAATTGTATATCTTCAACTATGGATTCGGTTTGATTTTCGTTGATGTAATTAATGATTTCATGTAAAACTTCAGTGAATTTTTCGAAATCTTCCTTGTACAAAAAGATTTTGTGTTTCTCGTAATGAAAATTCCCGTTGTCCTCGAATCTCTTTTTACTCTCGGTGATGGTTAGGTAAAACTCTTCGTTTCGGGTACTCTTAACATCAAAAAAATAGGTTCTCTTCCCGGCTCTCACTACTTTCGAATGAATCTCCTGATTGAATTTACTATCAGAATTTCTCATTTCCTCCTTATTATCAACACTTTCCATCCTGAATTAATTTGGTTTTTCTATTAAGTTACAAATCCAAAAATAAAAAAATAATTTAAGAATTAGTTCAAATCAAAACTTTGAAGCCCGAATACTTCCCATTTACGTTAGTTTAAATTGATTCTAAAAATGACATAAAAAAAAGGAGACCAAATTTAGCCTCCTTCCAAACGTATTTTATATAATTTTTCTCTATTTATATATCTCTCCTTTTGCTGACAGTAAAGTATTTTGCAACAGCGAAACCCTTGTCATTGGACCAACGCCACCGGGAACTGGAGTAATATACGAGCACTTTTCAGCAACCTCTTCAAATAAAACATCGCCTTTCAATTTCCACCCTGATTTTGTTTGATCAGATTTAACGCGCGTAGTTCCAACATCGATAACCACCGCACCTTCCTTCACCATGTTACCTTTAATAAATCCGGGTACACCCATGGCAGCAATCAATATATCAGCATTACGACAAACTTCTTCCAGATTTTCTGTACGGCTGTGAGCCACTGTAACCGTTGCATTTACCGCCTTTTGCGACATTAGAACGCTTAACGGGCGGCCAACAATATTACTACGGCCAACAATTACACAGTTTTTACCATTGGTTTCAATTTTATAACGTTTCAGCAATTCAACAATTCCAAAAGGCGTTGCTGAAATATACGACGGCAAACCAATAACCATGCGGCCTACATTTGCCGGGTGAAAACCATCAACATCTTTTCGCGGATTGATTGCCTCGATTACTTTTTGTTCCGAAATGTGTTTTGGTAAAGGTAACTGAACGATAAACCCATCAAGATTTTCATCTTCATTTAGTTCATGTATTTTTTCCAGCAGTTCTACTTCTGCAACATTGTCCTCATATCTTATGAGCGACGATTTGAATCCAACCGCTTCGCAATCCTTAATTTTAAAAGCCACATAAGTTTCACTACCTCCATCATGGCCTACAAGTATGGCTGCCAAATGTGGGGATCTGCCTCCTTTTGCCTTCAGTTTAATTACCTCTTCCGCAATCTCCTGTTTCATCTCAGCGGCCACTTTATTACCGTCAATTAATATCATTTGCCAAAACTTTAAACTTTACTTTGAACCTTGAACTTTAACTTTAAACCCGAAACTTTAAACTTATCAGAACTTTCTTCCCGGCTGTTGCATCCCGCTCATCATTCGTTGCACATTTTTACCCTGCGAAACCATTTTCATCATTTTGCGGGTTTCGTCAAATTGCTTCAGCAACCGGTTAACTTCCTGAATATTTGTACCCGAACCCTCGGCAATCCTTTTGCGGCGGCTACCGTTTATTATTGCCGGTTCTTCGCGTTCTTTTGGTGTCATAGAATGAATAATCGCTTCGATATGCTTAAATGCGTCATCGTCAATATCCAGGTTTTTCATTGCCTTGCCCATTCCAGGAATCATTCCGACAACATCTTTCAGGTTACCCATTTTTTTAATCTGACTAATCTGTTTCAGAAAATCGTTGAAATTGAAAGTATTCTGAGCCAGCTTTTTCTGTAGTTTCCGGGCTTCTTCCGAATCAAACTGTTCCTGTGCTTTTTCAACAAGCGAAACAATATCACCCATTCCAAGAATACGATCGGCCATACGATCAGGGTGAAAAATGTCGATGGCATCGAGTTTTTCGCCAGTTCCTACAAATTTGATTGGTTTCTCAACAACTGCACGAATCGAAAGAGCAGCTCCACCGCGGGTATCACCATCTAATTTAGTCAGAATAACGCCGTCGAAATCCAACCGGTCGTTAAATTCTTTGGCGGTATTCACTGCATCCTGACCTGTCATCGAATCAACTACAAACAATATTTCGTCGGGATTCACAGCGTCTTTTACTGCTGCAATTTCGTTCATCATTTGCTCGTCGATGGCCAAACGACCTGCGGTATCGATAATCACAATATCGTACCCTTTATCTTTCGCTTCGCTTATTGCAGCTTTTGCAATTTTAACAGGGTCCAGATTTCCCTCTTCGGTATAAACAGGAACGTTGATTTGTGCACCCAACACCTTTAACTGTTCGATGGCTGCCGGACGATAAACGTCGCAGGCAACCAGCAACGGGTGGCGTCCTTTTTTGCTTTTCAGCATCAGCGCCAGTTTGCCCGAGAAAGTGGTTTTTCCGGAACCTTGCAACCCCGCCATTAAAATCACCGATGGTTTTCCTTTCAGGTTGATATCGGTAAACTTGCCACCCATTAACATGGTCAGCTCGTCTTTTACAATTTTCACCATCAGTTGCCCTGGTTTTACAGCAGTTAAAACCTGCTGTCCAAGCGCTTTTTCTTTTACATCGTCGGTAAATTGTTTGGCAATTTTAAAGTTTACGTCAGCATCAAGTAATGCACGACGAATTTCTTTTAACGTTTCTGCAACGTTGATTTCAGTAATTTTCCCTTCGCCTTTTAACAGCTTAAATGACCTTTCCAGCCTGTCGCTTAAATTCTCAAACATCTATTCCTGTTTTTTTATTTGAGCCACAAAAATAGAAGTTTAAAGTTTAAAGTTCAAGGTTTAAAGTTCAAGGTTAAGAAAAAAGTTTAAAATAAAGGTGGCGAGGTACGCAACCGCGCTTTTTGTGGGCGGTCGGCGGTTAAAAACCAATACACCCGGAAATGGAACCGGAGTCGGGAGTTGGACTCGATAGCAATCAAGTTTCCAACATCCAACATCCTTTTTTCTTGACTTGGGAAAGTCAAAGTCTTAATGGGAGGCGCGGTTTCCAATCTGCGCATGCAAAAATCAGCGATTTGCACACCTGACTATCGGGAAGGAAATCGCTGCTCTCATGGAAATCCGGAACCGTTCTTTATTTTCTCAACTCGTAAAAAGCTGTATTCTATTACTAAAAATAATCGGCAAGATTGTTAAGATGACTTTCACTTTGTTAATATTTCTTTCTCCTGGGGTTCATCCTGTTATCATAGAAATTTAAAAGGATGATCTTATCCTGTTGTATTTTGTAAAAAAGTGTAAGCTGCTTTATAATGACAAAGCCCCTGATATTACTTTTCTTGTTTTCCACAGTACCAATTTCAGGAAATTCCTGCAGTATTTCGAGGAAATCATAGACTTTTCTAATAAAAGATTTTGTAGTTTTTTCACCCCATTCCTCAATTAAAATTTGATTATTTGATCAAATTTTTCATCAGCTTTTTTCGACCAAAAGATTGTCAAAGCCATTTGCTGTGCTTCTTTTCAAGCTCCTCATGTGGAATCAGATTTTCCGGATCATTGGATTCCATATCCGACAGAAGTAATTCATCCTTTTCTTCCTGAGAAAGCCTGTTCCAAAGTTTCCCTTCCGGGTGTTCTTTAATTGTAACTATTAAAGAATAAAACCTGGAAAGTAAATGGTCATTATTTGTTGAATCAATTAATTGATGTAAAGTATTTTTTAGCTCGATTGTGTTCATCGTTTTTATTTCAAATATACTGATTTTACTCTTAACGAAATTCCCTCGGACAATTTACGCATAAAAGAATTCATATTTAAGCTCCGTTGGGTTAATGCTAACTCTTGAAAAGAACCATTATTTATTTCTTCAAATCATAAAAAACCAACATGGATTAGAGAACAGGTGACTTGAGTCAGCAGCATACCTGATACAACTGCAATTTCTTTTCTACCTTTGCAATCTGAAAAATTACACTGAAATGAGCACAAGAATTATCGAAATAATCTCCCAAAACCTCGGGATTAAAGAAACCCAGGTTTCAAATACCATTAGCCTTTTGAATGAAGGCGCTACAGTTCCCTTTATCTCGCGTTACCGTAAAGAACGCACCGGGAGCCTCGACGAAGTTCAGGTTTTGAATATAAAAGAGCTAAACGAAAAATACACCGAACTCGAAAAACGCAAGGAAACCATTCTGAAAACCATCGAAGAACAGGAACTTTTAACGCCTGAACTCAAAAACCGGATTATTAGTTGTTACGATTCAGTTGAACTGGAAGACATTTACCTGCCGTATAAACCCAAACGCCGCACAAAAGCAACCATTGCCAAAGAAAAAGGGCTGGAGCCGCTGGCAAAAATTATCATGAAACAGTTGGAGAGGAGCATCGAATCAAGGGCTGCATCGTTTTTAAATGAAAGTGTGAAAACTGTTGAAGATGCGTTGGAAGGCGCCCGCGATATTATTGCCGAGTGGATTAGTGAAAGCGAAAAAGCCAGAAACATCGTCCGTCGCGGATTTGATAACAGCGCTGAAATTATTTCAAAAGTGATAAAAGGTAAAGAAACAGAGGGTGAAAAATACCGCGATTATTTTGACTGGAAAGAACCACTGAAAAAATGCCCGTCACATCGTTTGCTGGCTATGCGCCGTGGCGAAAACGAAGGTTTTCTGCGGGTTTCAATCACTCCTGACAGTGATAAAATCCTGGAACACCTGATTCGCTTTTATGTAACCGGATTAAATACCTGTGCCGACCATGTTGAAATGGCTGTAAAAGACAGTCTGAAACGATTGATTCAGCCATCGATTGAAACAGAGTTTGCCAACTCCTCAAAAGAAAAGGCCGATGAAGAAGCCATCCGGGTTTTTGCTGAAAACCTGCGGCAACTTTTGCTTGCTCCACCTTTAGGGCAGAAACGAATACTGGCAATCGACCCCGGATATCGCACAGGTTGTAAAATTGTTTGTCTCGATGAACAGGGAAACCTGCTGCACAACGAAACTATTTTCCCGCACAAACCGCAGGAAGAGTTTAAAATGGCTGCCAAAAAACTGAGTTCGATGGTTGAAATGTACAAAATAGAAGCAGTAGCCATTGGAAACGGAACAGCCAGTCGGGAAACAGAAGCTTTTATCAAACGACTTCATTTCGACCGTGAGTTGCGGGTTTATGTTGTTAGCGAAGATGGCGCTTCTGTTTATTCAGCATCGCCGGTTGCCCGGCAGGAATTTCCGCAGTATGATGTTACAGTTCGTGGAGCGGTTTCCATCGGACGGAGATTAATGGACCCGCTGGCCGAACTGGTTAAAATCGACCCGAAAAGCATTGGTGTCGGACAATATCAGCACGATATTGATCAGAAAAAACTGAAAAACAGTCTCGATTCGGTGGTTGAGCTAAGCGTGAACTCGGTTGGTGTAAATCTGAATACAGCCAGCAAACATTTGCTTACCTATATTTCAGGGTTAGGACCAACACTGGCAGAAAACATTACCAATTACAGAAAAGAAAACGGTCCGTTTACTTCGCGCGAAGAGTTGAAAAAAGTGGCAAGAATGGGCCCGGCTGCTTTTGAGCAATCGGCTGGATTTCTAAGGATTCCTGACGCAAAGAACCCTCTCGACAATTCCGGGGTTCATCCTGAATCATACAAAATTGTGAAACAGATTGCCAAAGATCTGAAATGCGAAATCACTGATTTGGTGCGAAATGAAGAACTGGTCTCAAAAATCGATTTTCAGAAATATGTTACTACAGAAGTTGGATTGCCAACATTAAACGATATTAAAAACGAACTCTTAAAACCCGGCCGCGACCCTCGAAAACCAATCAAAGTATTTGAATTTGCCGAGGGAATCCGTTCGATAACAGACCTGCACGAAGGAATGGAACTGCCCGGAATAGTAAACAACATCACCAATTTTGGCGCCTTTGTCGATTTGGGAATCAAGGAATCGGGGTTGATTCATGTTTCAGAAATGGCCGACAGGTTTATCTCCGACCCCAACGAAATCGTTAAACTTCAGCAACATATAAAAGTCAGGATTAAAGAAATTGATGTTGCACGCAAACGGATTCAGTTATCGCTAAAAGGGGTAAATCAGAATTAAATTACAAACGAATGAATATCTTCCGTTTATAAAGAAAGTAACAAACATACCACAACATTGCCGCAATAATTATGGTTGAAATTACAATGATGGTTACTTCGTTAGTCCAGGCAAAAATCCGTGAAATAAACGGTGTGGTTAAACCACGGAAAAAATTTCTGAAACTGCCTGCCATTAGGTAAATAAACAGCGGATTCATTCCAAAAACCGCAAAAAACATCGGCATCTTTCTGAAATTCAAAACATCGATAAACCAGTAAGAGATTCCCATTCCGATTAAACACCATCCGCCACTTACAATAATAAACGAACTCGTACAAATATGTTTGATTATCGGTATAAACGGGCTCATGGCAAATCCAATAATTACACCTGCCGTTCCAATGGTTAAAAGTGTAATTATCTTTTTACGCGGCGACCAGTCATTCATTAAAAGCATTCCAACAAGTACTCCCCAAATGGTGTGTGCTGTTGTTGGTATTGCGTTAAATGGCACCCAGTCGCCATGTTCAATGCTTCCTGTCAGCATCATGTCTGTCCACGATCCAAAATTTTTGCCGGCAACAAATGCCTGGTTAAATCCTTCAACCGGCCAAAAACGGTAAAGTAAATCTGAAACAAGAATCAATGCAAAGGAAATGATCAACTGCCACTTGACTTGTTTGCGCATGATCAGAAAAGCTATCAAATAAGTAACTGACAATTGCGCCATTACATTGTTGAAGTTGGATGTGGTTGCGCTCGAACTTATTGCCCAACCAATTACAAGCAGGAAAAAACACCTCGTTAACACATGGTAAAATGTTTTTTTCCAGCTGTCTCCTCTTTCCCATCTTCGCGATAACGAAAACGGCATTGCAACACCCACAATGAACATAAAAAATGGTTGTATCAAATCCCATGCGTGAAGTCCTTCCCAGGGAACATGAGATAACTGCTGCTGAAAAAAATGGATTACAGGGCCGACTTTGGCAGGATCGAGATTTGAAAATAATCCCTCAACGCCGCCCACCAGCATAAACATTGTAAATCCACGGAAAAAGTCGATCGATAATATGCGCCCCTGTTCTTTGGTAAGATTTGCTGTTTCACTCATTTGGTTTAGATATAATAAGTTTATGAATATTTCTTAAAGTTGCTGAAAATAATTCGCTTTTAAAAGAATTTTTGATGTTGCCCGCAAAAGAATTAAGTTGTCGTTGAAAGGAGTTGTGCAAAACTGAATGTAGCATGATTTATTTTCCTGAGGATTTAAGGTTATATAGCATTACCGACAAAAAATAATTCAATTAACCTTGTAAAACAAATCTGTTTATATACTTTTAAACACGTTAAAAAAAGCTCATTAATATGTTGTACCCCATGATAAATGAAATCGAGTCAAGCACAAAAAAAATCATTAGTTCAATCTAAATAATCCCGCCCCAGGCGGATATGTTAAACCAATAAATAATTCAAATTATGGCAGTTAAATTTAAAGTTATCGAAAAGGGGCAGCCCGGTGTGCCCGAAGGTGGTGTAAAAAAGTTCTATGCCTCAACACAATCGTCAGGTGAAATGACGCTTGGCAAGCTTACCAAAAGTATTGAAATGATGAGTACAGTGAGCGGGGCCGATATCCGTGCGGTGTTGTATGCCCTGGTCGAAGTAATAAAAATGTCGTTGGCCGATGGACAAATCGTACGGCTGGCCGAACTGGGCAGCCTGCGAATCAGCCTTGCAAGCATTGGCGAGGACAGTGCCGAAGATGTAACATCCCGATCGGTGAAAGGTGCCCGAACCGTATTTGCACCCGGTACCGAGCTGAAAGAAATGCTCAAAAACCTGAAGTACCAAAAGGTTTTTTAAACGGCTTTTTAAGGTCTGTAAAAAAACCACCTTACGTTTTACAAAAAACACGTTACGTTTTACCAAAAATGTAACGTGTTTTTTGAAAAATCACGTGTGTTTTTAAAAAAAAGAGCTGTGTTTTTTTGAAAATCACGTGTGATTCCGGCGTGGCCCTGCCGATGGTTTGAAAAAGGCCTGGCAACTGTTTTGAAATTCACACGATTTCAGGTATTGAATACAGTATTGTATTTATTTATTTCTCATCATCATCTTCATCCAAAAGCTCTTCGTTTTCGAATTCCTTTTCCAGAAACTCTTCAGCGGCTTCCACGAGGTCGGCAATCATTTCTTCATCACCCGGTTCACCATCAATCCAGTGAATTTCCTGGTTGCTCCAAAAATCATCGATATCAGATTCTATAATAAATCTGGGAGTTTCGGTATGAACTACGAAAATGGTTTCAGGTGTTTCCTGTGAGTTGTCGGCGAGTAAAAATTTTGGTAACATGGCTTTGTTTTTAAAATTGAATTCAAATTTAAACTATTTCTTTTTAAATCATCTTATCCGGTTTTTATTTTTACAATTTTTCAATTAAACAATTCAGCAATAGTTTCAAATTGCAAGAGATTACTATTTTTAGCGGAAATTATTAAAAAACCAACCAGTAATGAATAAACTCAATGAAATCCTTTCTTTAATTGACAGTCATATTGGCGGATCGCAATGGTTCGTTTTTTTGTTATTGGGCACAGGTTTATTTTTCACAATTTATCTCCGATTTCCACAATTCCGTTACCTGAAACCGGCTTTTCGCATTGTTCGCGGAAAGTTCGACCGCCCCGGTGATGTTGGCGACACCTCGCATTTTCAGGCCCTGGCAACAGCATTGTCGGGAACTGTTGGAACAGGTAATATTGCCGGTGTTGCGCTGGCAATTCATTTGGGCGGTCCGGCGGCGCTTTTCTGGATGCTGGTTACAGCCGCAGTTGGAATGACTACCAAATTTGTTGAAGTCACATTATCACATAAATACCGTGAAACCGCGCAGGATGGTTCAATTTCCGGCGGTCCGATGTATTATATGAAAAACAGGTTGAATATGAAATGGCTGGCAGCAATTTTTGCAGTTGCAACGGTTTTATCGTCGTTTGGAACAGGAAATCTGCCGCAAATCAACAGCATTTCTAATTCGCTTTTTGAAACTTTTGGAATCAATCACATGTTAACCGGAGGAGTTCTTGCATTGATTCTTGGGATAGTAATAATCGGCGGTATTAAAAGAATTGCCAAAGTGACTGAGAAACTGGTACCTTTTATGGCCATTGTTTATTTTCTGGGTGCCATTGCAGTAATACTTTACAACTATCAAAATATTATACCTTCGATTGTAACAATTGCAACCGATATTTTTACCGGAACGGCCGCAGTTGGTGGATTTTTGGGTGGAAGTGTTGCTTTTGCTTTTAACCGCGGAGTTAACCGTGGTTTGTTTTCGAATGAAGCCGGACAAGGATCGGCACCTATCGCACATGCTGCAGCCCGCGCCCACGAACCTGTTTCCGAAGGGTTGGTTGCTTTGTTTGAACCTTTTATCGATACCATTATTATTTGTACGCTTACCGGATTGGTAATTCTTTCATCGGGTGTCTGGAATGAAAAATTCGAAAATAAATTTCAGGAAGCTGATTTGATGGTACTAAATGAAACCTTTTCAGACAAAAATCAAAAAGATGTGGAAACGCTTTATCACTTCATAGCGAAAAAAACCGAACTTCCATTATTTTCAGGGGAATTGAAGGTTATAGACGGTGCTATTGAGAATCAGCCAACGATGCTTCATTCGCGTTCAGTTGCCGAAAATGTAAAAGTTTGGATGAACAATCAACCATTTAACGGGGTAGTCCTTTTCAATGCAGGAAAACTTGTTAGTCAACCTGGACTGAGTTTGACCGGAAAATCGCTTTTGCACAGCGCACCACTAACAACAGTAGCTTTTTCGCGTAGCTGGTTTGGCGATTACGGGAAATATGTGGTTGCTTTCGGGTTGCTTTTGTTTGCCTTTTCAACTGCAATCAGTTGGTCGTATTATGGCGACAGGGCAGTTACTTATTTGTTCGGATCGAGCAAGGTCATTTACTACCATATTATTTATGTGATTGGATTTTTCTTCGCATCATTTACCGACACAACTATTATCTGGACTCTTTCCGGCATTACCATAGTCTTAATGACAATTCCCAATTTGTTTGGAATTTTATCACTTTCAAAAGAAATGAAGCGTGAAGTAAAACTATTCTGGAAAGAATGGGCAATAAGATATCCCGGGGAAAAATTGCCAAAAAGTTA
>DATITY010000331.1:0-16979 GCA_035467235.1 Draconibacterium sp. | reverse complement strand
TTTAATCAACGACATGGAAACCGATGAACTGGTGGCAGTTTTGGCGCACGAAATAGGTCATTACAAAAAGAAACACGTAATTCAGGGATTGATGATTTCGCTGGTTCAAACAGGAATTGTACTGTTTATTTTTTCATTGCTGATTAACAATGCAAACCTGAGCAAAGCGCTTGGCGTTGAAGAGCCAAATTTTCACATCGGTTTGGTGGCTTTTGGCATTTTGTATTCGCCGGTTTCATTTGTTTTGGGGATTTTTATGAATCTCCTTTCGCGGAAAAATGAATACCAGGCCGATGAATTTGCAGCTGTTAATTTTAAACCTGAAGCACTTGCATCAGCCCTGAAAAAACTTTCGGTGAAAAACCTGAGCAATTTAACACCTCACAAAACCTATGTTTTTTTCCATTACTCACACCCAACATTATTACAGCGGTTGGCGCACTTAAAAACCTTTGAAAAGAAATGAAAGCAGAAATAATTACCATTGGCGACGAAATCTTAATCGGGCAGATTGTCGATACCAATTCAGCCTGGATAGCAGAACAGTTTAATCTGAACGGAATCGAAATTTACCAGATTACCTCGGTTCACGATGACCACAACCACATTGTTGAGGCTTTGAAAAAGGCTGAGGAAAAAGTTGATTTGGTGCTGATTACAGGCGGTTTGGGTCCAACTAAGGACGATATTACAAAGAATACACTTTGCGAATATTTCAATACAAAACTGGTTTTTCATGAGCCAACTTTTCAGCACATCAAAAACCGTTTCGAAAAAAGAAATATTGATATTAATAAGTTGAACCGCGACCAGGCTTTGGTTCCGGAGAATTGCACGGTTTTATTCAATAAACTGGGCACAGCTCCCGGAATGTGGTTCGAAAGAAACGATACTATTTTTGTGTCGGTGCCCGGTGTTCCGTTCGAAATGAAATACCTGGTTGAATACGAAATTTTCCCAAGACTGATAAATAGCGGAAAAACCAAATCAATTTATCACAAAACGGTTTTAACACAGGGTCTTCCTGAATCGATGCTTGCCGAAAAAATAGAACACTGGGAAAATGCACTTCCGGAAAACATAAAACTGGCCTATTTACCAAGTCCAATGGCGGTCAGGCTGCGGCTTTCAGCAATGGGAAAAGATAAACTTTTACTCGAAAAACTGGTTGAAAAGGAAATCCAAAAACTTCAGCAAATAATTCCTGAACATATTTATGGTTACAACAACGAAACAATGGCAGAAGTAATTGGCCGTTCACTAAAACTCAATGGAAAAACCCTGGGAGTTGCCGAGAGTTGTACCGGCGGTTACATTTCGCATCTAATTACTTCGGTTCCCGGATGCTCAGCGTTTTACAATGGTTCGGTTACCGCATATTCAAATGAAATAAAGGAAAAAATACTGGGCGTTAAAACCGAGACTCTTTTTGATTTTGGTGCGGTGAGTGAAGAAGTAGCCAAAGAAATGGCAATTGGGGCACGGCGGATTTTAAATGCTGATATTGCAGTTGCTACTACCGGAATTGCCGGTCCGGAAGGCGGTTCTGAAGAAAAGCCGGTTGGAACGGTTTGGATTGCGGTTGCCAGTGAAAATACGGTAATTGCCCAAAAATTTGTTTTCGGCGATAACCGCGAACGAAATATCCTGCGTTCGAGCCAAACTGCACTTCAATTGTTACGCAAAATAACATTAGACGAATTTTAGTGTTTATAACATAAAGGATCAGAAATTAACAAAAACCTGTCTTTCATTGAAATCCGATTCCTTATTTTTGTCTAAAATTTAATAAATGAAGAAGTTAGTAATTATAATTGCCGTAATAGTTCTGTTGTTGGTTGTCGCTTTAGTGGCAATCCCCGTATTTTTTAAACCTGCTTTAATCAATGCGGCAAAATCAACCCTCGCTAAGCAATTCAATGCCGAAATTGAATTCGAAGGTTATAAACTTTCACTGATTCGCAGTTTCCCCAAAGTTACGCTTGAATTACAAAATGTTTCTGTCGTAGGGAAAGGTGAATTTCAGCCTGATACATTGCTGACCATTAAAAATGCCCGGGCAAAAATGAGTTTGATGTCATTATTCAAAAAATCGGGAAGAAGCATCGAAGAAATCAATCTGGCTCAGCCAAAATTAAATTTGATTAAAGGGAAAACCGGAAACGCGAATTGGGATATTACCAATGAGGCAGAAGCTGTGCCCGGTATTTCAGCTACTTCTGCACAAGCAGAACAGGAAGAACCGTTTACGTTGCAACTGGAAAAAATTGAAATTAAAAATGCATCGATAATTTATAATGACAGGGAAACAAACCTGATAACTATTTTTGACGAAGTTAATCTCGATGTGAAAGGAAAAATGTATGGCACTTCCACAGAATTACTGGTTGATGGAAAAGCTGAAAGATTTTCAACTGATTATAAAGGAGTAAGATACATCTCGAACATTTCGCTGGAAACAACAACGCTGCTGAATGTAGATTACGAAAAAATGGACATTCTTATCAAAGAAAATGAATTGTTGCTAAACCGTTTACCGATGGAAGTTACCGGTTTAATTCAAATGCCTTCAGACAGTGCATTTTACGATTTAACGCTGAAAACCAAAAATTCAGACTTTGAGAACTTCCTTGCGTTGGTGCCGCCTGGTTACGAAGATTATTTGAAAAAAATTAAAACCAGCGGAACAGCATCAATTTCAGGCACTGTTAAAGGTTTGTATTTTGAAGAAATTTACCCGGCAGTCGATTTGAAGATTGATGTGGCTGATGGCAATTTTAAATATACCGATCTTCCGGAAGAGATTAAAAATATCAAGGCGGATATTTCTCTCACCAAACCGCAGGGTGTTTTGGATTTAACCGAGATTCGCATCAAAAATGCACATTTGGAGATAAAAAATAATCCGGTCGATTTAACACTCTTACTCAAAAACCTGGTTTCAGATCCCTGGTTCGACGGAGCATTTGTGGGTACTGTCAATTTCGATCAGTTAAAAAATGCGCTTCCGCTTGATAGTGTAAATATATCGGGTACAATTGATGCCAACCTTTTTGTAAAAGGAAATTACTCTTCCATCGAAAATGAGCAATACGATAAAATCAACTCCGACGGAATTGTTTTACTCGACAACTTTTTATACGATTCTCCAAACCTGACACAGAAAATTCTGGTTCCCAGTGGAAAACTCGATTTTTCGCCGCAAAGTGTGAATCTGACTCAGTTAAATATGAAATTGGGGCAGAGCGATTTCAACCTCACCGGAAAGGTTTTTAATTACCTGAATTACATCTTTAAGGACGGTGTTTTGAGGGGTGATTTACAAATGGTTTCGTCGTTCGTAAATGTAAACGAGCTTTTACGACTTCAGAAAAAAGAGAAAAGTGTTATAAATGAAAACAATAAAACTACTGAAACAGTTGTGAATTCAACTGCTCCGGCAACCTCTGAGAAATTGGTTTTCGATATTCCCAAAGATATTGATTTTACATTTCGTTCTAACATTGATAAGGCTGTTTTCGATAAACTTCCTTTGACAAACATCACCGGTTTAATTACTGCAAAAAACGGAAAGCTGATATTGAACGGGCTGAATATGAACACACTCGACGGTGAACTGAAGCTTTCAGGTTCGTACGAAAACACACCACAAAATCAGCCTTTTGTTGATTTTGGATTTGAAGTGGTAAGGTTTGATATTCCAATTGCATTCCAGTCATTGAGCGGATTTCAAAAAATGGCCCCAATTGCCGGTCAAAGCCAGGGAAAAATGAGTGCCAACCTGAAAATGAAAGGCCAGTTGACACCGTCTTTCAAAATTATTCCGGCTTCGGTGGATGGATCGGGGATTTTTAATACAGTGAATCTGCGGATTGTTGATTCACCTGTTTTCAAGCAGTTGAAAGGTATTTTGTTACCCGAAAAGTTGAGAAATGTGGATATTGAAGATTTTAAAGCCAACTTTATCATCGAAAATGGAAATATCGACCTCAAACCATTTAAAACAAAAGTTGCCGGTCAGGAAACAACAGTTTTGGGTACATTAAGTGCTTCAAATATTCTTAATATGCGACTCGATTTTAAAGTGAACCGCGATGCTTTTGGAACTGATATTCAGAACATATTAAGTGTCATTCCCGGGAATAAGAGCATTACGGTAGTTCCGGCTGGGGTTAATATCAGCGGTCCGGTCAACAAACCTGAAGTTAAAATTGATTTGTCGGAAACCCGCAAAACCATAACTAATGCCGCCAAAGACGGATTAAAGGATTCGGTGAATCAACTGGGAAAAGAACTAAAAAAACTTTTCGGGAAATAACGTGTACTTGTTTTACAACAGTTATTATCATAGGTTTTAATCAATATAATTGCTACTTTGCATTTCATTTTCACAAGCAGCATTTTTCATATTGATAATTTATTATGCAAAATAAAGTTGTTGTAATTACCGGAGCGTCATCAGGAATTGGTAAGGCGTTGGCAGAAAAATATGCATCTGAAGGCTGGCGTCTGGCGCTGGCTGCACGTCGTCTCGACCGTTTGCAGGAGATTGAAAAACAATTTCCGAAAGTTGATTTTCTTTTGGCAAAAACAGATGTTACAAACGAGCAGGATTGTAAAAATCTGATCGATCGTACCATCGAAAAATTTGGACGAATAGATGTTTTAATCAACAACGCAGGAATTTCGATGCGTGCTGTATTGGAAAATGTTGAATTGCAGGTAATCAGGAGAGTAATGGATGTGAATTTTTGGGGAACAGTATATTGCACTAAGTTTGCATTGCCCTATTTGCTTTCATCAAAAGGATCGCTGGTTGGAGTAATTTCAGTTGGTGGTTATGTTGGTTTGCCCGGCAGATCGGGTTATTCAGCATCTAAATTTGCTGTGCGCGGATTTCTGGATTCAGTTCGTATCGAGAACCGGAGATCGGGTTTGCACGTATTGGTTGCCGCCCCCGGATTTACAACTTCTGAAATACGAAAACATGCACTGGTAGCCGATGGCAGCCAGCAAGGCGAAACACCCCGCGATGAAAACAAAATGATGTCGGCGGAAAAGTGCGCTTATTATATTTACAGATCGGTAAAATGGCGCAGGCGCAAATTAATTCTCAAATTTATAGAAGGAAAAGCTACAGTACTTGTGGCAAAATTGTGGGCTGATTTGGTTGACGGATTTATTTACAGAACTTTTGCCAAAGAACCCGATTCGCCTTTGAAATAGGAAAGAAAACCATATTTTTACAATCAAAAAAAAACATATTTTATTTTTAACCATGGAAGAGTTATCAGTAGGATCAAGGGTTGATCATCCGCGTTACGGCGAAGGTATTGTGAGTAAAAACAATTTAACAGCGTATGAAATTTTCTTCGAACGCGGTGGTAAAATGGAAATCACCAAAAGAAATACCGATTTAACGGTTTTAACAAGAAACGAAGACGCTCCCAAAAGCGGTATCTCCATTAACGAAATTGAAAATGTAATGAGTTATGTTTTGGATAAATACGCATCGTTAAACGAAGTTGTACCGTTGGGCGAAAAATGGATTGGGGGAACAATGTTGTTACAACCTGCCAACAAGAGTTTGCTGCCAAAGGAAATTCCTGTTGAGGTGTTTTTTCACAAAATTGTAATGCTGCGCGACAGGTTACGTGTATTAGAGCAAAACATTAACAGTCATAGTGTTTTAACCGATGAAGAAAAAGTTGATTTGCAGCAATATATTACAAGAATTTATGGTTCGTTAACCACATTCAATATTTTGTTCAACGATAAAGAACACTACTTTGTGGGAGCAAAAACGAAATAGACATATTAATTTTTTGTGTTTTGCGGTTTATATTTCAGCTTGAGTTTTCTGATTTCTACTTATTTCTTTTCAAGTAAAGACGAAACTGTATCCTGATTTAAAATTTTGTAATTTTGCTTTAATGATAAGACGAATTTACATCGATACTTCTGTTTTTGGAGGTTACTTTGATAATGAATTTGAAAAGGAAACCAAACCCTTTTTTGAAAAAATAGTTGAGAAGGGGATTAAGATAATTGTTTCTGAAATTTTAGAATTATAACTTTACAGAGCTCCGGTTTATATTCAGGATTTCTATGAATCATTATCAGTTAACTTAATTGAAAGAGTTGAATTAACTAATGAAGCAAGAGATCTTTCTGATAAATATATTGCAGAAAAAGTAGTTGGTATAACTAGTCGTGCAGATTGCCAGCATATTGCTTTAGCACAATAAATAAAGCGGATGTTTTGGTAAGTTGGAATTTTAAACATATTGTAAACCTTGAAAAGATTAGAGGATACAATTCCATAAACTTTAGGGAAGGTTATCAAATGACTGAAATACGAACACCAAAAGAAATTTTTGACTATGAAAAGGATTTCGAATAAAACAGATTTAGTAAAAAAAATGCGAGTGATTCGTGATAAACTGAGCATTGAGATAATGAATATGACTTTTGAACAAGAAAAGGAATACATTAAAAATCAATTGGCCGAATTAAAATTTAAAAGACTTCGCAGGCAACACATTATATAATTATGGTTCTTAAAGGATTAAAGAAGTGATATGTTTTGTTATTTGTTTTAGACAGATAGAGAATCATAACTATCTGCTATCTTTATTAATACAATAAAAATAAATTTATGAAATTACTCAGTTTGTTTGTAGCCCTTCTTTTTACTTCAATCGCCCTGTTTGCCCAGGATAAAACCCTGAATGTTTGGCCCAATGGTGCGCCAAACGATAATGGGATGAAAGAACCTGAGGAGAAATTCGATGGTGTTCGTGTTCGCAAGGTTTCTGAGGCAGAAATGTATGTTTATCTGCCTGAAAAAGAGAAAAATACAGGCGTTGCAGTAGTAATTTGCCCGGGTGGCGGTTACGGCATGGAAGCCATGGACCACGAAGGATATGATATGGCGAAGTGGCTGAAATCGAAAGGAGTTGCTGGGATTGTGCTGAAATACAGGCTGCCTTATGGTCATCACGAAATCCCATCGGGCGATGCACGGCAAACCATGCGAATTGTGCGGATGAATGCAAAGGAGTGGGGGATTGACCCGAATAAAATCGGAATTGCCGGTTCTTCAGCCGGAGGTCATCTGGCATCGACAGTTGGAACTGTTTTCGATAGAGGAAATAAAGAAAGTAAGAATCCGCTTGAACAGGTAAGTTGCCGCCCCGATTTTATGTTGCTGCTTTACCCGGTTATCAGTTTTAACGAGGCTGTTGGACACATGGGATCGCGCAAAAACCTGATTGGCGAAGGAAACGACTGGAAGCTGGCAAAACAATATTCAAATGAATTAAATGTAACACCCGAAACACCGCCAACCTTTCTGATTCTGGCCGATGACGACAAAGCTGTTATTCCGCAAAATTCAGTTGATTTTTATCTGGCACTGAAGAAATACGATATTCCGGCGGAAATGCATATTTTTCAACAGGGCAGCCATGGTTTTGGAATGACGAAAAAGAATTTGCCGGTTGACCAGTGGCCGGATTTGTTTTACAATTGGTTGAAAGCCATGAAATTTGTACAATAAATGCAAAAAACTCATCCTTTAAATGTTCTCAGGTTTTGCCCGAAATGTGGGTCTCCTGATTTTAACATTGCAGGAGAAAGATCGCTGAAATGCAAGTCATGCGGATTTCATTATTACATAAATGCCTCGGCCGCGGTTGCAGCCCTTGTTACCGACGGAAATGGAAAATTGATGCTGGTTACCCGCGGAGTTGAACCCGACTATGGAAAACTGGATTTGCCAGGTGGGTTTGTCGATCATTTCGAATCGGTTGAAGATGCATTAAAAAGGGAACTTTTTGAGGAACTTGGAATGAAAGTAAAATCGATGAAATACATTTCTTCGGCGCCAAACGAATACATTTTTTCAGGTTTTAGCGTTTTTACCATCGATTTGGCTTTCGAAGTTATTCCTGAATCAACAGATAATCTGAAACCTATGGACGATATTCTTGAATACAGGTTTTATGCTGAAAATGAGTTTAGTTACGACGATATTCCTGCTCGTTCGATGAAACAATTTGTAAGGCAATTTTTTGAAAAATGAATGACATTCAACAACGATTGGCAGCACTTCGCTCTGAAATGCAAAAATTAGCTTTGGATGCCTGGTATATTTCGGGAACTGATCCACACTCAAGTGAATATTTGCCCGCGAGGTGGCAAACCCGGGCTTTTATATCTGGTTTTACAGGCTCGTTCGGAACTGTAATTGTTACCAAAACAGAAGTAGGTTTATGGACTGATACCCGCTATTTTCTGCAGGCTGCCGAACAAATTAAAGGAACTGGTTTTACAATGCACAAACTGCGGGTGCCTGAAGCAGTTTCGCCTGAGGAATGGTTGGCCGGTAAATTAACAAAAGGCGATCTGGTGGGAATTGACGCCCAGACAATGTCGGTTGCCGGTTATCGCAATCTTCGGAAAATAATGGCTGAAAAGGGAATATTATTGAAAAATACACCTGATTTATTTGAATTTATTTGGGAAAACAGACCACAAATTTCAGAGGATGAAATTTTTGAGTTGGGTACTTCATTTGCGGGGCTTTCGCGAAAGGAAAAACAACATCGACTTGCTGACAATTTAAATAAAGCCGGCGCCGATTTTCACGTGGTTTCCATGCTTGATGAATTAGCCTGGCTGCATAATTTACGTGGCTCAGACATCAATTACAATCCTGTTTTTACCGGCTTCGGTCTTGTTGGAAAAGATGAAAATTATTTGTTTGTCGATAAAACTAAAATACCGGATGAATTACACAACACGCTCGAAAATGATGGAATTTGTATCAAAAATTATGACGAATTTTATTCTTTCCTGTCTGAAATCAAAGGCAGAAAAATCTTTATTGATCCTTCAACCGCAAACTTTTCAATTTATAATTCACTGGTCGGTAACAACGAAATAATTGAAGGAACTTCGTTAATATCGCTTTTAAAAGCTATAAAGAACGAAACAGAATTGAATGGATTTAAAAAGGCGATGATAAAAGATGGAGTAGCGCTGGTTGAATTTTTGTTCTGGTTGAAATCGAATATTGGTAAATCAAAAATCAATGAGTACGAAATCGGTAGAAAACTGGCCGAATTTCGTTCGAAGCAAAGCAATTTTAAAGGCGAAAGTTTTCCCCCGATTGTGGGATATAAAAGTCATGGTGCGATTGTACATTTAAGTGTTGGTCCCGAAAATGCCTTGCCTGTTGAAGCAGACGGAATTTTATTGTTCGATTCGGGTGGACAGTACCTCGAAGGTACAACCGATATTACACGTACTGTTGCTCTTGGCAAAGTTTCAGAACAACAAAAAACAGATTTCACCCTGGTTCTGAAAGGAATGATATCGCTGACACAGGCTGTTTTTCCGGTTGGTACAAAAGGATATCAACTCGATATTTTAGCTCGTAAACCGCTGTGGGAGAATGGTATGAATTACGGACACGGAACAGGCCACGGAGTTGGTCATTTTCTGAATGTTCACGAAGGTCCGATGGCAATCAGGGCAGAGTACAATGCAAATTCCATTGATCCCGGAATGGTAATGTCAAATGAACCTGCATTTTACCGTGAAGGAGAATATGGGATCAGAACTGAAAATATGATGGTTTGTATTGAGAAGGAGAAAACTGCATTTGGGCAATTTTTGGGTTTTGAAACATTAACGGTTTGTCCGATTGATACAACTTTGATAAAACCTGAATTATTAACTATACGTGAAAAAAGCTGGTTAAACGATTATCATAAAAAGGTAAACAGTTTATTGAAACCTTTGCTGAATAAAGAGTTACATAATTTTATTGATGTTTTAACGGCAGAAATATGAAAGTTTAGCACGGAACTGTAAAGAAGAATTTACTTCCTTCTCCCTTTTGGGTTTCGAGCCAGATTTGCCCGCCATTTTTTTCAACAAAATCTTTGCAGATAATTAGTCCCAAACCTTTAAAAGCTCTTGAATTTCCGTTTAACTTATTACGGTTACCCTTGTTGAAAAATTCCAGAATATGCGGTTTGTCAATTCCTGAACCGTTATCGGCAACACAAAAAGTGCAAAAATCTTTATCCTCTTTTGCGGTAATATTTATATTACCACCGGGTTGTGTATATTGAACTGCATTCGAAATTAAATTTCTGAACACAGTCGCAATCATATTTTCATCGATTTGCACTTTCAACCCGTCATCAATTTTATTTTGAATCTTTATTCCCTTAACCACAGCATTGTTTTCGGTCACTTTAAGTGTTGTATCTACCAAATTATGAATCCTTACTTCGTTTATTGTTACTTCAAGTTTGTCTTTTTGCGACTTTGCCCATTCCAATAAATTCAAAAGCAAGGTGTATGTATCTTCTGAAGTTTTATGCAAATCACCAACTAAATCAAGTTTGTGTTTATCTGAAAGAGTTTCCCAATCGTTTAACAAAATCTCGGAAATACCAAGTAAGGCAGTAAATGGACTTTTTAAATCGTGTGCGATAACTGAAAGAAAACTGTCTTTTGCCCTGTTGGCATCAATTAATTTTTGAAGCCGCTCATTTACTTTTTCTTCAAACTTTTCTTTAAAGGACAATTCTTCGTCGTTATTTTTTATTGCCGGCTGAAGATTTTTACAGGCTATAGATACCAGGTTTAAGGCAATATTCATTTCCGTTGCAGTCCACGGGCGATTTAATAACTGAATTGAACTTTTTTTATTAGTTAATTTTTGTATTTCAGAAAGTTGATGATTTTCTGCAATAATCAATTTTTTGGCTGTTGGACATGATTGGTCAACACATTCTATAAATTGAATGGTTTCAACGCTGCAATTATTAATATCAATAACCAGCAATTTTGGATCGTGACTTTTGGAAATATTTTCTTTTAATGAATCGAGCAAAGAGTCTTCTTTTTGAAAAGTTGACTTTTCATAGGATGCGCCAAAATAATTTTGAAGCTCACAAATCAGATGGTCTAAGTGTTCTTTTGAATGCGAAAAGCAGACAATTAAAGGTTTGGTCATTTGGGCATATTTAATGGTTCCATTGCAAATTTAAAATTTTATTTAATAAAATGATTCAACAAATCTGATATAAATCAATTTTATTGTTTTCGCGAACCTGTAAAAAGGAAAAGGGCATTAATTACATAAGTTGATAATATGATGCAACTGCCAATAAAATCATGGTAAAAATCGTGAATTATTTTTCCTGTTAATGCTAAAACTCCTCCTGCGATTATAGCCGCCACAACTCTTTTATTATTCACTTTTAAGCTTAGTAACCCAGCTAAAGTTGGTACGACAAAAGCACCTGAAAAAACAGTTAGTGCGAAGAGAAGTGTTTGCACGATTGAAGTAATAAAAAGTGCAATTAGAATACTTGCTGCCCCAATAATAATGACATAAAAATGCGTGTAGGATAATGCTTTTTTATGATTCAGACTACCGGTTGTTATTTCACCTAAAATCATGGATGATGTAAGCAGAATGGTAGCCGCCGATGACATCACTGCAGAAAGAAGGGCCGCTATAAATAATCCATAAGCCCAGTCTGGGAGCAAGTTTCCTGCGAAGCTGATAATACCGTTGTTTGTAATATTCCCCGAGTAAATTCCCAACCAGGTTAAAATAAATGATACTGGAATTAAGATCAATGCTACAAGTATAATACTTCTGGTAGCAGTTGTTTCATCTTTTGCACAAAAAACACGTGAATAGATATCGGGACCAACCACAAATGTTACCGAATATGTAAAAATCAGAATTATTAAATCGAACAATGAAAATGAGGAATTAAACATCGAACTGAAATTAAACAATTGAGAAGATTGTAATCCGCCACTTTTTATAGAAAATGCCAGCAATATTATAAGTCCCGCAATAATAATAACAGACTGAAAAACATCAGTTTTAAGAATACTGATTTGTCCACCGGCAACTGTGTAAAGAATAAAAACCACTCCCGATAAAATAGCAGCGTTGGTATAACTTATAAATCCTAATCCTCCCAATACTTGCGCCGCGGCAATAATCTGAACTGCAATAACTCCAATCCAAGCAACAGGAATGATTACCGAAGAGATTATTTCAGCTTTTTTCCCATAAAAAGTGCCTAATAGTTCAGGTAAGGTATAATTGCCGTATTTCTTTACATACTTCGTCAATGGCACCAGCAGAAACAGGCCAAAAGAACCACTGCACAAAAACCAGAGTGCTGCCCATCCGATTTTTTGACTAAGTTCGATTGTTCCCAAAACAGCGGAGCCGCCTAAAATTGTGGCCAGCAAACTACCTGAAACCGGAATTAATCCTGCTCTTTTTCCTGAAACATAATAATCTTCAGGAGTTTTAACCTTGAAGTAAGAATAAATCCCTACAGCTAAAACTGTAAGAAAATAGAGTGCTATTATAATTTTAACCTGCATAATTCCGGGTCAAATATCGGAAAATCTATTTCATTATAGTACTTTCGTTATTCCATTGAAATGGTTTAATATTCATTTTGGTGGTCAACATTAAAATAAAAAGCCATTCAACGATTGACCAGGTTCTCAAAAATATTATTCATATTTCTGATTTTAGCTTTTAATGTAAATGCACAAATTCAGACTACACCCGATTTTACGTGGGGAAATGCGTCATATTTCAGTATGAATGTTGGCGAAAGTATTTTTTACAATGACACCGAAATAAAACTTATCAGGCTTGAAAATCATTATAATCATTTGCAAATTGGCGATGAAACAGCTTTAATAAAAGTCAGCAGACGAACACTTCCGACTGTTACTGGTAAATTGCGGATTTTTGTGGCAGATAATAAAAATGTTAAAGCGATTACCGACAATAAAGAAATACATGGTTTGCTGAAAAAGGAAGCGCTGATTTGCATATCTGATTATCACCTTCCCCTGCTTGACCCTAATAATTATCTTTTTCCAATCAGTTTTAGCGATGGATTTTTATGGAGTGCTGAAGAGGATAGCTATATGTTTTCGTACAACGGTCTAGCCGAAAGAAAATCTGAAGGAACTGCAACTCATGCAGGCATAGATTTTGATTTGCATGATGCCCGGGGAATAGAAAAACACTGGATTGTTGCCATCGAAAACAGCACAGTGGTTTGGATTGAAGATGAAATTCATGATAAAGCGGGGAAAGAGGCCTGCGTGTTAATTGAGAGCGATTCGCAGCCCGGAATATATTATTTTTATAAACATCTGAATAACAAAAAAATTGAAGTAAAACCCGGACAAAAATTGCAACGGGGAGAATTAATTGGTACCATTTGGGGCGATGAAATCTGGGGACACCTTACTTTTTCTGTTGTTAAATCCGACACAATTCCTTCAGCTCAGGATTGCGAGAATAATGTTGTTAATGGTTTTCCACAGATATTTGAATTATACTTTAAACAGACAACTGGTTTCACAAAGAATTTCTCGAAGGGGAGGATTTTCTTTGGCAAAATACGCTCGCAAAATGGCAATCAAAAAAATGCAAGTGCATTTGAATTGTATACAGGAACAGGATGGATAATTGGAAAATGGAACATCACTGACAAGGTTGATTGGGCAGCGAAGGGAAATGACGGTAATGTTCGGTTAGGAAAAAAGTTATTTGAAAATTCTGTAGCCGAATGCACAAATCCGAATGACTGGTATGATTATGAAATAAACGTTCATAACGGAGTTTATCGGATTCGCGCAAAAATGGGAGATGTAGCTTTACCTACCTGGCAAAAAATTTCGTTTGAGGGAATTGAAGCAGGTATTTTATCGAATGCAGCAGGTGAATTTAAATGGACTTCGGAAAAAGCGGTGAAAGTGAATGATGGAAAATTAACTGTCAGGATTTTTATTGACAGGAACAATGAAAAAGTTGCCGGAATGAGCGAAATTGTTTTTCAGAAATCTTATTAACCTTGATTTACTATTATTTATAGATTGCAGAAATCATAACTGCAACTATTCCAAAAGTTCATAATCGTGCATTTCTTTCATAAAAGCTACAAAATCGTCTTTACGTTCAGAATCCATCCATTGCATTGCACTGCGTGGATGTTCGTTTAATGCACCGGTAATCAAATAAGGAATATGATATCCCCAGTCAATTTTTTCCTGCCAGGGTTTTACATGATTTTGAATTACGTCGAGCAAAGGCAGCAACCTGTATTTTGGATTTTTCAAGAAAGCAATTAATATTTCAATAGGGCAGTTTCCAGCTCCTCGACCCATTCCAAGTAATGTTGCATCAAGTAATGTTGCGCCATTTATAATCGAAGTAATAGTATTCGACATGGCCAACTGCATGTTGTTGTGGGCATGAATTCCAATTTCTTTTCCCTGAAGTGCTGTCTTGTATTTTTTTACAAGATATTCAATACTTTCGCTGTAAAGACTTCCAAAACTGTCAACTACATAAATGGCGGGAACCCTGGATTTTGACAAATCTTCCAGCGCTTGATCCAACTCCGGTTCATTAACTTTCGAAACAGCCATTAAATTGATGGTTACCTCGTATCCTTTATCCATGCAATGTTCAGCGAGCCAAACTGCTTTGTCAACCTGATGAACGTAACATGCTACCCGCATCATATCGATTAAACTTTCACTTGCCGGGGGAATGTCATCCGGTGAAATTCTCCCAATATCAGCCATAGCCGAAATTTTCAGATTGGTTTTAGTGTCGCCAATTACACGGCGCAAATCTTTTTCGTCGCAGAATTTCCATGGTCCCATTTCGTTTCTCGAAAACGCCGATTCGCTGCTTTTATACCCAATTTCCATATAATCAATACCCGCTTCAACACATCCTTTGTAAACCGCCCTAACAAAATCGTCACTGAATTGCCATTTGTTCATCAGCCCGCCATCGCGAACGGTGCAATCCATTACTTTTATATCTGGTTTATACATTATGCCTTTTTTTTAATTTTCAGTAATTTCATCTCGTGTTTAATATTGCTTTCCACCAGCAAAGTGTAAATTTGCTCAAACGTATCTGCATTTAAACCTTTTGATTCTGCCCACTTTTTTCGCTGAAGAATAACCTGTTCCTTTCTTTCTTGCGCAATTATTGCGTCTTTGTCGTTTTTAAACCGAACAATTTCTTCAACAAATTGATGCCTCACTGAAAAAAGAGAAATGATGTGTTCGTCAATTTTGTCTATCTCATTTCTGACCTCTTCCAACGAATTACAATCTTTGGGATTTTTTACAATCATTGGTTTTTAAAATTTGAATGTCGTCGAATTAAAAATTACAGGGGTGCAAATAAAATAATAAATGCTATATATCAATAATAATTTACAAGCAAAGTGATTGCTGAACTACGAATTTAAAATGAATATGGATTAAATTCTGATAATTCAATACTGTTGAAATCCCAGATTCTCTAACTAAAATTCCAAAACCATCCCCGTTTTCACATGCTCAATTCTGAATTCTTCATAAAATGCAGTCAATGCGGGAAGTTCGGTACAATGCGACGGGAATATCATTTCGACCTTGTTCTTTTTGAAATACTGAATGGTTTCTTGTGTTTGCCGGTTTTGGTATTTTAAATGTAACCCACCAATTACGGCTTTGATTTTCGAAATGCCGATCACTTTTTTTGCCTGTTCGCAAATGTTGCAAATTCCGGAGTGCGAGCAACCAGTAATTACAACGAGTTCGTTATTTACATTGGCAGCCAGCGCTGAATCGTCCGATACAAAATCGTCCTCGCCATTTTCAAATTCGAAAGAAGTTGTCTGACTTTCAAAATTATTATTACGAGGAATTTCACCTAAAAAGAAGAGATTTTTTGTGATTTGATGGTGATTGATTGTTTCAATCAAATCGAATTTTTTCTGAATTTCTTCTTTTGACAGGAACAGTCCAATAGAGCGGTGGTCGCTTTTCCCGAATCGTTTTGAAAATGAACCGGGATGGGTAATCAGTTTTTTGTTTTCAATGAATCTCAATCCATCGCCGTGATCCCAGTGGCCGTGACTGAGAACCACTTTTTCCACATCGTTTTGAATATCAATTCCAAGTAATTGGGCATTTTTCAGAAATACATCAGAATGCCCGGTGTCGAAAAGTATTTTTTCACCGTCAATTTCAATGAGGTATGAAAGTCCGTGTTCCGCCAGGAATTTTCCACCGGCCACATTTTCGGTTAAAACGGTGATCTTCATTATCTATTCATTATGACCATTATGATGTTTGTGGTGGTGTTGGTGATGGTGATGGTGTTCGTGTTCATGATGGTCATCATTACAACTGTTATCAGACAATTCAAGAGTTCCATTTAAAAATTTTTCAATCAGTTCCGCTACAGGAAGTGCAGGTACACCTTTAAAAACGTTTATGTTTTTGTATGCTAAAATCTTTAATGCGCCATCTCCGATACCACCAGCCAAAACATCGGTAACACCGTTGCCTGCCAGCCATTTTGGCAATACTCCCGGTTCGTGGGGTGGAGGAACTAATTTTTCGTGCGAAATAATTTGATTGTCAGCAATTTCGAAAATTTCAAAAAACTGACAATGACCAAAATGACCTTCCAGTACTCCATTTTCATCTGCCGGAACAGCTACTTTTTTATTCATGACTATTTTAAATTAAGTGAATTTCTGTTGAAATAATACCCGGTAAATATATGGTTTTATTTTGTTTTTTCAAATTAAAAAAGAACAAATGTTTATAATAGAATACTGCTTTATGCTTTTAGAACCTTAAATAACAGGTAATTTCAAGTTGTTGCATTGATGTCAGTTGAAATTAGTTTAACTGTATATGAACATTCGCGGCATGAGTAGTTTTTTGCTTATTGTAATATGGTTTGAATAACTATCTTTGCAAATCTTTTTTTTGAACTTGAAATTTTGAACAAAATGATACAGATAACACTTCCTGATAACAGTGTTAGGGAATTTGACGGCCCGGTTAATGGGTATGAAATTGCAAAATCACTCTCA
>DATITY010000330.1:0-2540 GCA_035467235.1 Draconibacterium sp. | reverse complement strand
CGTTTTTTCTCTGTCACTGTCAGGTTTCCCTGCGGAGTAACCGGGCTGTCTTTTTTGCCAACACGTGTCCCGTTATCGGTGTAATAGTTTTTATGGTAATCGAGCAGGTACTGGTAAGCGCCAATTAAAAAACTGCCGCTGCCACAGGCGGGGTCACAAATTTTAAGGTCGGTAATCTGCTTTGGAGTTTTACCATCAATTAGTTTCCCAACTGTGTTTTTCACAATGTATTCCACAATGTATTGCGGCGTGTAATATACTCCGCCTGCTTTTCTTACTTCCGGCTTTTCTTCAATTTTTGCCCGGTGTGCAGCATCAATTTTTATTTGTTTGCCTAAAAACTGTTCGTAAGCGCTGCCTAAAATCTCAACCGAAATCACCGAGAATTCATAAGGACTCTCGGGGTAGTACATTTCGTTAACAATGGTTTTAATCACCTTACTTTCAATTTGCAGCTTTTCGGAAAGGACATCCTTTTTAAAATCGAATAAACCTGAATTGTATTTCTCGTCGGCCTTTTTAAAGTTCCAGAACAGGTTTTGATAAGTGTCGCCTTTTAATGCAACAGCATTTTTTAGTTGTCCGTATTGCTCTACTCCCCTGTCCTCGGCAATTCGTAAAAAGATTAACCTGTCGATGGTTAACTGTACCACAAAATTGATTTCATCCTCATCCAGTTCCTTGTTTTTCAAACTGATGGTTGTTGCGAGGTAAGTACGCCATTTATCGAGCGATTCAAGAAAATCCCTGTCAACTGTGGCGGTACCTTTTTTAACCGTATCGCTTTTTACATACCTGTCGAAACTGCCTTTCAACACCCTTTCCTTCGAAAAGGTATCCCACAGGTATTCAAATTCGTTCAGGTAATCTTTAAAGTTGATGTATTTTATACGGGCAACACCCGGTTTATCGGTGGGCTGTGGTTTTTTTGTACAGTCGTAAACGGCAAATTCCTCGAAATCGGTTACAATACTCACCGGCAGTTTTGCGCTCCATCCGTAACGCCTGACCTGATAAGCCACTGAAATATCGTCTTTAACAACCACACTTGGTTTTTTGGCTTCAACAAAAAACAATCGTTTTCCTCCGGCTAATCTGAACGAATAGTCGGGAGCTTTGGTTGCTTTCCCAATTTTAACCCTGTCTTCGTGAATTACTTCGCGGTATGCTTCGGCATTTCCCTGCGAATTGTCAACATCCCAACCCAGCGCCTTGAAAAAGGGATCGATAAAATCTCTCCGGGTAAGGGTTTCATTGTAATCAGCCTGTTTATACGAATCAAACTGCTCTGCGAAACGTGTAACCAAGTCCTGAATAATTTTGTGTGCTTCTTCTTTTGTAATCATAATCGTTTGAAAAGTTCCACAATTTACCAAATTATCGAATGCACAACATTTTAATACAATACATTTATTAATTTCTGCGGCCAGTTAACGATTTTATTAAATCACCTTTTACACCATAAAAAAAACAGGCTGCCCTTTTGAGACAGCCTGTTTTTTTAATATCTATTTTCAACAAAATTAATAACCAGGATTTTGTTGTTCCCTTAATGTAGGATTAGCATTCAATTCGATCAGTGGAATTGGCCATACAAATTTAAAATCATCATAAGGTTTTGCAGCAACTCCATAAGGACCTGTATATTCAGTACCTAATACAAATGCAGTAGCAGGTGGATTGGCATTTGCATGTTTTGCTGGTATTCCGGCAATCGGGAAATGAGGACAATGCTGTAACCTGTGAATATCGGGCCAGCGGCGGCCTTCCATGTTCAACTCAATTCTACGTTCGGCAAGAATTGCTTTTAAAAGCGCCTTATTGTCGGGAAAATCAGCCGCCTTATAACTCTGAGTTGCTTTATCGGCCAGCGCTCTGTCTCGAACCATATTCAGGTATTTTAAACCTTCATCAACATTGTTGTTACGTGCATAAGCTTCGGCAATATTTAGAAGGACTTCAGCATAACGCATCATTGGGGAAGCATCGGTATAATTGGTATCATCTTTGTATTTCCCTGTAAATTTCATACCACCGGAAGTAAATACCATTTCCGGCTCTTTACGACGTTTATCATCAGTCAGCCAGTATGAATTGCGCCAGACAATTGGACTGATACAAACCAGCAACCTTCTTTTATACTGCGATGCCACAGCAGCATTTACACCCGGATTGTTTGTAGCCGAATTTTCCATTCCGAAAATATACTCCGAATTGGTATAATTTGCAGCAAAACAACTCCATGGTTCTGCACCAAGTACATACTCCCCTGCCAATGCACCACCGGCAACCAGTTTAAGGCCTTCGGTTATTACTTTTTCCATATCCCACATGTGCTGGTAAATACGTACTTTATAAGCAATGGCTGCTCCTTTGGTTGCACGGGTTATTTTTGTGTTGCCTGTTCTTCCGGCTTTTAGAGGAAGATTTGCTTCACCAAAATTCAAATCTTCAAGAATCTTACCATATATAAAAGATACAGTTTCACGACCTTTTGCCAAACCTTCATCAATAGGTGTTTGTTTGAAATATGCTTATGG
>DATITY010000329.1:0-3195 GCA_035467235.1 Draconibacterium sp. | reverse complement strand
GTTCAGCAAAAATACAATACAAGTTCTGTCATTATCACACACGACCTCACCTGTGCAAAAAACACGGGCAACCGGATAGCCATGCTGTTTGGTGGCAAATTTTTAATCGACGGCAAATTTGAGGACGTTTTTGAATCGGATGAAGAACATATAAGAGGTTTTTACAATTACAATTTTATACAATGAACAATGAAAGAATCACCAAATAAACGCGCGGTTATCGTAGGAGTTTTTGTTTTTTTAGGATTTGCGTTTCTGATTGCAGGAACGTTGATGGTTGGAAATCTGCACGAAACATTTACCAATAAAATGGGAATAGTTACCCATTTTGACGATGTGGGAGGTTTGCAAAAAGGCAACAATGTCTGGTTCTCGGGAGTCAAAATAGGTACTGTGAGCAGCCTTGAATTCCATGGACAATCGCAGGTGGAAGTACATTTGAAATTTGACAAAAAAGTACAGAATTATATCAGAAAAGATGCCAAAATAAAACTGAGCAGCGATGGTTTAATCGGGAATAAAATTCTTGTAATTTATGGTGGCACTGACAGGTTTGCTCAAGTGGAGGAAGGTGATACTTTGGGAGTGGAAAAAACTTTTACTTCAGAAGATATGATTAACACGCTTCAGGAAAATAACGTAAACATTAAAGCGATTACCGATGATTTTAAAACCATCAGCAAAACATTGGCTGCCGGTGAAGGCACCATCGGAAAACTGCTTGCCGACAGTTCAGTGTATTCCAACATTAATGCAGCAACCGCATCGCTTCAAAGTGCTTCCAAAAAGGCGGATCTTTTGGTCGGGTCGCTTGCAACATTTACTTCGAACCTGAATAAAAAAGGCACGCTTGCCAACGAACTGACAACCGATACCGTAATTTTTAAATCGGTGCAGGCCTCTGTTTTGCAACTGCAGCAAATTGCAGATACGGCAACTGCAATTGTTTCGAATCTGAAAATGGCAAGCAGTAACCCGAACAGTACCATCGGCGTTTTGCTTCACGACGAAGAATCGGGCACACGTTTAAAAGAAACGATTAAAATGCTGGAGAGCAGTTCCATAAAATTAGATGAAGACCTGGAAGCAGCCCAACACAATTTTTTATTGCGCGGGTATTTTAAGGATAAGGAAAAGGCTGCAAAGAAGGAAGCTGGGGAGAAATAGGCAATCAGTTCTGCCCGAAATTGTTTACATTCGGCTTGCTTCCAACATAAATTACATATTGCTGTCGACTCGTTAAAAAGTAGATATTAATTCTGGCATTAATAACATAAAATATTTTGTACACTACATTTTGTAAAAATAATTTCCTTTTAATTTTTGGAATCCATTTCCGGTAATTGCTCCAGCCTTTTATCACACGTTGAGTTATATCTTCACTGTAATTCATTTCAAGTTCCGATTTTAAAAATTCTTCCTCGTATTGTTTTTTGTTCCAAAAATGATAAACCATTGTTTTTCCCCATAACTTCAATAATTGGTTTCTTTTATTACGGGTGGTTAAAATATCAGCGATAAGGCATTGTCCCCCGGGTTTTAGAACGCGGTGCACCTCTTTCAGAAATGCCGGTTTATCAGGATAATGAAAAGCACTCTCAATGTTAATTAAAACGTCAACAGAATTTGATGAAATCTGTGTAAGGTTCTGAGCATCACCAGTAAGAAATATAACATTTTGTATATTCGTGCGATCCCTTTCTCCATTGGCAATTTCAATGTTGGCTTTGTTGATATCAATACCGGTTATCCTTAAGGGAAAGTAGTTGGCTTTTATGTAAAGTGACTGAACTCCATTTCCGCATCCTATTTCAATAATTTCCTTATCTTTTATGGGATCGAGTAATGATATGCAATAATCGGTAAGGTTTTTTTGCGCCTGAATGAAGCTGTCTGACTCTTTTACATAAAGTGGATAATGAAGCATGGTATATTCATTGTCCAGCCTTTTAAGAGCCATATTCATCGACTCATAATACTGGTCTTTGGTGAACCCTGTTCCGATTATTTTAAATAATTTCTGCAGGTTATTCATAATACACTTTATTTCTATTTGATGTTATTTTTTATTGTTTGATTTCTTCGCGCTTTTCGTTTTCGTTACAGTTGTTTTAATTCCCGAAAGCAGGGATCTGAAAAAATAACCCGGTAAAAATCTTTCGGGATCTCTTTTATATTCGATAATTCCAGGCCTTACTTCTTCACCTTTCATAGGGTTCGATTCAATCACAATTATATTGGCAATCAACGATTTTACCTGCTCTTTAAAAGCGGTGGTTTCGCCGGTTTGTTTATTCATGACATCAAATTTCAATCCTTCGTAAAGCAGATTCATATTGCCGGTTGCATTTGTATTGTTCGCTGAAAAACCGAAATTCATGTTATTTATTTTCCCCGAAGTGATTGATATGGAAGCGCTTTTCTCCAAAATTGGGTTCAGTTCCGATGCCTCCATTCCCGATAGTGTACCATTCATTGCAAAGGTATTCTGGTTGTCGAAAATTCTGGCTTTCAATGTCAGGAAAACCTTCCCTTTGCCCATCAGCAAAGCATTTACATTCAACTCAAAATAAGCTTTTTCGGTTTTATAAATCGTGTCGTTGGTGATTTTGTAAATCCGGGCATTGACATCGTTAAAGCTGATGCTTCCCTTTTCGATGGCCTTTTCTGAATGTTCGGTATATACAATATTTCCACCTAAAACAGCTATGGAGTCAATGTTCATCGCTCCGGGATAATTATAAATCATATCCTGAAATGCAGGTTTTTCAGTGTGTCTGAACTCCCTGCGTTTATCCTTAAAAACCTGCATATTCAATTCACCGATTTCGATATATGTACTTATGATATTCCCCAAATTGACATAGTCAGAAACAGAAAAATTATGAAAAATTATTCCACTGAGATTGGCTTCAAAGCGATTCGTTTGAAATTGACTTCGGGCAGTGAATTCGTATTCGGTATAATTTGGATGGACAACAAAACTATCAGTCGAAAGCGTATTTGTTGCAATTGAATAGTTTATTCCCACAAATGTATTTGTGTACAGACTGTCGGATGTAACCGTTTTGAATTCCGGTGCAATGAAATCGAATTGACGAACAATGCCGGATGATAATGTGTCCTGCTTCCCAACATTGATATCATAGACTTTTAAAGTCCCATCTTTTACCAAATAAGTTTGTGCAGTTGCGG
>DATITY010000328.1:0-2902 GCA_035467235.1 Draconibacterium sp. | reverse complement strand
ACTTCAACGCTGATAATTGTTCCAACCCGTGAACTTTGCATGCAAATCGACCAGCAGGTGCAGGGAATTGGTTATACCATGGGAATTCATTCGATTGCCATTTATGGTGGCGGCGACGGTGATAACTGGGGTCAGCAAAGAATGGCGCTCACAAAAGGCGCCGATATTGTTGTTGCCACACCCGGCAAACTTATTTCGCATTTGAATCTGGGTTACGTAAAATTCGATTCCATTAAATTTCTGATTCTTGATGAAGCCGATCGCATGCTCGATATCGGATTTTACGATGATATTATAAAAATCATTTCGTACCTGCCAAAAGAACGGCAAACACTGATGTTCAGCGCAACCATGGCTCCAAAAATCAGAACGCTGGCTTCACAGGTACTTCACAATCCCGAACAAATTAACATCTCAATGTCGAAACCTGCGGAAGGGGTTTTGCAGGCTGCCTATCTCATTTATAATCAGCAAAAAAACGGCTTAATCAGCCATTTGATTTCTGAAAATCCTGATTATAACAGCATACTTATATTTTGTTCGACAAAAAAAGCCGTGAATGAGTTAACCCGGGTATTGAAAAAACAAAAATTTTCGGTTGAAGCCATTTCGTCAGATTTGGAACAGGCTCAGCGCGAGGAGGTTTTGCAGGGTTACCGCTCGAAACGGACAAGGATTTTGGTAGCTACCGATGTTATGAGCCGCGGAATTGATATCAAAGACATTCATTTGGTTATCAATTACGATGTTCCGCAGGACGCTGAAGATTACGTTCACCGGGTTGGACGAACTGCACGCGCCGATGCAACCGGAGTTGCACTTACTTTGGTGAACGAAGACGACATGTACAGTTTTCACCAGATTGAGCAATTGATTGAACGCGAGATATTTAAAATTCCACTGCCACCGCATTTTGGTGAGGGTCCTTTGTGGAAAGTAAAAAGTTTCAGGGGAAGACCACATACCGGCGGATTTCACAAAGGGAAAAAAAGTGGCAAACCTTCGAGGAATTTCAGGGGCAAACCACAAAAACGATAGCTTTTTTTCGAAATATGAAACGAGTAGTTATCGGACTTTCAGGAGGAGTAGATTCAAGTGTGGCAGCATACCTGTTAAAAGAGCAGGGACACGATTTGATTGCACTCTTTATGGTGAACTGGCACGAGCGCGTTGGCAATGTTACCAGCGCATGCACATGGGAAGAAGATGCGCTGATTGCCCGCATGGTGGCAAAAAAACTTGAAATCCCTTTTCATATTGTCGATTTAAGTGTTGACTACAAAAAAAGGGTTGTCGATTACATGTTTGCCGAATACCAGGCCGGCCGCACTCCCAATCCTGATGTACTTTGTAACCGGGAAATCAAGTTTGATTCTTTTATGGATGAAGCTTTGAAATTCGATGCCGATTTTGTGGCCACCGGTCACTATTGCCGGAAAAGTGAAATTGAAGTTAAAGGAGAAATTATTCACCAGCTTTTAGCCGGAAAGGACCCGAACAAAGATCAGAGTTACTTTTTGTGTCAGTTAAATCAGCAGCAGCTTTCAAAAGCCATGTTTCCGATTGGAGAATTACTAAAACCCGAAGTTCGTAAAATTGCCAGGGAACAAAATCTTCCCACCGCCGAACGCAAAGATTCGCAGGGAATTTGTTTTGTCGGGAAAGTTGATTTACCTACTTTTCTGCAACAGCAACTTCAACCAAAAACCGGTAATATCATCGAAATTCCAGCTTCGTTTATGGAGAAGAAAAAGCATCTTGAAATTTCGGAAGAAAATTACCGTAAAATTTGTTTTCCTTTTCCATTCAAACCCTGGAATGGTGAGGTAATTGGTGAACATCAGGGAGCGCACTTCTATACCATCGGACAACGAAAAGGATTAAATATTGGCGGACACAAGGATCCTCTTTTCGTAATTGGCACCGATGTTCAGCGGAATATTATTTATGTTGGTGAAGGTCAGAATCATCCCGGATTATTTCGTCGTGGATTATTTGTTGCAGCAAACGAAATGCACTGGATTCGAACGGATTTAAAAATGCAGCCCGGAGAAAAAAGAGATTATGAAATTCGTATTCGCTACCGGCAGCCTCTTGAAAAGGGCACCATTCATTATAAAGAAGGAGGAGCTTATTTTATTTTTGAAAGTGAACAACGTGGAATTACGTCGGGTCAGTTTGCTGCCTGGTACAGTGGCGATGAATTGATTGGTTCGGGGGTGATTGCATGAAGTTGGAAGTTGGAAGATGGGTTCTGAAATTGATCTGTTCAAAAAAAATAAGAAATAACAAATAAGGAATAAGAAATAAGAAAGTTGAGGGGCAAGAAAACTTCGGACTTCGGACTTTCTTTTAACTTAGCGCAAAATTATTCAAAATGATAAAATCAATGACAGGCTTTGGTAAAGCCGAGTTCGAGGTAAACAACAAAAAATTCACCATCGAAATAAAATCGTTAAACAGTAAACAAGTTGATATAAATACCCGCATTCCGGCAATTTACCGCGAAAAAGATATCGAAATCAGAAAAGAACTTTCTGATAAACTCGAACGTGGAAAAATCGATTTTAACATTTATGTTGAAAGCCTTGGCGACGAGTCGAACTCAAAGATTAACGAGCCCATTTTAAAAAGTTATTTCAAACAACTGAGTAAAATAAGTGCCGATTTAAATCTGGCTGCCGACCATTCTACCTTGCAGGCCGCGCTGCGTTTACCCGATGTGGTAAAAACAGAATATCAGACCCTTGACGAGGAAGAGTGGGAAATTATTCTTAAAAATATCAGAAATGCAATTGCCGATATCGACAAGTTCCGGGTACAGGAAGGCGACGCATTAAAAATTGATATCATAAAAAGCATTGATCTTATTCAATCATTGTTGGTTCAAATTGAACCATTT
>DATITY010000327.1:0-1526 GCA_035467235.1 Draconibacterium sp. | reverse complement strand
GTTCCCAAATTTAATAAATCCATCATTGATTTTACCACTCTTTTTTCTAATCTCTTGTCAGGCAATAAACCAGTGTAAATACCTGTGAAACAGTTGTTTATCATGCTTAAAGATACAAAAAATGTATCATATAAACAAGTTAATATGCTGTATATCAGGTATTTATATTAATATTCTTTATAAATTATTTGTGTATAAAGATTAGTCCTAAGAGGAGGGGAGCTGAATAAGGTTATATTATTGTTTAAGAATTAACCACCCCGTCACTGCGTGACACCCCTCCTAAGAGGAGGGGAGCTTTTGGTAATACGGCAGTGTCATCCCGGTAAAAATATTAACTTTCAAAATAATTGATAAAAGTACATCGAACAAGTATTAATGAGACAGCATGAAAAACAAAAAAAGTACCTATATCATCGTTTCTATTTCCCTGTTCGTTGGACTGCTGCACTTCGTTATTGGCCCAGATTATCAGGGAATTTTCAGGGAATTTGTCCGTGGTTATTTAATTGACCTGCTCTTGCCTATGAATCTGTACTTGTTGTTACAAATCGCACTCAGAAAGCACATATCAGTAAAAAAAGCCCGAATTATAAGCGCCCTGTTTGTCTTCGCTTTTGGAACAACAGTTGAAATATTACAATTTTTTGATATTGATTTTTTTGGCAGCACTTACGACCCCCTGGATCTGCTGATGTATGGACTTGGAATTGGACTGGGTATAATAATCGATTTGACGATAATCGACAAGCTTGAAAAGCAAAAACAGAATAGTGAATAATAATAAAACACAACAAAAAATGTAGTCTATTTGGCTGAATGGCTCAGGCAAAAGGGTAGGTGCAAAGCGCGAATTTTTGTGTTGGTGTTTAAAGTACTCCGACACAGCAACCGGCAACAACAAGTTAAAAATTAGCTTAACTTTGGGCAGGACCTTACTGTTCACAAAAGAATAATGATGAATAATACAAAAGTATCCATACGTTTTTTTAACGACCGCGAAGTGCGTGCCGTTTGGGACGAGCAAAACGCAAAGTGGTGGTTTAGCGTGCTGGATATTGTGGCTTTACTGAGCGACCAAAACGATTACGCAAAAACGCGCAATTATTGGAAATATCTCAAAGCCAAATTGAAAAAAGAAAAAAACGAGTTGGTTAGTGCTACTACCCAACTGAAACTTTTGGCAAATGACGGTAAACGATATGCAACAGATATGTTGGATTACAACGGCATTATTGCCTTAGGAAAAGAATTTCCAAGCAAAAAGGCAAACCGATTTATTGAATGGTTTACATACAGTGATGAAAGCATTGATGGTAAGAGCAAAACAAAAGCTTACGCCATGTTTGAAAGTTCATTTATCAACAGCATAGAAGTTGGTACAGCCAAAGGTTTGCAGCAAATTCATGCTTATTTATTTGGAGGCTTGTATGATTTTGCAGGACAAATCAGACAGAAAAATATTTCGAAAGGAGGTTTTCAATTTGCCGTATCACGCTTTTTAGGCGAAACCTTAAAGCAAATTG
>DATITY010000326.1:0-3367 GCA_035467235.1 Draconibacterium sp. | reverse complement strand
GGTCGCCACCGGGATAAGGAGAGTTGGCATCGTTCATTAGGGTAAATGTATTACCTTCCAACCCTGTGAAATCAACAATTACATCGTATCGTTGCCCCGGTGCCATTAAAAGTGTTCCTCCCGTGGCCGGATCAAGCGTTACGGGATTTTGAAGTAACCCACCTTCTCCGCCAATAACGGTAATTACAGGTCCTGGTGTTCCATCTGCAGCATTAACCAGCCACATATTTAAAAACCTGGCATTGCAACCTTCAAGCAACCGGAACCTGTATTTACGAGGAGCAACACTCAGGTAAGGCCATGATTTGCCGTTTACAGTCATCACATCTCCAATAAATTCAGGTGTCCAGAATGGGTGAATATCAGGATTGACAGGATCAACAGGCCAGTATAATTCACCTTTTGTATTAAACATGCGGTCCTGAATTGCAATTTCAATTTCAGGCAAATAGGTATTGGCGCCATTAAATGTGGCAGATTTACCTGCAGGAGTAACTTCCATTACCTTACTGTCACCTGACCAACCTGGAAGTTGGGCAGCTTCTTCATCAGCGCCTCTCAGAAAATAGTAACCGGCCAAACCGGTATAAACATTTCTACTGGTAAGTCCGTCATCATGCGGGTGATACCATAGGGTTGTAGCTTCCTGCTGGTTGGGATAAGTGGAGACGCTCGAAGCGTTAAACTGAAAACCCGGGCCCTGAGTATTAACACCTGTTGTTCCCAGTGGCATAAACCATGCATTTGGACCACCATCCGAGCCGGAAGGCATTTCGCCGCCATGAAGGTGCACAACCATTGGGATAGGACCAGTGTATGGCTCAGTGAGTGGATTTCCTGTTAAGGTATAACCGTTCATCATCAGCGTTTGATCGGCAAGGATATTGAAATCAGAGTATTTTACCCCAGTCAGTCCATTTATATATTGTACTGTTAATTGATTACCCTGTTGGGCCTCAATGGTCCGGGCAGGCCACATGGCGGGAGCGGTAACGCCATTGTAAGTAATTTCATATCCCGCATAATTACCCAATCCTGCCCCCTGATCAGTACCAATTATGCCATTGTCAACCTGTGTACCAGTAGATAATGCAATTTGCTGTACCATTTTTGCTTTAATTGACATGACTCCACCTGCTTTTGCATTAATCCGAAGTCCTGCAGCAAAATGAGGCAGCGGATCTACATACTTGGGAATTGTCGCAGGGTCAATTGGAGGGAGGAACGGATAATAATTAATTATCAGAACAGTAGTCGTTGATGCACCCAAAAGAGGATCAGTATAGCTTACACTTACTGTTTGCTGGCCGGTAGGATTGGTCCAGGTCACGGTAATTGAGTTGGATACTGTTGGGTCTGCGGGTGCTGTAATGGTACCCGCAGCTGAAACAGCCCAAACATAATTTGTCATTCCAGGCTCGGTTGTATAAACCTGATCGGCTGTTATTCCACCGCCCAGGGTAACAGGCAGGCCCTGTGAATCCAAAGGCCCGGTAATTGTTGGTGCCGGAGCCTGAGAAAACACATTCATTGTAAACAATAGCAACATTAAAAATGTGCTGAAGAATTTCAAGTAAAATTTTGTTTTCATACACAAATAAATTTAGTGATACAAAAAAGATTTATTGATTTTAATTGTTAGAATTGCGCAGATGACAGGCTTTAAATGGGATTCAGCTGTATGTGAGATTTTCATTTGCATGACATAAGTTTTGGCGTAAATACTAACACCAAAAATAATCTCTAATATCCTATTAATCATTAGGATAAATTCCGAAAAACAGTGGAGTAAATCCTCAAAATCAAATGGAATAAACCCTTGAATTTATATGGTGTAAACCCTTAGAATAATCCTAAAAACTGATGTTTTAGGATTTATTTTAATTCCACCAATTTATTTTTAATGGCAAATAATACAAGGTTAATGGTGTTTTTTGTTCCGGTTTTCTGCAGAAGGGTTGATCGATGTGCTTCGATGGTTTTCACACTTCTAAAAAGTTTTTCGGCAATTTCGGAGGCGGTTAACCCATCACAAAAGCCTTGCAAAACTTCAGCTTCGCGATCAGTTAATATTATATCAGGTTTTTTTGATTGTAAAGGAACTGAATGTTCATCCCAAAAATCTTTTATGATATTGCGCAACAGTTGACTGGAGAAATAGGTTTCACCGCTGATTACGGTTTTTATTGCATCTTCCAGTTCCTGTTTTCCTGCGTTTTTAAGAATAAAACCCATCACACCTGCACGAATCATTGCAGAATAAGTATTTTTTGAGTCAGACATAGTGAGCGCAATGATTTTTAAATCAGGTCGTTTTTTTAAAACTTCAACAGTAGTTTCCAATCCATTCATAACCGGCATTTCAATATCCATTAATACCAAATCAGGGTTATGTCTCTCCAGTAAATTAATAAATGCCAGACCATTTTCAGCTTCGGCAATTACCTCTCCAATTCCTTCCATTTCAATAAGGAGCTTAATTCCATCCCTGAAAAGTGAATGATCGTCAACTATTATTATTTTTGGTTTGCCTGCCATTTGACGAAATTTACAAATTTTTTATCTAATTCGATGTCTTAAATTGCTGTGATTTTTTATTTCTCTTAATTTTTATAAGTATCAGAATCCATTTCATCATCAACCGGAAGAATTATATAAACATACAATCCTTTACCAACACCTGTCTCAATTTTTATTTCGCCCCTTATCAGATTAATCCTGTTTTTAATATTCATTAAACCATGCCCGCTTTTTGTTTTTTCAACAGCTTCAAAATCAAATCCGACACCGTTTTCAAAGTATTTAAATAATATAATACTCTTCTCTCTGCTGTACTCAAAATCTATTTCAACCCGCGTTGCATTTGCATATTTTAGGGTGTTGTTAATTAGTTCTGTTGTAATCCTGTAGAGTGTAATTTCCAGAAAATTCCCAAATCTTTTATAGGTATTGAATTTAAAGTCGATGTACAGTTTTTGAGTATCGTTTATGTTCTGAACAAAGTTTTGCACTGCCGCTGAAAATCCAATGTTTTTTACGACTTGCGAACCTAATCCGTGAGATATTTCGCGTGTGGTTTGTATTGCCCTGTCAATGCTGATGTTGCCCTTCTCTGTAATGATTTTCTTTTTTTCTGGAATATCAGTTTCTGCAAGCCACTGGAAATATAGTTTGACCGATGAAAGTATCGGGCCCAAATCATCATGCAGTTCAAGGGCAAAACGGTTTCGTTCGCGTTCTTCTACTTCAAAAGTAACGTTTAGAAGCTCCTCAGTTCTTTCCCTGACCCGGTTTTCAAGCTCTTCGTTTAGTTGCTTCAAGGCTTCTTCGGCCTGTTTTCGCTTGGTGATATCCTGGATTGTTCCGA
>DATITY010000325.1:0-30461 GCA_035467235.1 Draconibacterium sp. | reverse complement strand
ACGAAACTATAAGGTGCTGGTTGTAAGCGGGCTTGCATATGGAATAGATATTCAGGCACACAAATCGGCATTAAAATATAATGTGCCAACAGCAGCAGTGGTTGCGCACGGGTTGGATAAAATGTATCCGGCGCTGCATTCAGAAACAGCAAAGAAAATGCAGGAAGATGGCGGAATTGTTACCGATTTCCCCAGTGGAACAAAAATAGATCCATCCAATTTTATCCGGCGGAACCGGATTATTGCAGGCCTTGCCGATGCAACCATTGTTGTGGAGTCGGCTACAAAAGGTGGCGCTTTAATTACTGCCGAAATAGCATCGTCGTACAATCGCGATGTGTTTGCCTTTCCTGGCCGGGCTGGCGATGTATATTCAAAAGGGTGCAACCAGCTTATTCGCAACAGCGGGGCTAACTTGATTGAAAGTATTGACGATCTGGAATTTTTTATGGGTTGGGAGAAAACCTCGAAAAACAAAGCAGTTCAATCGACTTTGTTTGTTGAATTAACTGCCGATGAAGAAAAAATTGTTTCGCTGCTGCGTGAAAACGGCGAATTGTTTATCGATCAGATTTCGTCGGAATTAACCTTGCCGGTTAGCCGTGTTTCGGCGATGTTACTTTCACTTGAATTTAAAAATGTGCTGGTTGCCATGCCTGGGAAAATGTATAAATTGAAGTAATCAATTGATTTTCCTATTTTTGCACCATGAAACAAACATTCGAAGATTTAAAAATTGCAAAAGTACTCTTAAAGACTTTAGACGAAATTGGTTTTATTGAGCCAACCCCGGTTCAGTTGGAAGCCATTCCAAAAATAAATTCAGGAGAAAATGTGGTTGGAGTTGCTCAGACCGGAACCGGGAAAACCGCCGCCTATTTACTGCCTCTTTTAACAAAACTGAAAAAAGCAGAAGGACACGATCCCAGGGTAGTAATTATTGTCCCCACACGCGAACTTGCAATTCAGGTTGACGAGGATGTTGAGGAATTAACCACACTTTCGGATATTCGTCATGCAGCAGTTTTTGGTGGTATCGGCTGGACAAAGCACGCTGCACTGTTAGAGCCGGGCTGCGATATTTTAATAGCCACTCCCGGCAGAATGTGGGAATTGTACAGGGGAGGTTCCTTGTCGTTTAAAAAAGTGAAGTACCTGGTTATCGATGAAGCGGACAGAATGCTGGATATGGGTTTTATCCCTCAATTGCGGCAACTTTTGGAAGTGATTCCCAATCGCCGGCAAAATCTGCTTTTCTCGGCCACTTTCAACGAAAATGTGGAGAAAATGGCTGAGGAATTTTTGGACCATTTTGAAAAAGTTGAAGTTACTCCATCGGCAACAACTGTTGAACTGGTTACACAAAAAGCTTACAGAGTTCCGAACTACCGTACAAAACTAAACCTGATTCAATATCTTTTGGAAGACGAGGAGAAATTTTCGAGGGTTATTATTTTTGTGAAAACAAAAGAACATGCCGAAGAAGTTTTCAAAGTAATAAAACGAAAAGCAGAAGGTGAAAAACGGATTTTACACTCAAATAAAGGACAAAATACACGAATAAACGCCATAAACGCTTTCAAAAAAGGTGAGATCCGGATTCTGATTTCTACCGATGTTTCTGCCCGCGGCCTGGATGCAAGCATGGTAAGTCATGTTATCAATTTCGACCTCCCATCGAGTTACGAAGATTATGTACATCGCATTGGAAGAACTGCAAGAGCTGGTAACAAAGGAGATGCAATTACCTTAATCGACCCTGCCGATGAATGGCATCTGAAAAAAATTGAGGAGTTAATCAGAATGCCACTTCCATTATTGGAACTTCCTGAAAAAGTAGTTGTTGTTCCAACCGAATTTGATGAAAAACAGGAATATCTGCGCGAAATTGACCGCCAGCGAAAACTGGACGATCCATCATACAAGGGAGCCTTTCACAAAAAGAAAAATATTTACCCTTCGAAACGGACTTTTGAAGATAAATTTCAGCGAACAAGGGAAAGACAGAAAAAGGGGACAGGACGTAGTTCCAGAACTTAACAATGTTTAACAATAAAAAACAGAAGTTTAACCTTTTCAGGAATGAGTTACAGGTAATAACTCATCCAGCTTTTTGTACAGCAACTCCTTTTCTTTAAAAAGTTGGTAATATTCTTTTTTGCTGAATAGTTTTAGTAGCAGTAAACGGCCTCTTCCAACCGTTTTCCGGAATAAAATATACCACAAAAAGGCAACTTTTCCGGTTAAAGGCATGGCAATAAGAAAGGCCAGTTTCAGCCAGAACCCCGGAATAAGCCACGAAACAGCAAAAAATTCAATGAGGTAAAAAATTGGAAATATAATAATTCCAAGCGCCAGGAAAAAAGTACTCCAAAATCCTTTGTCCTTAATTTTCTTTCTTGTAATAATGTCTATTGTAAAAAATGGAATAGCATTGAAAATAAATCCAAACAGAAAAACAGGCAAACCTAAAATCAAAATAAGTTTGTTGAACACTATTTTTGCCAGGTTCTGTTTCGGATTTTCTACCAGCCAGTTGCGGATTTTTAATTTCATAATTTTTGAAACATAGTTTTTAACTAGTTGCACCAGTTTCTCTGTCTCTTCGGGAAATTTTTCTTCCAGTGCATCGAGTTTTTTTACCAGTTCCTGGTCTGATTTAAAATGATTTAAAGTTGAAAAATTCTGTTTTTTTCTTTTAAGATAATTCTTCCCGTAAATCTCTCTGATGTTTTCGAAATCATTGTAATACTTTTGGCTTTTAATTTCGAGAACCAGTGGTTGCATTTCGTCTAAAATCCTTTGGCGCAATAATAGTGTGGCCGCGCTTTCATTTTGCTGAAATGCCTCAAGATATTCGTTTCCAGGGATCGGATTGCCAAAATTGACAATCAGGTTGCGGTTAAATTTCCAGTAGTGGCTGTAATATATTCCCGTTGGAATAATTTGAATATCAAGGTTTTGATGTGATTTTTCCTCAGCCATAAAAACTATACGAGGAACAGCTTTTTTATGCACAAGCATTTGTCTTTTCCCGGAGTGGGCAGCTTCCGGGAAAAGGCCAAGCGCGAAATTATTTTCGAGAACTTTAACGGAGGCCGTAAATGTTTCATCGTTTTTTGTCAGGTTTTCTTTGCCGTCGCGCATCCGGTAAACCGGCATTATTTTTAAGAATTTCAGAATTGCAGCCGCAGTTTTGGTTTTAAAAATATCGGCACGGGCTAACCAAACCGGCTGAAATTTGGTATTCAGTAAAATGGCCATCGGATCGCTCAAAGCGTTTTGATGGTTTGGTGCAAAAATAATTGGCTTGTTTTTTGGAATTTTTTCTAATCCTGTAATAATTACCTTGTTATATATTAGCCAGTCGGCCAGCTGGACATATTTTTTTAAAAGCCAGTACCCAAACGACCATTTTTCGTAACTCATAAAATCAGGTTTAGTAATTTTTAAATGGCGGCAGATTTAAATTATTTCTGAAGGTTGGGGTACTTTTTTTCTTGTCCATAAAAACGAAATTCCAAAACCACTGATAATGTGCCAAACTCCCCACCAGGCAGCGATAATAGTCATGCCACCCAGCTCTAATTCGGGTGGGAATATTTTTGGATTGAACATGAGAACCAATGCCAATCCTGAATTTTGAATTCCGGTTTCGATAGTTACAGTCCGTCTGTCTATATCGGATAATTTGAAGATTGTCGCAGCTCCATAACCTGAAATCAGTGCCAACCCGTTGTGTATGAGTACGATTATAAATACCAGATGAATAAAACGCATAAAATGATTGAAATTGGCCGACAAAAGAATAATTACAAATGCAATGAAAATCACGATTGAAAGCTGACGAATAGGTTTCTTGATTTTGGCAGTAATTTTTGGCAGGTACTGCGAAAACAACAAGCCAATTGCAACTGGAATACCCAAAAGAATGACAACGGTTTGAACCATTTGAAAGAAATCTATTTCAATGGGTACCAGGTAAGTTCCTGCGCCAATATTATTGTAATGATTTACAAATAGTTTGCCCCAAATGGCAAAATTTAAGGGTGTCATAAAAGTGGCCGCCAAAGTTGCAATGGCTGTTAAACTAACCGATAAGGCCACATTCCCTTTGGCCATCGCAGTCATAAAATTGGAAATATTACCTCCGGGACAGGCTGCAATTAAAATCATTCCAAGTGCTACTGTAGGTGTTGGATTTAACAGAATTATGAACAAGAATGTTACGGCCGGGAGTAATAAAAACTGCGCGAATACACCAATAATAACTGATTTGGGATTCATCACGAGATCTTTAAAATGTTGAAGTTTAATGTCTAGCGCTACTCCAAACATTATGAAAGCAATAGTAATGTTTAAAGCAAATAAACCTGCAGGGGAGAAATTTAGTCGCACATGATCGAGAACTTCCAAAGCTTCCTTCATTTTTATTCAATTTAATTCCCTAAAAGCAGTTTTTTCATTTTCGCGTGAATATCGGTATTTTCCATTATACCAATAAATTCTTCAGCTCCCGGGCCATAAGAAAAAACAGGGACCATTACAGCGGTATGTCCACCAGTTGGGAAAGCACCCTGGACAATACCATCTTTCATACTTCCGCCGGTCAATGCCATTCCACCGGTTTCATGATCGGCGGTCACAACCACCAGTGTTTCTTTGTCTTTTGCAGCAAATTCGAGTGCCTGTCCAACCACCTGATCAAAATCGAGCATATCTTCAACTACATAAATTGTACTTTCTGCGTGACCGCCCCAGTCAATTTGTGAACCTTCAACCATCAAAAAAAATCCTTCTTTGTCTTTGCTCAAAATATCGATTGCAGTTTCAGTAGCAACAGGCAACATATCACGTCTCTCGCTCATTCTTCCGTTATGCACATCGGCAGTTAATCCGGCGAGTTTGCCCTTTTTTACTTTTTTAATTTTGTCTATTTCGGTTTCAATTTGATAACCTTTGTTTTTAAGTTCATCTGTAAGATTGCGCCCATCTTTTCTTTTGGTAAAATGATCAAGACCTCCTCCAATAAAAACGTCAATATCTGTTTTTAGAAAATCGGCTGCAATATCTTCGTATGAACTGCGGCTCGCCTGATGAGCAATAAAAGAAGCAGGTGTGGCATGAGTAATAGCTGATGACGAAACCAACCCAGTAGCCAGTCCTTTTTCAGAAGCTTCTTCGAGAATTGTTTTGACCGGTAACCCTTGCGCATCAACACCAATTGCGCCGTTATATGTTTTTACCCCTGAAGAAAGAGCTGTTCCACCTGCAGCGCTGTCTGTAATGTAATCGTCGGCTGATTGTGTTTTTGAAAATCCAATATATTTACAATTTTCAAGGAACAACCGGCCTTTATTGGCAGTCAGTCCGGCAAAAACCTGAGAAACGCCCATTCCGTCACCAATCAGAAAGATGATATTTTTTGGTTTTTCGGCTTTAAAATTTTGTGTAAATTCCTTTACTTGATAAGTCTTTTGGCTTTTATAAGTTTTTTCAACGTCTTCCGATTTTCCGGTAAGATATTGATCCTGAGCAAAAACGGTTACTCCAAGTAACATGAAAACCGCGATAAATTTCAATTTTTGTTGCATATTTTTGTTTTTAATTTTGAATGCGTAAAAGTAAGTTTTATAAAATAACGACCATGTTTAACAACTTAAAAAATGGTTAAAGGTTTAATCCGTTTCCTTTTTTAAGGTTTTGCAATGCATTTATATCAAACATTTTATTGAGTTCAAAGAGAGTTCCATCTTTTGACGTTTGCATTTTAATTACGTCCATAATGATGAAGTTGGTTAATACCTCTTCGGCTTTATTTCTTGAAACATGAGCTTGCCTGACAAATTTCGAAAATGTAATTGAAGGATTGTTTTGCAGGTAATCAATTAAAAACTTTTCGCATTCAGAGTAAGTAAAATGAATACCCTCCAGGCTGTTGTTTTTCTTCCAGACATTGATTTGTATTTTATGTGCGAGGTAATTTTCATCGTCAACACGAATGTATGCCAGCCATTTTCCGCTATCGTCCTTCGCAAAATGGGGTTTTGTTGTGCTTGGTTCAATTAGTATTTCCAACACTGTTTTACCTTCAATTTGCCATTGCTGAGTTGAAAAGTTGATGGGAGGATCGCTGTAAATTTTAGCTGCCGCTTCAACCATATAAAACTCCTCATCGGTTTTTATTCCGGCAATTTTTCCGTTATCTTTTATGCCAACCAGTAACCTGCCACCATCGGTATTGGCAAAAGCCACAAGCGATTTGGCAATTTTTTTCGAATCGTTAATGCAGTATTTAAAATCCTGCCGCTGATGTTCGCCTTCCTGAATTAATTTGTAGATATAATTGCTCAAAACAATGTTTCTTACTTAAGCCATTCAAAGGTTACATAATGATCCGGGCTCATTCCCAGTTTCTGATAGGTTTTATGAGCGGCGAGGTTTGATTTGTCAGCATACAACCTGATTCCATTTAATTTGTCGTTTTCCAGAACCAGCTGTTTAATGTATGAATACATATTCCGGTAAACACCTTTTCTTCGATACTCGTTTAAAACATAAACCGACTGAATCCAAAGAATTGTTCCGTTTCTCCAGTCGCTCCATTCATATGTAGTTAAAAGTGAAGCAACTATTTTATGGTTGATTTCGGTAACGTAATATTGCCCTTTTGTATTGTCTGCTATTACTGCTGAAACACCTTTTAAAACGGTAGGTTCGTGGAGTTCAATCCTCTCTGTTTCTGCTGCCATTTTTAACTGAAAATCAACAATTGATTCAACATCATTTGATGTTGCTACTCTTACATGCATATACTATGGTTTTATTCTGTCCATAATTTCCTCAATTTTTATTCTTTCCTCGTGTAAAAGAATTAACTGAAGTTTTTCAGTTTCAAGCAAAGCGCTAACTTTGGGACCAATTTCACCGGTAATAATCGAAGTTACTCCATGTTCTTTTAACAATTCAACAAGTTGAATTCCACTGTTTTCCGATTCTTTATAAGGATTTTCAATAACCGAATACTGATTTTTTGTAACATTGAAAATTACCACGTTTTCACATTTCCCAAATCGAAGGTCAATAAGTGATTTCTCTGTTTTTCCAGTAGAAGAAATTGCAAATATCTTATCCATTTTTATGCTGTTTTTTCTGTTAATATTTTATTTATAAATCAGAATCGTTTAGTTCTTCCCAATATTCAACTGCCCGTCTGGTGTGCGGAATAACAATAGTACCTCCAACTAAATTGGCAACTCCAAAAAGTTCGAAAATTTCATCGGTAGTTACTCCCTGTTCAAAACATTTTTCGAGGTGATATTTTACACAATCGTCGCAGCGCAGAACCATTGATGTTGCAAGCCCAAGCATTTCTTTTGTTTTGGTACTTAACGCACCTTCCTGATAAGTTAATGTGTCGAGGCTGTAAATTCTTTTCATCACCTTATTGTCCGATGCCAGAATTTTCTCATTCATTTTTGCACGGTACGCATTAAATTCATCGACCAGTTTTCCCATTTACTTTGTTTTAAGAATGCCTGTTTTGCTAATACAATACTAATTTTGGGATTCGAAAATATCAATAAAAAAGAATTTTGTAGCCTATTTTCGAAATAATAACAATTAATTTCGGGGTTTGGTTGAAATGTTTTGATTTAGCTCCGGAGACAGAGATTGAAATCCTGAAAATCTGTGTTTCCTGTTTTTGATAATGTTAATTCTATATTATCACAACAATATTAAAAATGACTTTTTACCAGTTCATAATATACAACACTCTTTCTTACAGTATTTTGATTATTTCCCTTTGAATTTGAATTAACTCAGTTTTGAAATATGTTATCGTTTTATGTCTTTTTAGTTTATATTTGCCTCCACAATTACAGGGAATAATGAAGGGGTTTTTATTATTTTTTTTAAGCAGCATCACTAGTCAGATTTTATTTGCGCAGGTTATTTATCCTGATGAAAATGCGGATAAATCGAATCGCCCTGAAGTAATCAAAAACATAAATATTAATCAGGATCCCCGGTTGGATAAAATGTTGGAATGGCATATCGCCAATAACAAAATCAATAATAAAATTGATGGTTTTCGTGTTGAGATTTTCTTTAGTTCAGATTTTGATGCCAAGGAAAAAGCTTTGAAAAAGAAAAAGGAATTCTTATCGATTTACCCCGATAACATAGTTCATGTAAAATATATTTCGCCGAACTTTAGGGTAAGAGTTGGTGATTTCAGAACTAAAAATGAAGCGTTAAAGCTTTACAAGGAAATTAAAAGCACTTATCCCGTAGCGTTTATTGTTACCGACGATATTGATTTTCCTTTGATGAAACAAGTACAGTATGAGTGACCAAATTAAGCATGAGTGTGGAATTGCTTTAATTCGATTATTAAAACCATTATCCTGGTATCAGGAAAAATACGGTACCTGGAAATATGGGTTAAACAAGTTGTATCTTTTAATGGAAAAACAGCACAATCGCGGCCAGGACGGTGCCGGTGCAGTGTGTGTGAAAAATAGTTTAGCCCCGGGCAGTGCATATATTAGCCGTTTTCGCTCGGTTAAGGAAAATCCGATTAAAGATGTTTTCGATCAAATTAACGAACCTTTGCAAAAAGCACTTTGGGATCGCATTGAAGTGGACAATACCGATTGGGCGTATAAAAATTTCTCATTTGCAGGCGAATTGTATCTTGGGCATTTAAGGTATGGTACATTTGGAAAAAACAGCATTGATTTGGTACATCCTGTTATGCGCCAAAACAACTGGAAATCGAGAAACCTTGTATTGGCTGGGAATTTTAATCTTACCAATACCGATGAGCTTTTTAAAGTCCTGATAGATTTGGGACAGCACCCCAAAGCATATACCGATACAGTTACAGCCCTTGAAAAGGTTGGACATTTTCTGGATACTGAAAACGAACTTTTATTCAGAAAATATAAAAATGAAGGATTAAGTAACGAACGAATTTCTCACAAGATTGAGGAGAACCTCGATATTCAAAACATTTTGGAACGTGCAACCAAAGACTGGGACGGCGGTTATGCAATTGCAGGCCTGCTTGGCCATGGCGATGCTTTTGTGGTGCGCGACCCCTGGGGAATAAGACCGGCGCATTATTATTGTGATGACGAAATTGTTGTTGTTGCTTCTGAACGACCGGTTATTCAGACCGTTATGAATGTGCATGTAGGCGAGGTCAATGAAATAAATCCCGGAGAAGCATTAATAATTAAAAAGGATGGACGGGTAAGTAAAGAACTGATTCGTGTTCCGCACAAAAGAACATCATGCTCATTCGAACGAATTTATTTTTCGAGGGGAAGCGATAAAGAAATTTATAAAGAACGCAAGGAACTTGGTAAATTAATTTGTTCAACGGTTTTAAAAGCAATCGACTACGATTTTGAAAACACAGTTTTTTCGTACATTCCAAATACAGCTGAAACAGCTTTTTACGGAATGGTTGAAGGTATAAGACATTATTTGGTTGACTGGAAAATTGAGGAAATAAAAAAGAAAAACGGGTCTTTAACCGAAGAGGACATAAAACGCATTATATCTTTTGAACCCCGCGTAGAAAAAATTGCCATTAAAGATGTGAAACTTCGCACTTTTATTGCCGACGATGCAAGTCGCGACGATTTGGTTGCCCATGTTTACGATGTTACCTATGGAATTATTAAAAATAATGTTGACACACTTGTAATTATTGACGATTCGATTGTTCGTGGTACAACACTAAAAAACAGCATTCTCAGAATACTCGACAGGCTTCATCCTAAAAAAATAATAGTTGTTTCATCGGCTCCGCAAATACGTTACCCCGATTGTTATGGAATTGATATGGCCCGCCTGGATAAGTTTATCGCTTTTAATGCGGCCATCGAACTTTTAAAAGATACAGGGCAGCAGGCATTAATTGAAAGAGTTTACAGTCAATGTAAACAACAGGAAAATCTTCCAAAAGAGGAGATGGTAAATTATGTTCGCGAAATTTACCAGAACTTTACTGTTGAACAGATTTCTGCGAAAATTGCAGAACTTCTGAAACCGGAAGATTGCAATGCTGAAATAGAGATCGTTTATCAAACAGTTGAAAATCTGCATAAAGCTTGTCCTAACGATTTAGGCGATTGGTATTTTACCGGAAACTATCCTACTCCGGGAGGAAACAGGGTTGTAAACAGTTCGTTTATCAATTTTATGGAAGGTAAAGATCAAAGGGCTTATTAACAGGTAATTTCGATAGACTTAAGTCAGATATTTACAAATCAAAATTAAATCCTTTGTCAATCAGTTCATCGTATTTTTTCTGATTGAACCGATAATAGAAGGCACCTTTTTTAGAGGTTTCTTTCTCTTTTTCATCAAGTTTTTCGAGTAATCCCATAGCCAGAAGTTTTCTTCTGAAATTTCTTTTGTCGAAAGGAATCTGGTAAATCGCTTCATACAAACGTTGTAACTGAGGAATGGTGAATTTTTCAGGAAGAAGTTCAAAACCAATTGGTTGCGTACGCGCCCTTATTCGCAGTTTTCTTAATGCTTTTTTAACCATCTCCTGGTGGTCGAAAATTAATTCTGGTATTTCAGAAAGCGAAATCCATGAAGCACCGTGTTTTTTTACCAGTTCGCTGTCGTGTTCGTTTATTTTTATGAGCGAAAAATAGGCAACCGAAATAATTCTGCCTCCTGCATCGCGGTTAACATCTCCAAAAGTAAAAAGTTGCTCCATATAAACATTACCGAGACCGGTTAAATTCGACACAATTCTGTGGGCAGCATCATCAAGGTTTTCTTTCGTATCAACAAAACCTCCCATTAACGACCATTTTCCCTCTTCAGGTGGAAACTTACGTTTAAGCAACAATAATTTTAATTCGTGTTCATTCTCGTTAAAACCGAAAATAATAGCATCAACCGCAACCAAAAGTTTTGGAAAATCAGAATAAAAATTCATAAGACTTTATTTGGGTTCCGGCCATTCACCGCTTTCTTTGTCTTTAATGTAGGTCTCAATATGGCGATCTACTTTAAAACTGTAAATATCCTCAATCGTAACAATTATTCCGGTTTCAAGAACTTCTCCGAATTCTTTATTTTTCGAGGTGCCAAAAGTTTTCATCGATGGAGAAAGATTCATATAAGCATTAATTAACGGAGGAACATTTTCACCGTATGCCCGAACATTCTGCAAAAGAATTTTATAGTCTTCTTTATAATTTTCTCCGATAAATATTTTTTCCATGGCTTCCAAATCCATTTCAAACTCAACAGGTTCTTTCGGATAAACCAGGTTTTCCTTATCTCTGAAATATTTTTTAAAAAAATACTGTATCAAATTTCTGGCTTCACTGTGAAAGTGGGTGTACATGGTAATTTTTCCGAAAAAGTATTTTATCTCCGGATGATCAACTGTTAAGGCGCCTAATCCATCCCAGAGGTTGTCGAGGGCGAAAAGCGCTTTTGCCCCTGCTTTACTCGATTGGTAGGCAGGCTGAACAAAAGACCTTCCCAACTCGAGTGAATAAGGTAAATATTCCTCTATAAATTTCTGTGAAAAATCAAAAAGATGAGATGTTGCAAGCTGCACGTGGCCATATTCATCTTTTGGCGCTTCACCGCAAAGAATATACCTGTAGCCACCTAAAATTTCTTTTGCATCGGGGTCCCAGACAATTAATTGTTTATAGGGCGAAACTGCAGTATCGTAAATATCAATGTCGGTTTCTTCTCCGGTGCCACCCCCTGCATCACGAAAAGTGATTTCACGTAATCTTCCAATTTCATGCATAAGAGCAGGAGAATCGTGATAGGTTACAACATAAATTTCGTTGCCGCCTTTGTTTGTTTTTCTAAGTAATTTGTCGGGAGTAAGTTCTGCGTAAATATCTTCCCTCGGCAGAGGCTCAATTATGTTTTTCATTTACGGTCTCTTTTTTTTAGAAAAATAGAATGCAAAGTTAGAAAAATTCCTGCTTTGGTAATATTTTTATTTAATTTTTAGTTCCTCATTGCGCAGGAATTTTATATACCAGCTGTTTCACCCATTCTGCCCATTCCTGATGAGTTTTCGATTTATCGAAAGTTTGATATGGAATTGGTTTACCAAAATACACGGGGATATCCGCATTTTTTTGTCTCATTAATTCGTCGGGTAAAAGAAACATTTCGATATTCCATTTGAGATGTAGGAATTTTCTGATGTTAGCCGTTATGTAAAAACGGTTTGAATTTCGGCCGCCAATAAAAACCGGAATAACATCACGTTTATGTCTAATGGCTTGTGTAATAAAATGTTTTTTCCATTCCAAATCCACAATTTTTCCTTTTATTCTTCGGGAGGCCAATCCAGAAGGGAAAATAAGAATCTGATCATCAGATTCGTACGCATGGTCGAGCGCGGCTGCTACTTGTCTGCTGTTATTTCCGTGCTTGTTTACAGGAATAAACATATAACCGAGACTTGGAATACCCATTAAAACATCGTTACTTAAAAATTTCAGATTTCCCAGTTTTTTGTACACATATTTCATTAGCAGTAACGAATCGAAACCACCCAAAGGATGATTACTGGCAAAAATAAAACGACCGGATTCAGGAATATTTTCAAATCCGTATATATGCTCTTTTACATTAAACTCTGTAACGCCCTGATCTACAAAATCAATTCCTTTCAGATGACCGTTTCTTTGAATAAAATCGTTGATAAAATCAATATGCAATATCCGATGGATGGCTCGAAACACAAATCCAGGCATCATTTTGGCCAGTCCCGGATTTTTTTCAATAAATATCTCCTTGATATTTAGCGGTTTAAATGTGTTAGTTTTTTTTTCTTCCACTCCAGTGCAATTTGTTGGTAAAAAAAGTAAAAAATAGCCACATATCAAATATGGTCTCAGCTTATCACAATCGCAATTAATTGGAATTTAAAAATTTAGGAATTTAATTTTTTATCTGTTTTTCAGCACGCTCATCTATAATTTTTATGCACTGAAAAATGAGTTATTAACCGTTGTTAATTAGTTTTAAATTCAAATGTAAATTACTGATATATATAATATTATGTTGATTCAATAGCTTTTCCGGCAGAGTTTTTAACAGTCTTTCAACATGTTTTCAACAGTATTTCTGTTGTATAGTTTTAATTCAAAGTGGAATAGAGTGGAATACTATGTCATATTTTGGAATAATTTTCTATTTTTACACTACAAAAAAACGAGAGAATTAAGAGATGATTGAATTTGCAGGAACATATAGCGCAACCATTGATGATAAAGGCCGAATTGTGCTTCCATCTTCCTTTAAAAAGGAACTGGGAGAACTGGCCAATGAGTCGTTGGTTATCGAAAAGAACCTGCACAGAGAATGTCTTGATATTCATCCAGAGAAATTCTGGAGAAAAAGAGTTGAGGAATTTAAGAGTGTTCTCGATCCGTTTGATGAGGATGACGATGCCTTACTACAATTTTTCTATCAGAATTTTGTGAAAGTTACCATGGCGCCAAATGGCAGGGTTAACATTCCCGATGCGTACCTTAAATATGCAAATCTTGAAAAGGGTGCTGAATTTATTGGCATGGGCGAATCTATTCGTTTACTGGCTGTCAGCAAAACAGGAAAACCAGAAATGAGTAAAGCAGAGTTTTTAACGAAATTAAAAGAAAAACGCCAGAAAAAAGTTTAACCCGAATGACGCTTACTTACCACATACCGGTTTTAGCTGAAGAAAGCATTAAAGGAATGAATTTAATTGCTGCTTCAGATGTTGTGGATGCAACTTATGGTGGTGGCGGTCATTCAAAATTAATTCTTGAACAGATTACTACAGGGAGGCTTTTTGCATTCGATCAGGATGAGGATGCTGCTGAAAATGCATTAAATGATAAACGTTTATGTTTTATTCGCCACAATTTCAGATATATAAAGAATTTCCTGAATTACTACGGAGTTGAAAAAGTTGACGCCATTTTTGCTGATTTGGGTGTTTCTTCTCACGATTTCGATGTTCCTGATCGCGGTTTTTCATTCCGTTTTGAAGGCAATTTGGATATGCGCATGAATCAGAATGCGAGAATTGATGCCGCCAAAATTGTAAATGAATATTCTGAAGAGCAATTGGAACTGGTTTTCAAAATGTTTGGGGAAATTAAAAACTCTCGGCACCTGGCATCGGTAATCTGCAAAAAACGAAACGAAGGCCGAATCAAAACAACTACTCAGCTCAAAGAGATTGTCGCTGAATGTACACCACGCGCCATTAAAAATAAATATCTCGCCCAGGTTTTTCAGGCATTGCGAATTGAGGTAAATGAAGAAATGGAAGCATTGCAGGAATTTCTGGAAGCCTCGCTGCAGTTGCTTAAACCCGGAGGAAGGCTGGTAGTAATTACCTACCACAGTCTGGAAGACCGGCTCTGCAAAAACTTCATGAAAACAGGAAATTTTGAGGGGAAAGTGGAAAAGGATTTTTACGGGAATGTTTCTTCTCCATTCAAAATTGTGAATAAAAAAGTAATTACCCCGAACGCTGAAGAATTAAAAGCCAATGGTCGTTCGAGAAGTGCAAAACTTAGAATTGCTGAAAAAATCTGATATGTCGGAAAATGTAAAAAATAGCAAAAAAGCACCAGGTGTAAAATCGTTTATTGGAGGAACGATTTTAACGGATGAACGCGTAACAAAACAAATTCCTTTTCTGATTTTCCTGGCGTTCCTGGCCATTCTGTTAATTACAAACCGAAACTGGTCGGAACGGACAATCAGAAAAGTTGAAGTATTGCAGGATACTTTGGACGAATTGCGCTCTGAGTCAATTACATTATCTGCAAAGCTCATGAATTCAAGCCGTCCGTCGGAAATTGCCAGAAAAGTTGAAAAGGCCAATCTGGATTTACAGGAGCCATCGAGGCCTCCTCAAAAATTAGTTGTGAAAAAAAGTAAATTGTCGTGGAAATTCGGAGAGTAATTATAACGCGTATTACATTAATCTACTTTATACTATTGGTGTTTGCCATAGTTGTTATAGTTAAGATGGTCTCTGTTCAGAAAATAAAAAATGACCGGTGGGAAGAAATTCAGAAAAATTTAAGTGAGAATACCATTATTGTTAATCCCGACAGGGGAAATATCTGTGCGGACGATGGAAGTGTTTTGGCCACATCAGTTCCCGGATATTTTGTCCGTATTGATATGGCTTCGGAAGGAGTGAGAAAAGTATATGACAATGAGAGCGATTCACTGGCCTACTATCTTTCCAGCTTCTTTGGAAATGCTTCCCATGCTGAATACAACAGGAGATTAAATGCCGCTTACAAAGATAAAAATCGTGGTTTTATGCTTACTCCACGCAAAATCGATTACACAGAACTTCAGAAAATAAAGAAATTTCCAATTCTTCGTCGTGGTCGTTATGGCGGAGGATTAATCATTGAGCAGGAAAACAGGAGAGTTAATCCTCTGGGAATGTTGGCATTGCGTACGCTTGGCGGCCTTAATAAAGGGGCTTTTGGTGGTGTGCATGGCGCCATTGGTTATACAGGACTGGAAGGTTCTTTTGAGCCATATTTAAAAGGAACAGATGGAATTAGTTACAAGCAAAATCTTTCGGGACGATGGGTAACACGTATTGAAATTGAACCGGAAGATGGAATGGATATTATTACCACCATCAATGTAAAAATGCAGGACATCACTGAAAGCGCATTATACAAACAACTTCTGACTGCAAATGCTGATTGGGCAACTGCTATTATAATGGAAGTGAAAACCGGTGAAATAAAAGCCATCGCCAATTTAGGTAAACGAGAGGGTGACTATTTTGAGACTGATAATTTCGCGCTTGGGCCCCGGGGTTGTTACGAACCCGGCTCAACATTTAAACTGGTTTCTTTGATGGTTGCGTTGGAAGATGGATTGGTTGACACCAGTAATGTTTTCGATACAGGGAACGGACAGTGGTATAAAAATGGCAGAAAAATTTCGGATACTCATGGATATGGCAAACTGACTGTAAAACAGATATTCGAAAATTCGTCGAATGTAGGTGTTGCCAAAATTATCACCTCCTGTTACGAAAAAAATCCAAAAAAATATGTTGATCGCGTTTACAGTTTTGGAATAAACAAGCCACTCGGACTGGATGTAAACGGTGAGGGTCAACCTTATTTTAAATACCCGGGAGATGCTGACTGGTGGGGAACTACACTTGCGGGTATGTCATACGGATATGAAACAAAAATGACACCTCTGCAGATTTTAAACTTCTATAATGCTGTTGCCAACGACGGGAAAATGCTAAAACCTAGGTTGGTAAAAGAGGTAAGAGAAAACGGTGCATTGGTTAAAAGGTATAAAACAGAAGTGCTAAATCCGATGATAGCATCAAGGGAAACCATTGGAAAAGCTCAGGAAATGCTTAAGGGAGTATGCATCAATGGTACAGGAAAAGCCCTTAACAGCGAGTATTTCAATGTAGCAGGTAAAACCGGAACCGCACGTGTGGCAACAAGCAGTGAGGGGTACAGTGCTGGAATGTACCTGGCGTCTTTCGTTGGTTATTTTCCGGCAGATGATCCAAAATATTCAATGATAGTAACTTTTAATAATCCGCGCGGAGGTTATTACGGCGCTTCTGTAGCTGGTCCGGTTTTTAAGGAAATAGCTGAAAAAGTTTACGCTTTCCAGGTATTAACCGATGAACCCATAAAAGAAAATGAGGATGAAAAGATTCACTTGCCAGACATAAAGAAAGGGCAGTCAGAAGATTTGCTGGAAGTTATCAGCACCTTAAAATTAAAAAACGTTGAGGGAGATCCTGATTCGGAGTGGGCCGGTGCCGAAATAAATGAAGGTATTATTACACTCACAGACAGCAAGATTCCTGAAGACAGGGTTCCCAATGTTCAGGGAATGGGAGCCAGTAACGCCGTTTTTCTGATGGAAAATGCCGGATTACAGGTAAGAATAAGTGGCATAGGAAAAGTAAAAAAACAATCGTTGACTCCCGGAGCTAAATATCAGAAAGGACAAACGGTACTTCTCACACTTGGATAAAATGAACTTAAACGAATTACTAAACCATATAAGTTATTCTGAAATAATCGGTTCTGCTGAAAAAGCAATTCGCGGAATTGAATTTGATTCAAGACAAATCAAGCCCGGTTTCGTTTTTGTTGCACAAACTGGAGTAATCTCCGATGGACACAAGTTTATTGGTAAAGCTATTGAAAACGGCGCTTCAGTAATTGTTTGCGAACAGTTACCTGGCGAATTCGCTTCTGATATTACTTATGTAAAAGTTGATGATTCCGATGAAGTTCTTGGAAAACTTGCATCAGCTTTTTACGAATTTCCTTCAACAAAATTGAAAGTAGTTGGAGTTACAGGTACCAACGGAAAAACAAGCATCGCAACATTGCTGTACAAAATGTTTTTACAGTTGGGTTATAAAAGCGGACTGATTTCGACTATTTCATATCGAATAAACGAAAAGGAGGAAACAGCATCGCACACTACTCCAAATGCACTGAAAATTCATCAGTTGCTTTCTGAAATGGTTGAAGCCGGATGCGAATATTGTTTTATGGAAGTAAGTTCACATGCGGTTCATCAAAAGCGAATTGCAGGAATCGATTTTGCAGGCGGAATTTTCACCAACATCACACACGATCATTTGGATTACCATAAAACTTTTGCTGAATACATAAAAGCTAAAAAAGGTTTTTTCGATGGCCTTTCAAAAGATGCATTTGCGATAATCAATGCCGATGATAAAAACGGATTGGTTATGGTTCAGAATACATTAGCTGAAAAAATAACTTTTTCAAACCGTTCAGTTGCTGATTTTCACTGCAAAGTAATGGAAAGTCATTTTGATGGAATGTTACTGAATCTTGACGGAAATGAAATCTGGACCCGCTTTGTCGGGAAATTCAATGCCTCAAATTTACTTGCGGTTTATGCTACGGCAATTCGGCTCGGACAAAAAAAAGAAGAGGTTTTAACCATTATCAGCGATCTTCAGCCTGTTCAGGGCCGATTTGAAACAGTGCGCAGTTTAGACGGAAAACTTGCCATTGTAGATTACGCGCATACTCCCGATGCTCTGAAAAATGTTTTGGGTGCAATTGCCGAAATCAGGACACGAAATGAACAGGTTATTACCGTTGTTGGTGCCGGTGGTGATCGAGATAAAACCAAACGCCCCGAAATGGCGAACGAAGCAGTGCTGGCCAGCGATAAAGTGATTCTTACTTCCGATAATCCACGCACAGAAGTTCCTGCTCAAATTATAAAAGATATGGAAGCAGGCGTTCCTGTGAAATACCGAAACAAAGTGCTTTCGATCGAAAACAGAAGGGAAGCCATTAAAACTGCTGCAATGATTGCCCAACCAGGCGACATAATTCTGATTGCAGGTAAAGGTCACGAAAACTATCAGGAAGTGAATGGTGTAAAACATCATTTCGATGACAAGGAAGAAATTGAAAATTGCTTTGGCATAAATATTAAAAACTAAAAGCATGATTTACTGGTTGTACGAATTTTTGGTTCAATACGATTTTCCGGGTGTCGGAATGATACCGGGCATCACGTTTCGTGCGGGAGGTGCTATTATTACCTCACTTTTTATAGCCACTGTTTTTGGAAGACAAATAATCAGGGTTTTGCAACAGAAACAAATTGGCGAGGTGGTTCGCGATTTGGGCCTCGAGGGTCAGTTACAGAAAAAAGGCACACCAACCATGGGCGGATTAATTATTCTTGCAGCCATTATTATTCCAACAATTCTTTTTGCACGACTCGATAATATTTATGTAATCCTAATGCTGATTACCACAGTACTTCTGGGGTTTATTGGTTTTATCGACGATTATATAAAGGTTTTCCTGAAAAATAAAAAAGGTCTTGCCGGTAAATTTAAAATACTGGGGCAGGTTACTCTTGGAATTATTATCGCACTTACGCTGTTTGTCAGCGAAGATGTTAAGGTTCGTGAACACGTAAAAGACGAGAATGGCAATAATTTACAGGAGATTTTGGTTGACCCGGTAACTGGCGAACAAACAGTTCAATTTGTTACCGAGGATATAAAATCAACAGTAACAACCATTCCGTTTGTAAAACAAAATGAATTCAATTACGAGTGGCTTGTTGCCTTTGCCGGCGAAGCTTCTTCTTGGTTAAAATGGATTGTTTATGCACTGATAATAATTTTAATAATAACAGCAGTTTCAAATGCGGCAAACTTAACCGATGGATTAGATGGACTGGCGGCAGGAACCTCTGCAATCAGTGGCGCCACTTTGGGAGTTCTTGCTTATGTAAGCGGTAATATAATTTATGCCGACTACCTTAACATCATGTATATCCCCAATATTGGTGAACTGACCATTTTCGTAGCTGCTTTTATTGGTGCCACTGTTGGATTTTTGTGGTACAATTCATATCCGGCGCAGGTATTCATGGGCGATACAGGGAGTTTGGCTTTGGGCGGAATTCTGGCCGTATTTTCAGTAATTATCAGAAAGGAAATTTTAATTCCTCTGCTGTGCGGAATCTTTCTTATCGAAAATCTATCAGTTGTGATTCAGGTAACCTGGTTTAAATACACAAAAAGGAAATATGGCGAAGGAAGACGCGTGTTTTTGATGAGTCCAATCCACCATCATTTTCAGAAAAAAGGAATTCCGGAAGCAAAAATCGTATCCCGGTTTTGGATAGTGGGAATTATTCTGGCCGTAATTACAATGGTAACATTAAAAATGAGATAGTTTGAACAGCAGGATTGCAATATTAGGAGGTGGTGAAAGTGGCGTGGGAGCTGCTATTCTTGCTCAGCAAAAAGGCTATTCTGTCTTTCTGTCCGATTTAGGCAAAATAAAAGAGAAATACAAAAACGTTCTTTCCAACTATAAAATCGATTTTGAAGAAGAAAAACATACTGCTGATAAAATTCTGAACGTTGATTTGGTGGTAAAAAGCCCGGGAATACCCGATAAAGCTCCATTAATTCAACAACTTAAAGAAACCGGAATTCCTGTGATTTCTGAAATTGAATTCGCAGGGAGATATACCAACGCAAAAACCATTTGCATTACCGGAAGTAACGGTAAAACCACAACCACATTACTGTTATATCATATTCTGAAAAATGCCGGATTAAATGTGGGTTTGGCCGGAAACGTGGGAAAAAGTTTTGCATGGCAGGTAGCCGAAGAAAACCATGATGTTTATGTAATCGAACTCAGCAGTTTTCAACTCGACGGGATGTACGAATTCAGGACAGATGTAGCCATTTTGATGAACATTACACCCGATCATCTCGACAGGTACAACTACAACATGCAAAACTATACCGATTCAAAGTTTCGCATCATTCAAAATCAAACAAAAAACGACTGGTTTATCGTCTGTGCCGATGACGAAGTCACTCAAAGTGAAATAAAAAAGAGAAATATAGAACCTGTAATAATTCCATTTGGGCTGGGTGAACCAACGGCAAATGCAGCAGGGGTAAAAGACAATCAGTTAATTATTAATCTACATCAAAATCAATTCAGTATGTCTATTCTGGAACTAGCATTACAAGGAAAACACAATACTTACAATTCTATGGCAGCAGGAATTGCAAGTATGATTTTTGAAATTCGCAATGAGCAATTGAGAGAAAGCCTTGCAAATTTTACCGGAGTTGAACACCGTTTGGAGCATTTCCTGAAAGTTCATGGAATTGAGTTTGTGAACGACTCTAAAGCAACCAACGTAAATTCGACCTGGTACGCTTTGGAAAGTATTCGCAAACCTATTGTCTGGATTGCCGGTGGAGTGGACAAGGGCAACGACTACAATATGCTGCTGGCATTGGCTAAAGAAAAGGTAAAAGCAATTGTGTGTCTTGGAAAAGACAACAAAAAACTGCACGAAGCTTTTAAGGGAGTTGTAAAAAATATTGTCGATGCGTCGAGTATGGAGGAGGCTGTAAAAGCTGCCTATTATCTGGCAAGAAATGGCGACACAGTTCTTTTATCGCCGGCATGTGCCAGTTTCGATTTGTTTGAGAATTACGAAGACAGGGGAACACAATTTAAACAAAAAGTTAGAAACCTGTAATGGAAACCTCGATCTTAAAATACTTTAAGGGCGATCGCGTAATATGGATTGTACTGATGTTTCTGTCGTTGCTGTCACTGTTAATTGTTTACAGTGCCACGGGAGCATTGGCATATCGCGTGCATGGCGGAAATACCATGCACTATCTCATTCGTCAGGTCTTCTTTATTGGTGCGGGTTTAGCAGTAATATTGGTGATGGTAAATGTGCTACCCGTGAAATTTTATTCAATGGCGGCCAATTACCTGCTTTACGGAAGTATTCTTTTACTTGTGGTGGCAGTGGGTTTGAAATTTGCCGGAATTCTTAAAGGAACAGGCAGAACTTTTAATCTCGGATTATTTTCGTTTCAACCGGCTGAGGTTGCAAAAATTGCTTTAATTCTCTTTACTGCTAAAGTTTTAGGCAAAAAACAGAAAACAAAACAGGATTTAGGTGCTGCATTCCGGAAAATAATGATTTTTACCGGACTGGTTTGCGGATTGATTCTTCTGTCCAATTTTTCCACATCGGCGCTTATTTTTGCCACAATTATTTCAATGATGTTTGTTGGACGGATTCCAATCAGATATATGCTGCTGGTATTCGTTGCGGGCGTAGCTTTGGTTGTGTCAATTTATTTTCTGGCCGATTACGTGCCCGACAGTGTTGGTCGTATCCATACAATAAAAGGTCGTATTGAAAGATTTATACACGGTGATCCAAGTTCTGAACAGGGGGTAACACAGGCTGATTATGCAAAACTGGCAATTTATTCGGGTGGTATTTTCGGCAAAGGACCGGGTCAGTCTGATGTAAGTAATTATATGGCAGCGGCATACAACGATTTTATTTTTGCCATTATAGTAGAAGAATACGGTTTGGTATTTGGCGCCGGAGTAATCTTCCTGTACCTGATTTTCTTTTTCAGGGGAATAATTATCGTCCGGCGATCGACGCGAACATTTCCGGCATTTGTGGTAATTGGCCTGACACTGGTTATGGTTTACCAGGCGATGATTAATATAGGTGTATCGAGCGGAGTTTTGCCGGTTACCGGGCAACCGCTGCCCTGGATAAGCCTGGGTGGAACATCGTTGCTTTTTACTTCGGTTGCATTTGGCTGCATTTTAAGTGTAAGTCATCAAAACCAGGTGGACAGCGAAATTCAGAAACAACCTATTCAGGTGAATGTGCCAGACGAAGACGAAGAGATGCAAAAATGACAATTAAAAAAGTAATATTAAGCGGAGGCGGAACGGGCGGACATATTTTCCCGGCTCTTTCCATTGCAAACGAAATCAGAAAGCGGTATCCCGATTCTGAAATTTTGTTTGTAGGCGCATTGGGACGAATGGAAATGGAAAAAGTGCCAGCCGCAGGCTATAAAATTGTTGGGTTACCGGTTATGGGATTTCCACGGAAACCAAGCCTGAAAATATTTACATTCTTTAATAAATTAAGGCAAAGCGCATCGATGGCAAATAGAATTGTTAAGGATTTCAAGCCCGAAATTGCCATTGGGGTCGGTGGATATGCCAGCGGACCGCTTTTAAGAGCTGCCGCAAAAAGAAAAATTCCTACGTTAATTCAGGAGCAAAATTCGTATGCCGGAATTACCAACAAAATTCTGAGCAGAAAGGTGAATACCATTTGTGTGGCGTACGATAGAATGGAACGCTATTTTCCGTCCAAAAAAATAATTCTGACAGGAAATCCGGTGCGCGAGAATCTGTTGACAAATCTTCAGAATAAAAATGAAGCTCTTGAATATTTTGGACTGAATGGTAACGAGCGGGTGGTTTTAATTGTAGGAGGCAGTTTGGGTGCGCGCTCAATAAATAATGCGGTACTGAAGAATCTTGAAACCATTGCAGTTTCGGGAGTACAGGTAATCTGGCAAACCGGTGCAATTTATTTCGAACGCATTCAAAATGAAACAAAAAACAGTAAACCCGAAAATTTACAGATTCATCAGTTTTTATCGCGGATGGATTTGGCTTATTCGGCAGCCGATGTAGTAATTTCAAGAGCGGGTGCAGGCACTATTTCTGAACTGTGCCTCGTTGGAAAACCTGCTATTTTGGTTCCATCGCCAAATGTTTCAGAAGACCACCAAACCAAAAATGCCAGGGCACTGGTTGAAAAGGACGCTGCTGTAATGCTGGCTGATGATGAGATTGATTTTCAGCTTTTTCCGGTAGCATTCGACATGGTAAAAAACAGTGAGTTATGCCAGTTAATGGCAACAAATATAAAAACGTTGGCAAAACCTGAGGCAACAAAGACAATTGTTGACGAAGTGGAAAAGTTAATAATAAAATGAAGAATCTTCAGAATATAAAGAATGTATATTTCCTCGGAATTGGGGGAATTGGAATGAGTGCCCTGGCACGCTATTTCAAATTTACGGGCCGTAACGTGGCTGGTTACGACAGGACTCCGACTGCACTGACAATTGCAATGCAGGCCGAAGGAATTGATGTTCATTTCGAGGATGATATCCGTAAAATCCCCAGTAACTGGGATCCGGCAAGCACTTTGGCAGTTTTTACACCTGCTTTACCCGATGATCACAAAGAATTGTCGTGGTTCAGGGAAAAACCAATCGGTCTGTTAAAACGTGCCAAAGTACTGGGTTTGGTCTGTAACGAGAAAAGCGGGATTGCTGTGTCGGGTACACACGGCAAAACAACCGTTAGTACAATGGTAGCCAACATCCTGAATAAAACTTACAGAGGCTGCGGCGCTTTTTTGGGTGGAATTTCGAAAAACTTTGGCACTAACTTATTACTTCCAAAAGTTGAATCTCCCTGGATTGTTGCCGAGGCTGACGAATTCGACCGCTCTTTTCTGCACCTGACACCGCTTTTGGCGCTTGTCACAAGTATCGATGCAGATCATCTTGATATTTATGGACAAAAAGATAAGATTGTGGAGTCTTTCGAAAAATTTATTTCTCAAATCCAGCCCGGCGGATCGTTGGTCATCAAAAAGGGAGTTGAACTGAATTCAGCCAAAACTGCCGCTAAAGTTTATACTTACTCGCTAAACCAGGATGCGGACTTTACAACATTAAATCTGCAATTGAATTCTGAAGGCGGTTTTTATCAGTTCGATATTAAAACACCCGGTGGAGTTATTACTGACTGTAAAATGAATTATCCCGGTTTACTGAATGTTGAAAATGCTGTTGGCGCCGCATCACTCGCTTTTTTGGCGGGAGCAACACCTGCTGAAATAAAAAGTGGGTTGGAAGATTATCAGGGCGTAATTCGCAGGTTCGATGTACGGTTCAGGAATGAAAAATACATATATATCGATGATTATGCCCATCATCCCGAAGAGTTGAAAGCTATTATTTCATCGGTAAAAGAACTTTATAAAGGCCGGAAAATTACAGGTATTTTTCAACCGCACCTGTATTCGAGAACCCGTGATTTTTCAGCAGAGTTTGCTGTCAGCCTCGACTTGCTTGATACCGCGATACTTATCCCGCTTTATCCTGCACGCGAAGAACCGATCAGGGGAATTTCATCAGAAATAATTTTCAACCAGATGAAATTGCAGGATAAACACCTGGTTTCAAAACAAGGGATGCTCGATATTTTGCGAAATGACAAATGCGAAATTGTAATTACGATGGGTGCAGGCGACATTGATGGGCTTGCCGGCGATATAATTGAAATTCTGAAAACCAAGGAATAATGTTTCGAAAGTTGTTGAAATTAACTGGCTTTTTGGTGCTGATAATATTTATTATCGGAACATTTGCTTTTACTTCCATTGAAAGTAAAAATATAATTTGCACCGACATTGAAGTCGTTTTCGACAAAAATGAGGTTATTAATATCGACAAGGATAAGTTAATTCGTTTGGTAAAAGCAACCGACAGTAAAATTCTGAGCAAAAAACTCGATGAGATAAATTCAGAAATAATTGAAGACGAAATTGAAAAAATACCTGCCATTTTAACTGCCGATGTTTATAAATTAATGGTTAACGAAAAAGGGTCGTACAAGGGAGTTTTGGTGGTGAAGGTAAAACACCGCAAACCGGTTATGCGGGTAATAACTTCAGGTGGAAGCTACTATCTCGATAAATATGGAATGAGAATTCCGGTTTCGTCAAGTTATGCCACAAATGTGTTGGTTACAACTGGTTCTGTTTCCGAGGAGTTTGCGGTTGAGAAACTTCTCCCTTTTGTGCAGTATGTTGAAGACAACGATTTCTGGAAAGCCCAGATACAACAGGTACACGTGGAGGAAGATGGAGATGTTTTGTTGTCTCCTTTGGTTGGCGGTCATATAATCGAATTGGGGGATCTCGATAATTATGCTGAAAAGCTGCAGATAATGAGAGCATTCTACAAACAGGTTCTGGTAAAGAACAACTGGGACAAATATGAAAAGGTAAGTTTGAAATATAATAATCAGGTTGTTGCAAAAAGAAGATAGATTATGGCTTCGAAAAATAAACTTTCGGTAGTTATCGATATTGGCACTTCAAAATTAGTTGCCATTGCCGGTATAAAAAATGAGGCAGGGAAATTTGAGATTTCCGGTATAGCTAAAATTCCTTCAAAAGGAATAAGAAGAGGAGTTATTTTTAATATCGAAGAAGTTGCTGCGTCGGTGAAGGAACTGCTCGCCGCGCTCGAATCGAAAATAAATGAGCGAATAGAGGAAGTGCATGTTGCGTATGCCGGACAACACATGAAAACTGTTCATTTTCAGCGCATAAAATATACTTCAGACGAGGGGATTGTTAGTAAATCGGATATCGACAGTTTATACGAGCAGGCTAAAAACGCTGAAATTGAAGAAGGTTACAAACTCGTTGAAATTATCCCTGTTTCGTATGTAATCGATGATGAAATAATGGAAAAACCGGTTGGAAGTACCGGCAGAAAGGTGGAAGCCAATTATAAACTTCTTGTTATTCCGAATAGTTACTGGGTGAATTTGCTTCGGGTTTTTGGCAAACTCGATGTTAAACTCGAGAAAGTTACACTTTCAACACTGGCCGTTGCAGAAGCAGTTCTTACCAGGGATGAAAAGGAAATGGGTGTCATTGTTCTCGACATTGGATGCGGAACAACAAATCTGGCAATTTATCATGATAACAGATTAATACATACTGCTGTAATTCCATTTGGGGGCGATGTGGTCACCAACGATATAAAAGAAGGTTGTTCAATCTTGCTGAAATGGGCAGAACAGTTAAAAGTTCAGTACGGACAAGCTTTGGGTGATTTTGCCGACGACCAGAAAGTTGTTACCATTCCCGGCCATAACGGTTGGGAACCAAAGGAAATTTCGTTTAAAAGCCTGGCCTTTATAATTCAGGCCCGGATTGAGGAAATTGTTGACAGCGTAAATTTCCAGATAGAAAGATCGGGTATTGCAGACCAACTTGGTGCAGGTATCGTTTTAACCGGAGGAACTTCGAATCTCGACAATATTATTGCTCTTGTTAAATTCCGCACCGGACTGGATGTGCGAAAAGCCAACCTTGTTTTAGGATTGCACGAGAGACATAAAGAAATTCAAAGCAGCGAGAATTATACTGCTCTGGGCATGCTGAGCTTGGTTGAAAAAAGAACTGTTTCGGTTTTGCCGGTTATTGAAAAAGGTGAAAAAATAAAGAAACAAAAGGAACCCGGAAAATTTTCTTCCCGGATTAACAATTTTGTGCAGGGTGTTTTAAACCTGGTTGATGATGATAACGAAGATGTTCCATTGAAATAAAATCAAAAAGATATGACCGAGAAATTAGCAAACTTTGAATTTCCAAAGATGTCATCCTCCATTATAAAAGTGATTGGAGTTGGCGGAGGTGGATGTAACGCGGTTAATCATATGTGCGAAGAGGGAATTATGGGAGTCGATTACATTATTTGTAATACTGATTCGCAAGCACTCGATATAAGCATTGTTCCGGTTAAAATACAACTTGGAGTTACTTTAACCGAAGGACGCGGCGCCGGTAACCAACCCGAAATGGGTGAAGAGGCTGCCCGTGAGAATTACGAAGATTTAAAAAATGTATTGAAAGACAATACCAAAATGCTTTTCATTGCTGCTGGCATGGGTGGTGGTACCGGTACCGGGGCCGCACCGGTTATTGCAAGTCTTGCGCGAAAGCTCGATATTTTAACCATTGCTGTTGTTACTATTCCTTCGCCTGCTGAAGGTAAAAAGCGTTACGGACAAGCCATGGAAGGCATAAAAAAACTGGGGGAATACGTTGATAGTATGTTGGTTATCAGTAACCAGCGGCTGCATAGTATTTATGGCGACTTGCCAACCCGGCAGGCATTTAAAATGGCCGACAATATCATTACTACTGCGGTAAAAGGGGTTGCTGAAATTATTACAGTACACGGTAACGTCAATATCGACTACGCTGACGTGAAGACAGTAATGCAGAAAAGCAACGTATTTATTATGGGAACAGGTTATGCATCGGGCGAAGGAAGGGCAATGGAAGCAGTTAATCAGGCGCTCGAATCACCTCTGCTGGATAGCAACGATATATATGGAACCAAAAATATATTACTGAATATCATTTCTGGAAAGCAGGAAATTACTATTGGTGAAATTGGCGAAATAATTGAAACACTTCAGGATCGGGCCGGACAGGAAGCAGAAATCATATGGGGAAATGGATACGACGAATCGCTTGGCGATAAAATCAGTGTCACCATTCTTGCTACCGGATTTATTACCAATCCTAATCAAACACTCCGTCCTAAAGTTGAACCCGAAAAATTCGATTTGCAACAAAGGGAAATGCCTGAAGAACAGTTGCAAATTGATGAGGATCATTCATTAAACAACCGTTTTACTGAAAAGGAAGAGGAAGAATTTGCTGAAAATGTGCGTGAATTCGAACTTGAAGTTGAGCATGATACCTATCGGACCGGGGAAAAAGTGAATGGAAAAAACACTTCCCTAATGGATCGGTTAAAAGGAAACAAACGCGAAAAAAAGAGAGCCAGTGAGCCTGTTTCGGAGCCAAATGTTGACAATTGGTTTTTTAAAAATTTCGGGTTGAGCAAATTGTTTGACGATGATGAAGATCAACCCTTAAGATAAATCCCCGATAACTATAAAATAAAGTAAAAATGGATGAGAATATGGCAAATTTAACAAATCAAAACAGCCTGGGTGCTGAAATAAAAGTGATTGGAGTTGGCGGAGGAGGCGGAAATGCGGTTAATTATATGTACAAGCAGGGAATTCGTGATGTTGATTTTATTATCTGCAACACCGATGCACAGGCAATGGAATCGAGTCCGATTCAAACCAGGGTACAGTTGGGCGCATCATTAACCGAAGGTCGCGGTGCGGGAAATAAACCCGAAGTTGGGAAGGAAGCTGCTGTTGAGAATATCGAGGATGTTAAAAAAGCACTTTCGAATAATACAAAAATGGTTTTTGTTACAGCCGGAATGGGCGGAGGAACAGGAACAGGAGCAGCTCCGGTTATTGCAAAAGCATGCAAAGAAGCAGGATACTTAACTGTAGGTATTGTAACTATTCCATTTAGAAATGAAGGTCGCCGCAGAATTAAACAGGCCGCGGATGGAATTGCAGAGCTGGAAGGATTTGTTGATTCATTACTGATAATTAACAATGAACGCATTCGCGATATGTATGGCGATTTTGGAATTTCGGAAGCCTTTTCACGGGCTGATAATGTGCTTACTACTGCCGCAAAAGGAATTGCTGAAATAATTACGGTTCCCGGATATATCAATGTCGATTTTGCCGATGTGGAAACAGTAATGCGAAAAAGTGGTTTGGCAATAATGGGCACTGGTATAGCTACTGGCGAAAGAAGGGCTGAAGAGGCCGTGGAAAGTGCCTTGAACTCTCCGCTATTGAATAACAACGATATTCGCGGTGCAAGAAATATTTTGCTGAATATCACTTCCGGAAATCTTGAAGTTACGATGGCTGAAGTTGGATTAATTACAGATATCATTCAAAATAAGGCAGGATTCGATGCTGATTTGATTTGGGGAAATGGTAAGGATGATGCTTTAGGCGATAACCTTTCTGTAACAATCATTGCCACTGGTTTTAGCACCAGCAGTATTCCTGAATTAAATAAAGAACCTCATTTGTCAAGAGAAAAACATCATCTGATTGAAAATGAAGTTGTTAATAATTTAATTATACCTGGCAAAACACTCAAAAAAGAAGTAATTAATCCTGATCAGAAGTATATTGAATTTGATATTAAGCAGGAAAAAATTCAGGAGGAAAATGAATTTGAAACCCTGTATCCGGAAACGATTAAAGAACGCCACGTTGGCAAAAGGCCGGTTGAAGCAGATTATTCAGCAATGAGCGAAGAAGATGTGGATAATCTGGAAAATGTACCCGCTTATCGTCGCCGTCAGCTCAGGATGAACGATCCGCAGTACCACAAACAAAAATCAAATTTTTCAGTATCAAGCGATAACAAAATATCAGATAAAAACAGCTACATCTATAAGCATGTGGATTAAAAAACAGATTTATGACACTTTCAGATAAAATAAACGAGGATATTAAAGAGGCAATGAAAGCCCGCGAGAAAGAAAAACTCGAAGCTTTGCGAAACATAAAAAAGGTGATAATCGAAGCCAAATCATCCAAAGGGGCTGGCAGCGAACTGGATGATGAGGAAGTATTGAAAATTATAGCCAAACTGGCAAAACAGGGAAGCGAATCAGCCGCCATTTTTAAACAGCAGGGAAGAACCGATTTGTATGATCAGGAAATGTTTCAGGTAGCTGTTTTTGAAAAATTCCTTCCAGCCAGACTTTCTGACGAAGAATTAACGGACAGTATTAAGGCAATAATTGCTGAAACAGGCGCAACTTCAATGAAAGAGATGGGAAAGGTTATGGGGCTGGCATCAAAAAAACTGGCTGGTCTTGCCGATGGTAAAGATATTTCTGCAAAAGTTAAGGAATTATTACAATAAAATATTTTATAGAAGGAAGGTATAGCAGTGCTTTCCTAACGTTACCAACCATTTATATTGGAAAAAAGGGTTTGCTTTGGCAAGCCCTTTTCTGATTTCAAATAAAACTATAAAATTTTCAAAATAAATTGATAAATTAACCTTCCAATTCAAATTCATATAAAATAGCTGAAAGGCGTTTGGTTGTAAAAAAAAGTTTAATTTTGCCGCCAATAAAATAAGAAGTTCATTTAAAAATGATTAGCAGAAGGATTATCCGTACGAAGGTGTTGCAAGTTTTATACGCCTACTACTCTTCAGAAGAGAGATCAATCATTAATACCGAAAAAGAACTCTTTTTCTGCATCCACAAAACGTACGACCTCTACCAC
>DATITY010000324.1:0-19046 GCA_035467235.1 Draconibacterium sp. | reverse complement strand
TTGCAATTACTTTTTGCAACATTTCGGCCGAAACCTCAAAATGATCTAAATAACTTTTCACGTTTTCTGAAATTTGTACGTTTTGGCATGACTGCATAAACGGAGGTAAAATCATACTTCCGGCAACAACAGCACTACCTGTTTTAATAAAATTACGCCTGTTTACATTCATGTTGTTGGTTTTAAATTTTTCAAAGTAACACAAATTAAAAACTTAAGTTTTATGAATTGAAAAAATGTTTTTGAATTGGACTTCATTTTTGGAATTTCATTACTAAATGAAAACAAAAAAAATTAATGCGATTTTATATCATTCTAATTAAAACCTGCCAGGGTAATATTTTTATGGGGTAGCGTAAAATAAATTATACAATTATCAATAATACATCTATTAAAAGAGTAGCAATTTTATATATAATACTAAAATGTTTGAAATATGGTAGTTTTTAAGCGGGGTATTGACAAAAACATCAATTTTAATGTGAAATTTGTATTAAATTTTTACAAATTGTCACTTAAACAGGTTCGTGGATTTCAGTTAACTCTATTTTTGTGACATAAAAAAAGAATTTATCTACTTTAATTAATAAATTATTACAACATGAAATCAAAATTGGAATACATTTGGCTGGATGGTACTGTACCAACTCAGCAATTAAGAGCCAAAACCCGTGTTGAATCAAATTTCAGCGGGAAACTGGAAGATTGTCCGGTTTGGTCGTTTGATGGTTCATCAACCAACCAGGCTGAGGGTGGAAAATCGGACCTTTTGTTAAAACCTGTCTTCGTTTGTCCTGACCCGGATCGAAAAAATGCATATTTGGTAATGACAGAGGTTTTATACGCCGACGGAACTCCGCATTCAACCAACGGCCGCGCCCACATTGAAGAGGAAGACGACGATTTCTGGTTCGGTTACGAGCAGGAATATTTCCTTTACGACCCACAAACCAGGCTCCCACTTGGATTTCCTGCAGGTGGTTTTCCACTTCCACAGGGTCCTTATTATTGCGGTGTGGGCGGCTCAAAAGCTTTTGGCCGGAATATAGTTGAAGAACATTTTGACCTTTGCCTTGAAGCAGGATTAAATATTGAAGGTATTAATGCTGAAGTTGCAGCCGGCCAGTGGGAATTCCAGATTTTTGCCAAAGGAGCAGCAAACGCCGGCGATCAGATTTGGTTAGCACGTTTCTTGCTCGAAAGAACTGCCGAAAAATATGGTGTTGATGTTGAGTGGCATCCGAAACCACTGGGCAAAGACCTCGACTGGAACGGGTCGGGTATGCATGCCAACTTCTCGAATGGTTTGATGAGAACCTGCGGAGATGAAAAAGTATTTAACGCCATTTGCGATGAATTTGGAAAAAATATTCAAGAACACATCGCAGTTTATGGAGCATATAACGACCAGAGATTGACCGGTAAACATGAAACTGCTTCGATTAATGATTTCAGTTACGGAGTTTCCGACCGAGGTTCATCAATTCGTATTCCGATTGGAACAGTTGAAAACGGATGGAAAGGGCGTTTGGAAGATCGTCGTCCGGCTTCAAATGCAGATCCATATAAAGTTGGAGCACGCATCATCAAAACTGTACATCATGCCAAATTGAAACTGTAAAAGTTCCAAATACATAATATTAAAAAAGCTGTTCGTCGAAAGGTGAACAGCTTTTTTTGATGTAAAAAGTTTAAGAACCTGATTATTCAACCACTGCCGATTCGCAAATATAAGTTGGTATAATTCCGGAACTGCTGATTCTGATTTGCGCCATATCGGGTAACGTGTTTCCCGACAAAACCAAAACTGTATCCAACCCGAATTTATTTCCGCCAATAATATCGGTGTAAAGTGTATCACCAACCATAAGAATTTCATTTCTTTTTACATCGATATCCTGCAAGGCTCTTTCGTAAGCTAACAGAAACATTTGGGCATCCGGTTTTCCGAACCTGATAAACATTTTACCAATAATTTTTTCAACCATATCGGCAAGACTGCCCACTGCTACCGAAATATCGTTCTGGCTAACCGGGTAATTAATATCGGTATTGGCAACTACAACTGTCATATTTTTCTTACGCAGCAGGTTGATGGTTTTATTAATATCATCGCTCCAGTTAAATCCTTCATCATCGAGAAAAGCAAAAGATTCGATGTGATCGATGTTATTTAAATCAATGTCTTTTACAGCAACCGTGGTAAGTCCGGCAGTTTCAATATAATGCGCAGAATTTTCGGTACCGAGATAGGCAACCGAATTTCCATTGGAAACTTTTACTTTAAAGTATTCCATTGCCAGCATTCCTGATGATAAAATTTTATCGCTTGTTACCTGCCAAACTCCACGCTCCTGGTACCATTTTGCCAGCATTTCGGGACTGCGTGAAGAGTCGTTGGTAAGAAGGTAGTATTTGATTCCTTTTTTGTCAAGATATTCAAACGTGTTGATAATGCCCGGAATCAATCCCGAATGATTTTTCAAAACTCCGAATGCATCAAAAAAAACGGCTTTGTAGTTATTTACAATACTTCTGAAACTTTTTGTTCTCATGGTTAACAGTTATAATTTTAATGAACGTAATATTTTCTCAACATCGTAATTGCTGTCAATAGCAGGGAAATAGGTATCGTATGCTTCTTTCACCAGCTTATTTGAATAGGTCTTTCTGAAGAAATAAGGACCGTCCTTAATTACATAATTCAAAATAAAGAAACGGTAAGCCTCAATAATGAAGCGGACTTCAGGTTCGGTCAGTGGAAAAATCCGGTGATACTCTTTAAGAAAAATCATAAACCGATCTTCCATTAGCGGATCGACCAGGTAACTAAAAACAGTGCGGTCGCCAATATCTGAAACAACACGGCTGAAAAAGTAAAAATCCATCACCCGCGACGACATTCTGAACCAGTCGTAATCCCACCGCGAAAAGAATTTGCCATCGGCGGTTATCGAAAAATTGCCGATATTCCAGTCGATAAAAACCGGAATTGTTTCAAATTCTGTCATGTAATTTACCTTGTCGGCATTATTCAGAAAGATATCACAATGCTTGAGAACCATGGTTTTATGGTTTTCACACATTTTAATTTCATTACTCTTAACCGATTTAATTAGCTTATGAATGTCGGTAACAACGGTTTTTGATGGATTGGGCAACTGGTTGCAAACATTGGTGCAAGCCTGGTGAAAACGTGCCAGTTCGCGCCCCAGTTTTCGAATCAGTTTCTCATCGAGCCGACGGGGCAATTTACATTTGGTTTGAATTGGATTGTAAAAAACCACCCAGGCGCTGCTGTTTTCCTGGTGATACCTGTAAATAAACAGTTCGTTTTTCTTGACAAGCGACTGTGCAAGAAAATTCTGGTAAGGCGCTTCAAGATTATTGGCGAGATTATTAATTATGATGTGATCTTCCCTGAAATCGTCAAATTTTCCATAATCCGAAAGTTTGGCAAAAACGGGTTCGCGTTTAAAAAACGAAATTTTATATACCTGGTTTGTGGAAACATACATGCTAACGTCATAAACCCCACGAATTTCGTGACGATCATCAAACTCTTTCCATGCGTGTTTTATAATTTGTATATAATCAGCTTTTTGCATCTGTTTTTAACCTAAATAATTTCGAAATACCTTTTTAATTCCCAGTCGGTTACCTGCCCTGAAAACTGCCGCCATTCCCATTCGCGGGTTTTGGCAAAATGATCAACAAAAGCATCACCAAACAGTTGTTTCGCAATATCGGAGTCGGCCATTATTTCTGTTGATTTCATCAGGTTTTCGGGCAAAACGTCTTGTTTCCTGTTTTTGTATCCATTCCCAATGGTTTCCGGAACATTTAATTTCAATTTGTTTTTAATCCCATAAAGACCAGATGCGAGAGCCGCAGCCATGGCCAGATAAGGATTTGTGTCGGCACCGGGAACCCGCAATTCGATGCGTGCAGATTCCATCCTGCCCTGAATAACGCGAACTGCAGTAGTGCGGTTGTCATGTCCCCAGGTAGCATTTGCAGGAGCCCAGTCTCCGTGTCCAATTCGTTTGTAACTGTTTACGGTTGGCGCAAACATAGGCAGAATTTCGGGTAAACAAGCTAATTGTCCGGCGATGTATTGTTCCAGAAGTTCACTCATTTTTCCATTATCATCAGTGTTGAAGAATAAATTCGAAGTTCCGTTTTGATTCCACAAACTTTGGTGAAGGTGTCCGCCACAACCGGGAAGTTTTGAATTCCATTTTGCCATAAAACTGGCCACCATATTATGCCGGTATGCAATTTCCTTTACACCTGTTTTAAAAAGAACAGCTTTGTCGGCAGCAGCTAAAATGTCATCGTAATAAATGGCAGCTTCATATACTCCCGGACCGGTTTCCGTATGAAGACCTTCGAGGGGAATTTTAAACGCTTCCATAAAATCAATCACCTCGTGCACGAAAGACTTGTTTAGCGAAGTACGCAAAACCGAATATCCAAACATTCCGGGAGTTATCGGTTGCAGTTTATCAAAGCCACACTGATTAATTTCCGTCGGAGTTCCGTTAAAGTTAAACCATTCGAACTCCTGCGCAAACATCGCTTTAAATCCCATGTCATCGCATTCAGCAGCTATCCGTTTTAATAAACTTCGGGCACAGGTAGTTTTGGCATAAACTTCGTGCTCGCTAAAATCGGCAAGAAAAAATGGAGTCGAATTTTCCCATGGAATTTCCCTGAAAGTTGCTAGATCAATTTTTGCCCGAGCATCGGGGTAACCGGTGTGCCAACCAGTAATTGTACTGTTGTCATAACAAACATCACCCGAATCCCAGCCAAAAACAACATCGCAAATTCCAAGTTGATGATCTACAGATTCGAGAAATTTATTTTTATGAATATACTTTCCCCGCAAAATTCCGTCAATGTCCGCAATGGCAATTTTGATTTTCGAAGATTCAGCCTCTTTTATTTTTTTGATAATATCTTCCTTGTTCATCTGTATCTTAAATTTAAAGAAAAGTAGCAGTTGTTTTAATAATTATCAAATTCATTTCGATTTAATTTAATCCAATTATCAATTTTAATTTTCGAAGAAGAACTGAAATGAAAAATAAAAAACTTTTGTATCAACCCCTGTCTTTTTAAGACCATTGTTCGTAAAAATTACATTATTATTGATAAAAGGGTAGTATTAATCACCACCAAAATCAAACAAATTATTTAATTTTGGGTTTCGCAAAAATAACAGATAAACAAATACAAAAATGGCACAATTCAGATTAAATGCATTAACCGAGGTACTAAACCGCAAACCGCAGGAAGTTGTACGGGAAGAAAACCTGGTTTCAGATTATTACGGAATGCTTGTATTCAACCAAACCAAAATGAAAAAATACCTTTCGAAAGAGGCATTTAAAGCAGTTACAGATGCGATTGACAATGGAACTACCATCAATCGTAAAATGGCCGACCAGGTGGCACAGGGAATGAAAACCTGGGCTATCGAAAACGGGGCAACCCATTACACACACTGGTTTCACCCGTTAACCGACGGAACAGCAGAAAAACACGATGCATTTATTGTTCATGGCGCCGAAGGTTCGGTAATCGAATCGTTTTCAGGGAATTTACTTGCCCAGCAGGAACCCGATGCTTCGTCATTCCCCAGCGGTGGAATTCGCCAGACTTTTGAAGCCCGCGGGTACACGGCATGGGATCCAACATCGCCCGCGTTTATCAGCGAAACAACGCTAACCATTCCAACCATTTTTATTTCGTACACCGGGGAAGCGCTTGATTACAAAACTCCGCTTTTAAGAGCAATTAATGCCGTTGACAAGGCAGCAACCGCTGTTTGCCAGTATTTCGACAAAAATGTTACTTCGGTGCGCACCAATCTGGGCTGGGAGCAGGAATATTTCCTTATCGATGAAGCACTTTACATGGCGCGTCCTGACCTGGTTTTAACCGGCCGTACACTCATGGGACATGCCTCATCGAAAGATCAGCAGCTGGACGACCATTATTTTTCGTCGATACCAACCCGTGCCAACCGGTTTATGCAGGATGTTGAAAACGAAGCCTACAAACTGGGCATCCCTGTAAAAACCCGTCACAACGAAGTAGCTCCCAACCAGTTTGAATTTGCACCCATTTACGAGGAAGCCAACCTTGCCAACGACCATAACCAGTTGATGATGGATATTATGCAAAAAATTGCCCGCAGGCATAATTTCAGGGTTTTATTTCATGAAAAACCTTTTAAAGGAATTAACGGATCGGGCAAACACAACAATTGGTCACTTACCACAAACACCGATGTGAATTTGTATTCACCAGGGAAAAATCCAAAATCTAATTTACAGTTCCTGACTTTTGTAATTAACACGTTAAAAGCAGTTTACGACGGGCAGGATTTATTAAGAGCAAGTATTCTGACAGCTTCGAACACTCACCGTTTAGGTGCTAATGAAGCACCGCCCTCAATTTTGTCGGTATTTTTGGGAACCGAAGTTTCGAATATGCTCGATTTGATGGAAGAAGCAGTAGTTGATCGCAAAATGACACCCGACGAAAAAACTGCGCTGAAATTAAATATTGGCCGAATCCCTGAAATTATTCTCGACAGCACCGACAGAAACCGCACATCGCCATTTGCGTTTACAGGTAACCGGTTCGAATTCCGCGCGGTTGGTTCATCAGCAAATAATGCCTCGGCATTGATTGTTTTAAATGCTCTTGTAGCCAATCAATTGCAGAAATTTCAGGTGGCTGTTGATGCGCTTATCGAAAAGAATGTAAAAAAAGATGAGGCCATTTTCCAGGTACTGAAAGATTTTATTGTTCATTCGAAACCCATCCGTTTTAATGGCGATGGTTACAGCGAAGAGTGGGTAAAGGAAGCAGCAAAACGTGGTCTTACAAATATTAAAAATGTTCCTGAATCGCTTCAAGCCTATCATCGTCCTGAATTTAAAGCCATTTTTTCGAAACTCGGTATTTTTAATGATTCGGAATTACATGGCCGGGTTGATGTTGAGTACGAAAAATTTATTATGAAAATACAGATTGAATCGCGCGTGCTAGCCGATATTGCCATAAATCATATAGTTCCAACTGCGGTTGCATATCAAACCATGTTGCTCGAAAATGTGAAATACATGAAAGACGTTTTTTCTCCTGAAGAATTCAAAACATTAGCCAGCGGACGAATTGAGCTTATAAGAAATATCGGTACCCATATTTCGGCCATCAAAATCAAACGCGAAGAAATGATTGAAGAACGGAAAAAAGCCAACGTAATTGAAGATATTGTAAAAAAATCAAAAGCATACGACAAATCGGTAAAACCATATCTCGAAGAAATCAGAGAACACATCGACAAACTCGAATTGATCGTTGACGACGAAAAATGGCCGCTGCCAAAATATCGCGAATTGCTATTTACACGGTAAAAATTCATCAAAAACCAATATAACAAGGGGCTTTCTGTTAATCGACAGAAAGCCTTTTGATATTATTCAACCCATTTTATGAAAAGCATACTTAACCGGCGATAAAAACGTTATTGATAAAAATATTTTACTTTTACTTCCCGAAATTAAAATGGGTATGAATTTTAGGTTTGTCTTATTCTTTTTACTAATAATAATATTAAGCGGTTGCGGAACAGCAAAATACGGCCGTGACGCAATGCTTTCGAAAGATATTGGTGAATATTACAAGGCCATTGAAAGATTCAGGAAAGCAACCCGTAAAGAAAAAGATCGCGAAAAACGCATGTTTTATGCTTTTCAAACTGCCGAATGTTACAGGTACATTGGCGATTATGAAAGGGCCGAATTGTACTATAAAAATGCAATTCGTCGGGGTTATGCCGATGATATTGCGCTTTTATATCATGCCGATATGCTTCGTGCAACTCAGCAGTATGAAGAAGCAATTGAAACTTACCGAACTTATCTCGACTCCGTGCCGGGAGATGAACGGGCACTCGCAGGACTTGAATCGATTCGTAAAACACAGGAGTGGGTTGCAAATCCAACCCGACACATTATTAATCCGATTAAGGAGCTGAATTCGCGTGAAAGTGATTATTCACCGGTTTTTGTTGCCGGCCGCGATAATGAAATTATTTTCACCTCATCGCGAAAATCAGTTACCGGTAAAAGAGAAAGTATGATTACAGGACAAGGTTACACCGACTTGTTCAGAAGTACTTTTGGAGTTCAGAAGCAAAAGTGGGATGTGCCAAAATTACTCGATGAAAGTTTAATTATAAACACGGAGGATGAAGAAGGGGCTGCTACACTCTCATCTACCGGCGAGCAAATGATTTTTACCCGTTGTCGCTACGATAAAAACCAGCCGCTTGGAGCCGAACTGTATTCAACTTCTCAGTCAAGAGGTTCGTTTTCGGAAACAACCAGGGTAGATGTAGTTGGAGATAGTATTGTTGCAGCTCACCCGGCATTAAACGAAACCGAAACTTTACTCTATTTTGTTTCAGATATGGAAGGCGGATTTGGCGGAAAAGATATATGGGTGGCAGAAAAAAATGGCGGCAGTTTCTCAAATCCTGTAAATCTCGGCGAAACCATAAATACTCCCGGCGATGAAATGTTTCCGTATGTTCGCGATAATGGGGAACTCTATTTCGCTTCGAATTATCATTTGGGAATGGGAGGCTTCGATATTTTTGTTGCCAAAAAAAACGACGAAGGTAACTGGAAAGTAGAAAATATGGGTTCCCCGGTAAATTCCCCGGCTGATGATTTCGGAATTGCCTACGTAAAAGGCGAAGACAAGGGAATGTTTACAAGTAACCGCAAAGGTTCGCGGGGAGATGATATTTATTCGTTTTTAGTTCCGGCAAAGATTTACCAGGTTGAAGGAAATGTTTTCGACAAAGAAAACAACAGCAAAATTGATGGCGCGACTGTCAGAATCATTGGAACCGATGGAACCAACATGAAAATGCGGACACAAAACGGTAATTTCAAAATGAAGCTGAAACCCGACACAGAATATGTTTTTGCAGCTTTCAAAGATGGTTATTTACGCGATAAAGCCTCAGCAAGTACAATAGGTTTGGCCGACAGCAAAGATTTTGTTTTCGACCTGTTTTTAACACCAACTGATTCGCCGATTAAAGTCGATAATATTAATTATGAATTTGCCAGTTTTGAGTTGCTGCCCGAATCGAAAATTGCCCTCGATACCGTTTACCAGGTTTTGATATTTAATCCGACAATAACAATAGAATTAATGGCGCACACCGACTATGTGGGCAGCGATCAGGCCAACTTCGAATTGTCGCAGAAACGTGCACAAAGTGTTGTCGATTATTTAATCGAAAAAGGAATCAGTCCGCAGCGACTGGTGGCCAAAGGTTACGGTGAAACCTGGCCAAAAGTGGTTACCCGCGAAATTGCAAAACAGTATGATTTTCTGAAACGGAACGATGAACTTACCGAAGATTTCATAAAAAAGCTGACACCGGAACAACAGCAAATTGCTAACGCCATTAACCGCCGCACCGAATTCAGAGTGCTTTCAACCGATTTCATCGAGAAGTTTGACGCTGAACCTGAAAAATAAATCTCACTTTTAACATTGTTTTAAAACATCTACTCTTTACATTTAAATAACATTTGTAAGGAAATAATCTATTAATAAGTTTACTATTTTAGTCCTCTCTGAAAATAAGAAAACTTAATTCGAATTTACACTAATAACCATATATCCAATGGAAAACAAGCTTCAGGAACTTACCCAAAAACTCTATACAGTTGGTGTTGAAAAAGCCAAAAACGAGGCTGAAATAATAATTGCAGAAGCTCAAAAAAAAGCAGACCTGATAATTAAGAATGCAAATGCTGAAGCTGTAGCAATTATCGCCAACGCCAAAAATGAAAGTGCTGAATTAACGAAGAAAATTGAATCGGAACTGAAACTTTCGTCAAAACAGGTTATTGCAACTGTAAAAAACCAGATTACCAACCTCGTAGTGCAGGATCTGCTTTCAAAAGATCTCGAAAAAAACCTCGGCGATGATGATTTCCTAAAAACAATAATCGAGCTGATGGTGAAAAAATGGCAACCCGATGATGCCCAAAGCACCGACCTTCAAATCATTCTTCCCAAGGAAAAAAAGGACAGTTTCAACAAATACATTAAAGAGAAAATCAATCAACTGCTTGCAAAGGGGCTGACTGTAAACTTTGAAGACAGTTTTAAATCGGGTTTTAAAATTGCACCAAAAGACAACAGTTACATAATAAATTTCACACAGGAAGATTTCGACAACTTCTTTAAAACTTATTTAAGGGCTAAAACTGCGAACCTACTTTACGGAGAAGAATAATGTTAAAAAGAAACTATTACTACCTGGTTGCAGGATTTCCGGATATTGTTCTTGACCAGAAAAAAATCCCGTTTTCTTTGACCGAGTTAAAACAGGAACTTAAATATCACCTTCACTCCGATGATTATCAACTGGTTGAATATCTGTTTCTGCAATATGACAATATAAATTTCCTGAATTTGCTGCTTAAAAAAGAAGCAGAGTTTAATCCATTGGGTAATTACAGCCAAAGCTTTTTTACCGATGAAATAAAAGAACCGGAAAAACTACCCGAATACATGAAAAAATTCCTCATTTCATATCGCGAAGAAAATCCTGTTCGTCCGAATTTAAGTTTGGAAAACCAACTCACCTGGTTTTATTACGATTTTATGTTAGGACAAAAAAACGAGTTTCTGAATCAATGGTTCAATTTTTTGCGCGATGTGAACAACATTTTTACCATTTACAATGCCCGAAAATTTGAATTAAATGTTGAGAATCAGATAATCGGAGATTATGAATTAACCGAGTCGGCTAAAAGAACAGCCTCGAAAGATTTTGGTCTGGCAAATGAGTTTCCTTATATCGAACAAATCATCGGGATTTATGAGAATACAGACATTGTTGAACAGGAAATGGCAATCGACCTGCTCAAATGGAATTATATCGATGTATTAAATACTTTCAATTCTTTCTCTGTCGAACAGGTTCTGGCATTTGTCATCAAATTTATGATGATGGAACGATGGACAAAACTTGAGACAGAACCAGGCAACGAAATCTTCAAAAAAATGCTTTACGATTTAGAAAACAGTATCCAATTTTCAAAAGACTTTAATATCCATGAAAAAAGAAGGTAAACCAACTCAGGGCAAGATAGCCGGAATTATTGCCAACCTTGTTACGGTTGAAGTTGACGGACCGGTTTCGCAAAACGAAATATGCTATATAAAACACGGTGCCATTCACTTAATGGCTGAGGTTATTAAAGTTTTTGAAAAGAAAGTTTATGTGCAGGTTTTCGAAAGCACCCGTGGTTTAAAAGTTGGGCAGGACGTTGAATTTACAAATGCAATGCTTGAAGTTACGCTCGGGCCAGGCATCTTGTCGAGAAACTACGACGGACTTCAACATGATCTTGACAGAATGGAAGGCGTATTTCTAAAACGTGGCGATTATACCCAGGCATTGGATTACGAAAAAATATGGGATTTTACTCCTCTTGCAAAAGAAGGCGATACGGTAATGGCAGGCGACTGGCTTGGCGAAGTCATCGAAAATGTGATGCCTCATAAAATTATGGTTCCTTTTAAATTCGAAGGGAAATATACCATTAAGAAAATTACTTCCGCTGGTCAATACAATGTAAATGAAGTTATTGCTGAATTGGTTGACAGCAAAAACAACGAAGTAAAAGTGACCATGACTCAAACATGGCCTGTAAAAATTCCGATTAAAGCTTTTAAACAGAAGCCGCGGCCGTTTAAACTGCTCGAAACAGGTGTTAGAACCATCGATACACTCAACCCAATTGTTGAAGGCGGAACAGGTTTTATTCCCGGTCCATTTGGAAGCGGAAAAACAGTTTTGCAGCATGCATTGTCAAAACAAGCAGAAGCCGACATTGTAATTGTTGCTGCCTGCGGCGAACGTGCCAACGAAGTTGTTGAAATATTCACAGAATTTCCTGAAATTGACGACCCGCGTACCGGCCGGAAATTGATGGAACGTACCACCATTATAGCAAATACATCGAATATGCCGGTTGCATCACGCGAAGCTTCGGTTTATACAGCTATGACCATTGCTGAATATTACCGATCCATGGGATTAAAAATACTACTGCTAGCCGATTCAACTTCGCGCTGGGCGCAGGCACTGCGGGAAATGTCGAACAGAATGGAAGAACTGCCGGGGCCGGATGCTTTCCCGATGGACTTGCCGGCAATTATTTCAAACTTTTATTCGCGCGCCGGATATGTTTATCTAAACAATGGTCAAACAGGGTCGATTACATTTATCGGAACTGTTTCTCCCGCTGGCGGTAACCTGAAAGAACCTGTTACCGAATCGACAAAAAAAGCCGCACGCTGTTTTTATGCACTTTCGCAACAACGTGCCGACAGTAAAAGATATCCGGCCGTAGATCCGATCGACAGTTATTCAAAATACCTTGAATATCCCGAATTACAGGAATACCTCAGAAAAAATATCAGCGAAACCTGGACAGATAAAGTGTCGAGCGCTAAAAACTATCTGCTCAGAAGCAAGGAAGCATCCGAACAAATCAATATTTTGGGAGACGACGGCGTGCCAATTTCATACCACCTCAGTTTGTGGAGAGGCGAAGTAATTGACTTTGTTGTACTTCAACAGGATGCATTTGACGAAATTGACAAAAGAACTTCGCTGGAGCGACAGAAATTTTTGTTGGAAAAAGTGCTGGATATTTGTGAAATTGAGTTCAGATTCGAAGCATTCGACGAAGTAAATCCTTACTTCAAACGTATTATTAATATTTTGAAACAGATGAATTACTCGGAATACCAGTCGGAAAAGTTCAACAATTATTTCAACGAATTACAGACCATTATTGACGAAAGGAAATAAAACATGGAAACAAAAGCATTTCAAAAAATATACACAAAAATTATTCAGATTACCAAAGCTACGTGCTCACTCCGGGCAAGTGGAATTGGTTATGAAGAGCTGGCGATGATTAACGGACGTCTGGCACAGGTGGTAAAAATCATCGGCGATGTAGTTACTTTGCAGGTATTTGGCGGAACCGAAGGAATTCCGACAAATGCAGAGGTTGTGTTTATGGGGAAACCTCCAGTGTTAAAAGTAAGTGATGATTTGGCAGGGCGCTTCTTCGACGCTTTTGGAAAACCGATTGACGGAGGTCCGGAAGTTGAAGGCGAAGAACGTGAAATTGGCGGACCATCAGTTAATCCGGTACGAAGAAAACAACCATCTGAACTGATTGCTACCGGAATTGCAGGAATCGACCTGAACAACACGCTGGTTACCGGGCAGAAAATACCTTTTTTTGCCGATCCCGACCAACCATTTAACCAGGTTATGGCCATGGTTGCCATGCGCGCCAAAGCCGACAAAATTATTTTGGGTGGAATGGGTTTAACCAATGATGATTACCTGTTTTATAAAAATGTTTTTGAAAATGCTGGTGCTCTCGACAGAATTATCTGTTTTATAAACACAACTGAAAATCCGCCTGTTGAGCGACTTCTTGTGCCCGATATGGCATTAACTGCCGCTGAATATTTTGCAGTTGACAAAAATCAAAGCGTACTGGTTCTACTGACTGATATGACACTTTATGCCGATGCACTAAGTATTGTTTCAAACCGTATGGATCAGATTCCATCGAAAGACAGTATGCCAGGATCACTCTATTCCGACCTTGCAAAAATTTACGAAAAAGCCGTTCAGTTCCCCGATGGAGGCTCAATAACCATTATTGCAGTTACAACGCTTTCCGGTGGCGATATTACACACGCAATCCCCGATAATACAGGTTACATCACTGAAGGTCAGTTATTCCTGCGAAAAGACTCCGATATCGGGAAGGTAATTGTCGATCCGTTCCGCAGTCTTTCGAGGTTAAAACAATTGGTTTTGGGCGATAAAACCAGAAAAGACCATCCGCAGGTAATGAACACCGCAATTCGTTTGTATGCTGATGCAGCGCTGGCTAAAACAAAACTCGAAAATGGATTCGACCTTACAGATTATGATGAAAGAACCCTGAAATTTGGAAAAGAATACTCTGATAAACTTCTGGCAATTGATGTAAACATTGAAATCGACAAGATGCTGGATATTGCATGGGATTTGTTTTCAAAACATTTTACCAAAGCAGAAGTTGCAATCAGAAGCGAATTTATGGACAAGTACTGGAAAGGGTAATAATTTTCACCCCGACCTCTAAAGGGGAGAATTGGAAGAAACAATTAATGAGCTGAATTTGAAAGGTAATTTTTCAAGGTAACTTAAAAAAGAATGAAATTTCAATACAATAAAACGTCACTTCAGGAACTTGACAAGCATTTGAAAATGCGTGTCAGGGCATTGCCTACCATCAAAAATAAGGAATCGGCTTTGCGTGTTGAGGTTAAACGTGCTAAAGATGAAACGGCTGTTTCTGAGAAAAAGCTTGCCCTGAAAATTGCTGAATACCAGCAATTTGTTCGAATTTGGGGAGAATTTGACAACACTTTGCTTGCTGTAAAAGATTTGGAATTATCGACAAAAAAGATTGCTGGTGTAAAAGTACCATATCTTGAAAATATCATATTTGAAATAAAAGAATTTAGTCTCTTCAACAATCCCCAATGGTTTTTAACAGGGATTTCAATACTTAAAGAACTAACCTCAAAAGCCATTGAAATTGAGGTTCATTACCGCAAAAGCGAACTACTTTACCTGGCCCGTAAAAAAACAACGCAAAAGGTAAATTTGTACGAAAAAGTTCAAATTCCGGGTTATCAGGATGCTATTCGTAAGATTAAGCGCTTTTTGGAAGATGAAGAAAATCTTTCAAAATCGTCACAAAAAATCGTTAAAAACCGTCAACAGGAGCAGGAGGAATACGCATGATTGTACCAATGCTAAAATACACGTTTATCGCTTATCATCTCGATTACAGCAAATTCCTTGATGATATTAGAGATATTGGCATATTGGATATTGTTCAAAAAGTGACCGACCCCGGCAGCGAAATAAAGGAAAAACTTGACCAGTTAAAAGTTGTAAAACAGGTTTACAATTTCCTTGAAAAACAAAAACTAAACGCAGAAACAGAGATAAAGGAATTTGAAGCTGAATTGCAGGCAAAAAGAAGTGTTGAGTCAGATAAACATATCAAACATAAGAAGACACCTGAAATTTACAGCGAAAACGAAGCTCTTTACAAACAAAAACTGTTGGAAATAAAAACGCGGTATTATCACGAAAAATTTGCCAGTAAAGATTTTAAAAAACCTGCATTTTCAGGTAGTGAAATTGTATCGAAAGTACTTCATTTCAGGGATCAAAAAGATGCCCTGATTCAACACGATAATCTTTTAAACAAAGCCATAAAAAGTTTAAAACCCTGGGGCGATTTTTCGATTGAAACCATTAAAAAACTGGAGGAAAACAATATTAAAATCCAGCTTTTTATAGCTTCTGAAAAAAAGTTCGACCAAAAATGGCATGAACAGTACGATATTACTGTTATTAATACAATAAGTCCTTTCATTTATTTTGCAGTTGTAAATACATCCGGTGAAAAAATTGAACTTGATGCAGAGGAAATCAAAATTCCTGAAGAATCAGTAAGTCAACTGGAAAACAAAAAGTTAAAACATTTTGAGCAAATCACTGAAATTGAGCAGGAACTGAATTACATCGCCCTCAATTATATGGAAGATGTGCATAATTACACCCTTGAACTTGAAGAAAAGGTTGATTATCAGAAAGTACTGAAAAGCACAAGCAACGCAGTTGAAGACAATGTGAGGATTATTGAAGCTTACGTTCCTAAAAACGAAACGGAACAATTGAATGAATACCTGAATCAAAACACAATTGCTTATTTTACTGAGAAACCAAATCCTGAAGATAAAATTCCGATTAAACAAAAAAACAATCGGTTTGCAAAACTTTACGAACCAATTGGAAAACTGTTTTCACTCCCTTCTTATGCCGAATTGGATTTAACGCCATTTTTTGCACCTTTCTTCATGATGTTTTTCGGGTTTTGCCTGGGAGATATCGGTTACGGTCTGCTTATTTTAATTGGGGCTTCAATATATAAAATCAAAGCAAGTGAAAATGTAAAATCAATTATTTCGCTTGCCCAGTTTTTGGGAATCGGTACAATTTTGCTTGGCGCGCTCACCGGTACTTTTTTTGGCATCAACCTGATTAAAGTTGAAAGTCTTGGAAACCTGCGAAATTTTATGCTCGACAGCCAGACTGTTTTTTACGTTGCGCTTGGAGTTGGCTTGTTTCAGATCATGTTTGGAATGGTTTTGAAAGCGGTGAACAGTTATAGAATGTATGGATGGCAATACGCTATCTTGCCGGTGGGCTGGTTAATAATGCTATTGGGCGCGATCGACTTTTTTGGTTTAAAACTTGCCCCAAATATTACACTTTATGTTATTTTCTTTGGGGTAGCGTTGATCTTGTTTTTTAATGATCCGAAAGCCAGCATTCTCGCCAGAATTGGCAAAGGAATTTGGGAATTGTATGGCATTACCGGGATTTTTGGCGATGTACTTTCATATATCAGACTATTTGCTTTAGGAATTTCAAGTGCAATTTTGGGATTTGTAATCAACACTATTGCGCTCCGTATACTTGGTTCAGCACCAATTATCGGGCCGATTTTCTTTGTTGTATTTCTGATAATCGGTCATGCAGCCAACCTTATGATTTCATCGCTGGGGTCATTTGTTCACCCAATGCGTTTAACTTTTGTTGAATTTTACAAAAATGCCGGTTTTACCGGAGGAGGTAAAGAATATAAACCATTTAAAAATAAACTAATAATTAATAAGGAGAATAATTTATGACAACACCAGTAATTTTATCGTACATCGGGCTTGCTTTAATGGTAGGTTTGGCGGGTATCGGAAGTGCAATCGGCGTTTCCATCGGAGGTAGTGCAACTCTTGGCGCCTTAAAGAAAAACGAAGCAGAATTTGGTAAATACATGCTTTTAAGTGCTTTACCCGGTACCCAGGGACTTTATGGCTTTGCAGGATTTTTCATAGTAAACACATCTGGCAAAATTCTGCCCGAAATGACCATGCTGCAAGGGGTTGCAATTTTGGCGGCAGGATTTATTCTGGGTACAGTAGGTTTGGTATCGGCCATTAAACAAGGCCAGGTTTGTGCCGATGGTATTGCCGGAATTGGTTCAGGATACGATGTTTTCGGGAAGGCAATGGTTCTTGCTGTTTTTCCTGAACTGTACGCTATTGTTGCATTTGCCACAACTTTCCTTATCAGTACAGGATTATAACATAGTTCAAAATACATTAAAGGTTAATTGCCTGTAAAAAAATACCATGTTCATTATGAATTTGTGAACATGGTATTTTTTACATTTCCAACATCTCCTTCAGTTTTTTAATCTGTCCCGGATTTCCCAAAACAAAAAGCTGGTCGTTGCGCGAAACAATCATTTTTGGGTCGGGATTAAAAATATAACGGGCGCCACCGGTTTTTATCCCCACAATATTTGCCCCCGAAAGTTCGCGTACTCTTAAATCGAGTATCGATTTTCCCACAAACTGCTGAGCAAGATTTCTGCACGAAACCTCTTCAAGGCTCACATCCTGCGTTTTTTGCAACAGTATCGATTCAAAAAATTCAACAACATCGGGTTGATGCACCAGTTTTGCCATTCGCTGTCCGCCAATTCGTTCGGGCATAATTACATTCGTGGCACCTGCACGTTTCAGTTTCATTTGTGAGCCCATTTCCGAGGCACGACTAATTACAGTTAATCCTGGATTCATGCTCCGGGCAGTAAGCACAACAAAAACATTATCCGCGTCGTTGGGTGTGGTTGCAATTAATGCACGTGCCTCATAAATACCGGCCTGTTCAAGCACTTCTTCGTGCGTTGCATCTCCCTTAATATAAAGCAGTTCACGGTTTTCCCTTATCCTCGAAACTACATTATCGCGCTTATCAACAATAACAAATTCTACTCCATGTTCGGCCAGTTCCATGGCAGCCTGCTCGCCATTGCGGCCAAAACCAACGATTATTACGTGGTTTTTCAGTTTTGAAATTTTCTTGTCCACCCTGTATGTTTTTATATAATTTGCCAAATCGCCATCAAAAACAAATCGTGCAATGCTTGTTCCAACATAAGCCAAACTGCTGAGACTTGTAACAATCAGCCCCATCGTGAAAATTTTACCGCCTGTTGAAAGTGGGCCAACCTCCTTAAAACCAACGGTTGCAATGGTTATAATGGTCATGTAAAGACAGTCGATAATTTCCCAGCCTTCAATTAAATGGTAACCGACGGTTCCTATCACAACAAGTAATAAGATTACTCCGATTCCAATCTTTAAGGTTTTACTGGAAACTTCCTGAAACTTATTGTACTGTTGTTGGTTCATTTTCTGTTCAAATACTTTTTACCAGTTTAACACCTATTTGGCAATTTAAACATTTTTTTTGTTCGCAATATTTATTTTTTAGCTGAAGAAGCGCCTGACTTTCGAATGCCGAACGCGATTCCACACCCATTTTTTCCCATTTTTCAATAATTGAATTCTCCTCAGAAGGCAATTGTTCCAAAAATTCGAGCGACCGGTTTTTTAAAACTTCCTTATTTTGTTTTTCACCGTAAACAAATAAAAAAGGTATTACAATATTTATTATCAATGTGTTTATCGAGTTATCGCCTAATTCTTTAACCGAATTTCGGGTTGAAGTTTTATTAAAGCTGTAATGCGAATTCCAGTATTCAGAGGCCTGCACTTTAAAAAGTTGTTTCATTTCAAACAAACTTTCAGTCTCAATTATTTTTGAAAACAAACCATGCGAACGGTGAATTAATGCTGCCAGCTGCGAAATCCGGAGGGTTGGAAAATTTCCCGGATGTAAACGCATAAATTTCCACAAATGACTTTCAATTCCCTTGAGTTGGTATTTTTTATATAAAAAAGAATATTCATCT
>DATITY010000323.1:0-5540 GCA_035467235.1 Draconibacterium sp. | reverse complement strand
CTTAAAAAACGGTTAAAAAACCATATAAACAAAACACAATAAAATAAAACTACAGCCAGGGCAGCAAGAACATCTTTCCACAAAACATTTGCAATAATCCCTTCAGGATCCTTCATATAATCAAATGTTATCACTCCGAGCCGGGTTCCCCAATGAGGATACAATCCTAAATCCATAACGTTTAACAACGTTATAATCGTTAAAAGCAGAAAAGTGTAAATTTTAAAAACAGCACCCAAAACCCTGGGAGAGCATAAAAATGAAAATGCAAGCAAAATCCCCGGAATTACCATTAAATAACTTACCATCGAAAGATCCATTTTCATTCCGTGAAAGAAGATTCCCCGGATTTCTGCAAATGTCAATGACGCTGACAAACTTAAATTATAAAGCAAAAAAATAAGTTTCGCCAGCAGGAAGTATATCAGCCAAAACAGATAATATTTAAAAAAAACAATCAGTATTTTTTTCATTTGAAGCTACCCGAAAAATTCATCTTGATAATTATAGCGAATTATGCAGCAAAAGTAGAAAAATAATGTATTGCAAATGATGAGACATTTTAATCAATTTGACTGATAACCGAACACATCAATATCTAAATCAATTGATTCAATCAGGCTGAATTTATTCTGATGAATCTGTTCACGACACCATTTGTTCCAAAATTTTAACATTTTAAAATTTTTCAATTTATTGGATACTTGTTCGCTTTTTAACATTTATACTGCTATTTTGATATTTATTATTACCATTTTATACCAATATGCAAATAAATGAGCTCCGAACATTAAAGATATGTTAACAGTTATTAACTTTCTAATTCAAATCCAACCTCATATTAAAAACATACATATTTTTGAACCATTAAACAATTTATTAAGGGGGTTATTTAATTTATTTGATGTTTTTTAAAATAATAAGTATAATTATAAAGGGGTCAAAATAAATAATATCATTTCTTATAAAATACAAAGCGAAAAAAGAATTAAAGAAAAACATTTAGAAATTAACTTTTAAAAAGTACGATTATGAAAAAGATTTTAATGATTTCAGCGAGTTTGTTACTGTTAATTACATTTATTCCAAATGTTCAGGCACAGGAAGAAGAAAAAGCATCGAAATGGAATGCCGGTTTGGATATTTACAGTAGCTATATCTGGAGAGGTTTGAAATTTGGAACGGGTGCTGCATTTCAGCCATCTGTTGATTTTACATCCGGCGGTTTTACAATTGGCGCCTGGGGTTCTTTCAGTACCGGAAATGAAAATTTTGAAGAAGCCGACCTTTATGCAACTTACGCTTTTAATCTTGGTGAGAAGGCGGCATTAAGTTTTACTGTTACTGATTATTATTTTCCAGGTTCTGCCTATTTCGAAAGCACTTCTCATTTTATTGAACCATTGGTAAACCTGGGACTGGGAAATCTATCGCTCACTGCCGCTTACATGTTTTATGAAAATGCAGCGAATGGATCAGGCGACATTTACGTGCAGGCTGGTTATGCTGCAGGCCCGGTTAGTATCACACTCGGCGGAGGAAACGGGCAGTATTCAGTTGAAGATGAAGAGGACGAAGACGACAAATTTGCAATCAGCAATATTGGAATTGGAACTTCAAAAGAAATTAAAATTACCGATAGCTTCTCTCTTCCGATTTCAGGTTCAATTATTTTAAATCCATCTACCGAGCAGTTGTTTGTAGTTGTAGGTATTTCTCTTTAACCATTAATAAACTAATTAAAATGAAAAAAATTGAAGCAATCATTCGAAAATCTCAATTCGAAGAAGTAAAAGAAGCGCTGCATGAAGCAGAAATAGACTTCTTTACCTATTGGGATGTTACCGGAATTGGGAACGAAGTGGCAGGTGGTATATACAGGGCACAGGTTTACGAAACCCGGTTTATACAGCGACGAATTATCACTTTTGTATGCAGAGATCATCTGGTTGACAAAGCAGTTCAGGCTATTATTAAATCAGCACGCACAAATGAACTTGGCGATGGAAAAATATTTGTTTCAAATATCGAAGATTCTATCCGCATAAGAACCGGAGAACGTGGCCCGGAATCCTTATTTATTAAAGATTAATTACGAATCAATTAAAATATCAGTTTATGAAAAAATCAATAAAATATATTTCCATGTTGTTTGCAGTTATTGTATTAACAATTTTGGCAAGTGGTTCATTAATGGCGCAGGAAGCTGCCACAGTGACACCGGTAATTGATAGCGGAGATACAGCGTGGATGATTGTTGCAACTGCATTGGTATTGTTAATGACAATTCCAGGACTTGCATTCTTTTATGGCGGATTGGTACGTCAGAAAAACGTGTTGAATATTATGATGCAATGTGTAATTCTTACTGCGGCGATAACAGTGCAGTGGATTGTATTCGGATACAGCATTTCATTTGGTTCGTCTTCAGGAGCTTTGGCGCCTTTCATTGGTGGTCTTGACTGGGCATTTCTCAAGGGGATAGGAATTGCTGACCTGAGTCCTTATTTTATTTCACATTCTCAGCCTACTGCTGATGGTGGAACAATTGGAACAATTCCTCACATTGTGTTTATATTGTTTCAAGGTATGTTTGCCGTAATTACACCTGCCCTTATTATTGGTGCATTTGCCGAAAGAATCAAATTCTCAGGATTCCTTGTTTTTTCGTTACTTTGGGCCACTTTTGTTTACGACCCGATTGCACATTGGGTATGGTCGGGCGATGGTTGGTTATTTAAATTAGGCGCTCTTGATTTTGCGGGTGGAACCGTTGTACACGTCAATGCTGGTATTGCTGCACTTGTAACGGCGATTTTGATTGGCAAACGCAAAAATTACAAAGGGCATGCAATTCCACCTCACAATATTCCATTTGTGATTCTTGGAACTGCTTTACTTTGGTTTGGATGGATTGGCTTCAACGCGGGCAGCGGATTAGCAGCCGACGGGCTTGCAGCAAGTGCTTTCCTTGTTACACATCTGGCAACAGCCACATCGGCTGTTACATGGGTAATTCTCGACAAAATTTTCAATAAAAAAGCCACGGTAGTTGGTATAGCAACAGCTGCTGTTGGCGGCCTGGTAGCTATTACACCTGCAGCCGGATTTGTAGATGTTACGGGAGCCATTCTGATTGGATTAGGTGTGGCAGTTATTTGTTTTATTATGGTGGGTTATGGTAAAAGCAAATTCGGATACGATGATACACTTGACGCATTCGGAGTGCATGGTGTTGGTGGAATATGGGGCGCTATTGCCACAGGTTTATTTGCCACAACCACTGTACAAAACTACTCAGGCCTTTTCTATGGGAATGCTGGTCAGCTTGTTACTCAGTTGATTGCTACCGGAGCTACAATACTTTATTCTGGTGTTATGACATTTATCCTGTTTAAAATTACTGACAAACTAGTCGGAATAAAAGTAACTTCAAAAGAAGAAGCAGTAGGACTTGATTTATCACAACATAAAGAAATTGCCTATACGGCAATCGATTAAATTAAATATTAACCTCCCATATCGTTTATGTCCGTAGCTGTCTGTTAAAGGCCCGCCGAACGAGGCGGGCTTTTTAAAACAAATCATTCAATTTAAAATAATATACAGAGCGGTAAAGTTTAATACATCGAAATTTGTTAGGTCGGCATTAGTTGTGTTAGTTTAGTTTATTAGATTGGAAAATCGGAAACCGGTTCACCTGAGAGTGGCCGGTTTTTTTATGTTGAAAAGTCGGAAAAGAAAATATTGTAATTTCGAAAACTGTTAGTTGAATAAATCTATTTTTGCCTTCTCATTTTAAAAATTAGAAAGTAATGATGCAAACCTGGTTCGAAAGCAAAGTAAAATATGTAAAAGTTTCCGCAAGTGGAAACGAACAGATGATAACTGAAAATTTTCTGCTTGATGCAGTTTCATATACCGATGCAGAAACACGAATAATAAGACAAATGCAGCAAACCGTAAAAGGTGGTGAATTTGCAATTGTCGATATTAAAAAATCGAGGATTGCCGAAGTATTTCAATACGAATCGGGCGAGTGGTGGTTTAAAGCAACCATTAATCTGGTTACAGTTGACGAAGAAGCCGGCAAAGAAAAAAAGTTACGCGCTTATTACCTGATAATGGCCGACGATATTAAGGAAGCTTTGAACCGGCTTGACGAAAGTTTGTCTTTTCTTGTAATTCCGTATGTTGTTTCAGCCATTACGGTTAGCACAATTGTCGATGTTTTCCCTTATGTACCGTCAGAATCAATGATTCCTGCAGGATTTGTTCCGGTTGAAAAAAATAAGGATGAAAATCCAATTTTTACTAATGGAGTAAATCCTTTTGAAGAGAATCAGGATTCGAATGAAGATGAATAATTCTTAAGCTTATTTATAATCCTTTACATCATAATCGGGCATGAGATTTCTTGTGTTCTGATTTTATTATAACAAATCAGTGTTAGCATTTATTTCCCCTAAACCATTTTTCAACCCAGTTTTATTATTCGTAATATGTCATTTTTTAGTAATTTGGAAACAAATTCAAGAACGAAAAATAAAACTGATTTAAATAAGGGAAATATGTCATTTGTCAGAAACAATTTACCAATAAAGCTGTTTATTTAAAATTGTGAACATAGGATCATAAAAATGATGCAAATAATTTCTGAAATAGTAATTCAAAAGAATCCACCAAAACATTTCGCCATAATTTCAGGTTTAAAAAATAATTTTATATTTTACACAAATGTTGCTGATTTACAGATTCTCATATAAATAGAACCACATTAAAAAACTTTAAATAATCACATTAAAAAACATTATTATGAAATTAAAAACTTTACATCTGATTGTGCTTTTTGCACTGGTTTCAAATTTTGCAGGGTTTGCCCAGATTCCCGATCGTGCCGGATGGTGGAAATTTGACGATTCGGCAGATTTACCAAAAGCAACGGTTGGCACTCCGCTTGAAATCGTTGGTAATCTTACTTCTGTTGACGGCCCCGTTGCCGAAAACAAAGCCATTAATGTCCCACTGGGCAACTATATGATCATGACACATGGTATTGCTGCTAACGGAGGTGGAACATTGGTAAACGAATACTCACTTCAAATCGATTTTTCCATTCCGGAAGCAGGTATTTGGCATTCTTTTTTCCAAACCGATCCAACAAATGCCGGCGACGCTGATTTATTTGCTAAAGATGCTAATACTTTGGGCGTTGGAGTTGTTGGCTATACTGCGAAAGGCATATCAGCAGAAACCTGGTACCGGATGATTGTAACGGTAAAAAATGGTGAATTTTTCAAAATTTATGTTGATGGAGCTCTTTGGTTAGAAGGAGCAGTTCAGGACATAGACGGAAGATTCGCCTTATTAAGCACTCTTTTATTATTTGCTGATGAAAATGGAGAAGATGGCGATATTATATGTTCAGAACTTGGAATCTGGGATGTAGCGCTGGATGCCGATCAGGTCCTGGCATTAGGCGGTGCAACTGGTGACCGGGTTCCGGTAAGAACAAAATTAGGCCAGTGGAAATTTGATGA
>DATITY010000322.1:0-2254 GCA_035467235.1 Draconibacterium sp. | reverse complement strand
CCAGGAAATCGGCCGTGTAATTCTCAATCTAATTACAAACGCATTTTATGCGGTTGATGAGAAGAAGAAAACAACCCAACCCCTGGATGGTTTGAAATATGAGCCAACAGTTTCAGTAACCACTTCGTTCATTCCTCCGTCAGCGGACGGGGGACAGAGGGGGGCCGCTATAATTTCCGTCTCCGATAACGGATCCGGGATTCCCCAGGCAGCTTTGGGTAAAATATTTCAGCCCTTTTTCACCACAAAACCCAGCGGACAGGGAACAGGACTTGGACTAAGCATGAGTTACGAAATTGTTACAAAAGGACACGGAGGAGAGCTGAAAGTAGAAAACAAACCTGGTGAAGGGGCTACTTTTACAATATTGCTTCCGGTATAAATAATTATAACACACATATATGAAAATTTTGGTAGTTGACGACGAAAGAGACATTAAAACACTTTTCGAACAGCGGTTTCGAAGAGAAATAAGGGATAAAATAATTGATTTCGCTTTTGCATTCTCGGGAGAAGAAGCCCTTGTTTGTATAGAAAAATACGACCACGAGGCGGTATTGATCCTCTCCGACATTAATATGCCGGGAATGAGCGGCCTCGAGTTACTCGACAGAATAAAACAAAAATCACGCACTCCCCCACCCGTTGTAATGATGCTGACTGCTTATGGCGATGCTGAAAACTACAAACGGGCCATGGAACTCGGGGCCGATGATTTTTTAACAAAACCCGTTGACTTTATTGCACTTAGAGAAAAAATTAAGACCTTTGAATATGACAAAAATATTGGTAGTTGACGATGAAAGCGACCTGGAGGTCCTCGTCAAACAAAAATTCAGAAAAAAAATAAGGGAACAGGAATATGTATTTCTTTTTGCCGTTAACGGCAGACATGCGCTGGAACTATTGGTAATTAATCCTGATGTTGATATTGTTTTAAGCGACATTAACATGCCCGAAATGGATGGGCTGACCCTTCTTTCGAAATTAAACGAGCAACATTCGCTGCTGAAATCGGTCATCATTTCGGCTTACGGCGATATGGAAAACATTCGCACAGCCATGAACCGCGGTGCGTTTGATTTTATAACAAAACCAGTGGATTTTAACGATTTGGAAGTGACCCTCGAGAAAACCATTAAACACGTTCTTCAGCTTCACGAAACGCTGCGCGCTGTCAAAGAAAACAATATCCTGAAAATGTATGTCGATGAAACGGTTTTGAATTTTATGGACACCCGCGAATTCGAATCATCGATAATGGCCAACGAAACCATAGAAGCAACGGTGGCTTTCATTGATATTTGCGGTTTTACTTCAATCAGCGAAAATGAAACGCCCGACAATGTGGTTAAACTGCTAAACAGCTATTTCGATTTAATGGTGGCAGAAATTATTGCACAGGGAGGTTTTGTCGATAAATTTATGGGCGATGCCATTATGGCGGTATTTCGTGGAGAATTTCATCTCGACCGCGCCATCGACTGCTGCCTTGCCGTAAGGAATAAAATTGCACGATTGCCATCGGTTTCAACAAGCGTTTCGTTTAAACCAAATGTGTCGATTGGTATCAACAGTGGCGAAATGATTTCAGGCAATATTGGCTCTGCAAGTTTACGCCGTCTCGATTACACGGTTATCGGCGATGTGGTGAATGTTGCACAGCGTTTGCAGGCCTCCGCAGCACCAGGCCAGGTAATTATTTGCGACAGATCGTATCAACAGGTGAAAGATTATTTCAAATGCGAAAAAATCGGTGAGATTACGGTTAAGAACAAAACGGAACCGATATTGGTTTATGTAGTTATAGAATAGTATAAATAGCTGCAGAACTTAAAATAGCTGTATAAAATTGGAAAATAAAGTTAAAAAAATAAAAGTACTGAAGGAAATAGACTGGAAATCAATTTTCTCGTTATCTTCTGTAATTTACACTGTTTCAGGTGTGTTTATTGCTGTTGTGGCGCTCAAGGGTTTTATGATTCCAATAACTTTCTCGATGGTGGGGTAACTGCAGCTTCAATTTTGTTAAAAGCAATTTTTCCTGTCGATTTCAGTGTTTTTCTAATCGTATTAAATCTCCCGTTTTTATACATCGGATACAGAAAAATCAGCAAAACATTTGCAGTTCAATCGCTTATGGCCGTTTTATTAATGGCTGCCCTTATGTATTTAATAAACATTCCGGCATTTACGCAGGATAAATTTCTGAAGGCTGCCTTTGGCGGATTTTTAATTGGCCTTGGTATTGGCC
>DATITY010000321.1:0-6178 GCA_035467235.1 Draconibacterium sp. | reverse complement strand
GCTTTTGAATTTCAGCCATAATTTGTTTGGCCAATGTTGTTTTTCCTACCTGTCTCGGACCGATAATGGAAACAACAGGAAAGAAATCCATCGAATGTTGTATTTCAGTTATCAATCTTCTCTTAATCATTTATTTACATTTATATTGTACCTGATTCATTTAAATTTTCACGGCAAATATAAATATTTATCCGCGAAATATTAAAATGTAATTTTAAATTTTCACGGATAATTCACCGGTAAGACAAAATTCTCCTGAAACAGAAATCTATTTTGCTATTGTTTCAATCGCCACTTTTATTCTAGAAATAGTTTCTTCTTTCCCAAGTATTTCGCAGATTTTAAACAAATCGGGACCAACATTTCCGCCAACCAGGCTAAGACGGAGCGGATTCATCACAGCTCCAAAGTTCCAGCCTTTTTCATTCATAAAATTGGAAAAGGCTTCTTTAATCAGCGGTTGCTCCCAGCTTTCAACGGTTTCAAAAACACCGAAGATTTCTGTTAACTGTCCCGGAGTTTCGGCCAGCCAGCGTTTTTCAATGGTTTTGGCATCGTAACTTTCAGGCGTCACAAAAAAGTAGCTGCTTTGATCCCAGAGTTCAGAAACAAACTGGCAACGTTCTTTTACTTCTGTAACCACTTTAATGATTTTTTCATCGGAAGCCACAACTCCTTTTTCTTTTAAAACTGGCTTGAATAATTCTGCCAGTTCCTGTTCTGTTTTTTGCTGAAAATAGTGTTTGTTGAACCATTTTGCCTTTTCGGGATCGAAACGTGAACCCGATTTCACAACCCTTTCCAAACTGAAAAGTCCGGTCAATTCTTCCAATGTAAAAAATTCCTGTTCTGTACCGGGATTCCAGCCGAGCAAAGCCAGCAAATTCACAAATGCTTCGGGAAAGTAACCATCTTCGCGGTATCCGTGAAAAGTTTCTCCGGTTTCAGGATCATTCCATTTCAGAGGGAAAACCGGGAATCCCATTTTATCGCCATCGCGTTTGCTCAGTTTACCTTTTCCAACAGGTTTCAGAATCAATGGCAAGTGCGCAAAACGTGGTTTAGTTTCTTCCCAGCCCAGCGCTTTGTATAGCAAAACATGCAACGGCATCGACGACAACCACTCTTCGCCGCGGATAACATGGGTAATTTCCATCAAATGGTCGTCAACCACATTCGCTAAATGGTAAGTTGGCATTCCGTCGGCCTTAAAAATTACCTTGTCATCGAGAACAGCAGTATTAAAAGTGACCTCACCACGAATAATATCATTTTCTGTAACGCTTGTATTTTCAGGCATTTTAAATCTTACAACGTAGTTTTCCTTTGCCTCAAGCCGTGAATGAGTTTCTTCCTTTGTCAAAACCAGTGAATTGCAAAGTTTCCCTCGCGTGTTGATTCCATAAGAAAAAACACCACCGTTTTTTTCTTCCTCCAAACGAATTGCCTCCAGTTCTTCAGGAGTATCAAAAGCATAATAAGCCCAACCCGATTCGAGCAACTGATCGGCGTATTGTTTGTACAACGCTTTGCGTTCGCTTTGCCGGTAAGGCCCGAATTTGCCGCCAACTCCCTGCCCTTCTGTAAAATGTAATCCGCACCAGTTCAGACTTTCGATAATGTATTCCTCAGCGCCGGGGACAAACCGGTTCTGGTCGGTATCTTCAATCCGTAAAATAAAATCTCCGCCATGTTTTTTGGCAAACAGGTAATTAAATAATGCCGTGCGCACACCTCCCATGTGCAGCGGCCCGGTTGGACTTGGGGCAAAACGTACGCGTACTTTCGAATTCGTCATTGTTTTTTGAATTTGGTGCAAAGATAGAAGAAATGGGGACTGAAGTTTTCAACTTAAACAGTAAATAGTACTATATTTTTCTGATGAAATTTAAGTTCTTTGTTAATGTCATTAAAGTGTCTGTAATGAGTTTTTTAAAAGAAAATTAATTTAGAAGATCAGCTTTGTTTTGGTTCATCTTTTCTACTTATATGAGACATATTGAGGTGGGAAATAAACACGTTCATTAAACTGAAGTGGCTCAACTTTAATTTGCTGTTTTTTGATTTTATATACACGATAATAGCATTCTTCGCATGTCCGCACTTCTAAATCAATTGTTTCACCGCTGCAGAATCTGCATGTTCCGGGGACTCCTTCGTAAAAAAAATGATGTCTTAGGTATCTTTCGTATGGAGTCTCGGTTTGTTCAACTATTTCCCATTCCGGCTCATCTACAATCTCCAAATAGGAAATGCATCCTGAAAGCTGGGAGATAAATAAAACAAATATGATAAGTTTTTTCATCTGCTGGTGTGGTTTAATCATTACTAATTATTGTTGAAGCAGAATAATTATTTTCATTATAAGGAAAATATAAGAGACAACAATTTTTGTACCGAAAGATTTGAAAATTTTACTTTAATATGGAAATTACTAATGTTTGCTAATAGATTTTAGGAAGATTTCAAGTTAGGTGGTTTTTAACAGACTTTCAATTATATATCCCCCGGCGCATGGAACAAAACGGTTTTGATCGATATCTTCAATCCGAAGAATAAAATCGATTCCATGATTCTTGGCAAAAAAATAGAAGAATGCTTGAATGCTAAAATGCGAGAATGAAGAAAAGTCTAATTCCTGTTTTTTTGGACATGGAATCCCGGGTTGTTTGCAAATTAAATCACATCTTCGAGATACATTTCCAGGGCATCATGAATATTTTCGCGAAGTTCCTGAATGTCTTTTCCTTGAGTAAAAACCTCCGGTAACTCTTTTAATTGGCCAACTAAAAAATTACTATTCCCTTTTTTTATTACCAATGTTAATTTCATTTTACAACCATTTTCACAAAAGTACAAACAAATTCTGAAATCGGAATTTTTCAATTGCGATTTGAACTCTGCCATAAATCACCATTTAAATCTTCCAATTTTTCTTATTTTGCTAATAAAATTATTATAACAATTCCAATATTCAAGATTCTAACATTCTAATATTCCAAATATGTACGGAAAAATAAAACAAGACCTGCAAAACACCCTCGAAGAACTGAAACAACAGGGTTTGTATAAAACTGAAAGAATTATTACCTCATCGCAAAGTGCCGAAATAGAGGTTAACGGGAAAACGGTGCTGAATTTTTGCGCGAACAATTACCTCGGGCTGGCAAACCATCCGGAAGTGGTTAAAGCAGCGCAGGATGTGATGAACGACTGGGGTTTCGGGCTTTCGTCGGTGCGGTTTATTTGCGGCACACAACAAATTCACAAACAGCTGGAAGAAAAGGTTTCGGATTTTCTTGGAACAGAAGATACCATTCTTTATTGCGCCTGTTTCGATGCAAACGGCGGGGTTTTCGAACCTTTGCTTGGAGAAGATTCAGCCATCATTTCCGATGAACTGAACCACGCTTCCATCATCGACGGAGTGCGGCTTTGCAAAGCACAACGATTCAAATACAAACATTCCACCATGGAAGAACTGGAGCAGTGCCTGAAAGATTCACAAAACCTGAAATACCGGTTAATTGTTACCGACGGCGTTTTTTCGATGGATGGCGATATCGCAAAACTCCCTGAAATTGTTGAGTTAGCCGATAAATACGATGCACTTTTAATGGTTGACGATTCGCACGCCACAGGTTACATCGGTAAAACCGGACGGGGAACGGCTGAATATTACGGGTTGCTGGGAAAAATCGACATTATCACCACTACTTTCGGGAAAGCAATGGGTGGTGGAAACGGCGGCTGCACCTCGGGCCGGAAAGAAATTATTGAAATGCTGCGTCAGCGTTCGCGCCCTTATTTATTTTCAAATACACTGGCACCGGCCACCGTTGGGGCCACTTTAAAAGTAATTGAAATGCTTTCATCAGGCAGTGAACTTCCGGCAAAAACCATGGCAAACGCAAAACATTTCCGCACAAAAATGGAAGCCGCCGGTTTTGATTTGGTAAAAGGAAATACTGCAATCGTTCCTGTTATGATTTACGATGCACCACTGGCCGTAAAATTTGCCAACGAATTGCTAAATGAAGGTGTTTATGTAATCGGTTTTGTTTTCCCGGTGGTTCCGCGCGGAAAAGCAAGAATCAGGGTACAACTTTCAGCAGCTCATACCTCCGAACAGGTTGACAAAGCTGTTGAAGCATTTATAAAAGTGGGGAAAAAACTTGAAATTATTTAATTCCCTGTATTGAAATGGTGGAAATATCGTTTTGAATCTTTTTGGTTGCCTTTTTAAATTTTTTAGCTGTAATCGCATTGATGGTAAGCTCGACCCGTGCGCCACTTTTTCGTGTCTGAAATTCGGCAATTACAATTTGCCGCTCCCGCTCGCCCCTCACCTCCCGAAAAACGGGTTTAAACTCATCGGTGCCGATGCGCCGGGTTGCTTCAAATTTAATGGCAAAATATCCTTCAATCCCCTGGTAATAGTAAGTCCTGTTTTTCTCGTTAAAACTGGCTTTGGCGAGGGTGCTGTTTTGTTTCTTTTCCTTTATCCATTTTCCTTCCTGCTGCGGAAATTCAATCAGCAGACGGTAACTTCCTTCGTTCAGGTATTGAAACCCGGCTTTTCCCTTTTCGCCCGTTTCCTGGTAACCAACCTGTTTACGTAACCTTGCATCTTCCAATATCACCAGGGCGTTTGTGGCAGGTTTCTTCTGAAAGAAAAAGGAGCTGAAAGTCAATAATATAATCAGTAATTTCATATCAGCTATTTTAACTGCGATTACCTTGAAAACCTTTTACGTGCCGGGTAATATTCGAATCAACCGGCACATAAAATATCTCAAAAAAACACGAAGATTTTTCTGCTGTTTTTTTCGTTTCGTTACTCCCCTTTTTTTACGGTTGATATTTTCATCAGAAAATACATTGGGCAAAACTGAAACAACCCGGTAGCCAGGGGAATAATACCCACTAAACCCCACCAACTATCGAAAACAACGCCCAAAATTGCGATTATCAAACCCAGAATAATTCTCAATAACCGGTCAACTTTTCCAACATTACATTTCATATTTTCGGTTTTTAAATTTATTCTGAAAATTAAACAAATAAATTGTAATAAAGTTGCTAAAACTCATCTTCCAGAATATTACATGAAGTTTTAATAAATACCGGACATTTGCTCTGAAACACACCTGCTTCACTGGCGGCTGTGCTTCCTTCGGGCGTCGAAATATCGAAACCCGTTAGTTGTTTACAAATCAGGCTTCCATGCGTTTGTTTGAATTTCTCATTGAACTGGCGAATCAGCATTTTTGTTTTTGCCTTGTGGTCAGGATTTGATGTTGCATGTCCGTGTTTCAAGCCAATTACCATGTACGCACCTGTAACTGCGCCACAGGTTTCCGCACAGTTCATTCCGCTGCCAAAACCGCTGGCAATTTTCAGTGCTGTTTTTTCATCGATACCCAGTTCGGGTGCAAAAAGGCTGAAAACAGTCTGGGCACAGTTGAATTTCGAAAACTGGCCGTCAACAAGTTCTGATTTTGATTTCATGATAATCAGGTTTTGATTTCTGCCGGTTAATTTACTACAAAGGATTGAAAATCAAAATAAGGTTTCTGATAAATTCGAGTTTTACTCAATCGGGTATGTTGGGGAATTGCTACTCCTTCTCACACCAACATTTATGCTCCCGCATACGGCGGTTTCTTCTAATTAATCAACCACCCCGGCCTGAGAAAATGATTTTGCTTCAACAAAATGTTTGTAGCTCAGGCCACCCCGCCTTAAAAGAAGAAGGCGGGGAAATGTTTGTAGTGCTAATTTTATTTGGATTTCAAAATTTGATTGAAGCACAAATTTCTCTTCCGGAAATGGAGGAGTATCCGGTTTGTTCTCATGATTTGCTGTTGTGATGAGTTTGCTGCAGTGCTGCAACAGACCTTTTAAAATCGGGTAGTGCGGGTGTATTTGATGTGGTGCCGGAGGTTGACTGTTTGCCGGTTACAATTCAACCACAGCGGATAAAGAAAAACAAATAAACTATTGATTATTAGGCTAATTTTTCATAAATTGATTAGTCAAAAAATCAAAATTCAACATCATGAAAAACGCTGTGAAAATTGGTGCAATTTTGTTTGCACTGTTCATTATCGATTCGTGTTCGGTACAGGACGACAGGTTACCTGAACATGAATTGATTTTAAAAAATGGCAATCTT
>DATITY010000320.1:0-2965 GCA_035467235.1 Draconibacterium sp. | reverse complement strand
GCCTTCCGGATTAACGGTTGAAACCATCCGCGACCCGCGTTTTACCAAAATCATCGACAGCAAACCCGAATTTAGCTGGGTGGTTCCAAAGGGAGCCGGGATTCAAAAGGCTTACCAGATTTTGGTTTCTTCCGAAGAAGATAAAATTAAAAATAACATTGGCGATGTCTGGAACAGCGGAATTGTTCGCAGCAGCCGGTCGTTCAATATTGAATTTGGCGGCGGAACACTTAAGGAAAACACCTCTTATTATTGGAAGGTTCGCATTTTCGACGCCGACAACCGGCTTTCGGAATATTCTGCGGCACAACAATTTCAAACCGGGGAGTTTGGAGAAAAACTCACTTCGCACAACTGGTTTCAGGTGGAAAGAATCAAACCCGTTCATTTCAAAAAGAATGACGATGGCAGTTATTTTGCCGATTTCGGAAAGGATGCTTTTGGAACACTAGAGATGATTTATACAGCGAAAAAGGCAGAAAATCTGACCATTCGGTTGGGTGAAAAACTGTTGGATGGCAAAATCGACCACAATCCGGGTGGCACCATTCGTTATTCCGAAGTAAAACTTCAGATTGAACCGGGGAAAACAAAATACCAGTTGCAACTTGTACCTGACCAGCGAAATACCGGTCCGGCGGCAGTTGCATTGCCCGATTCTTTTCCGGTTGTCACCCCGTTCCGTTATGCCGAAATTGAATGCAGTTCAGATTTAAAACCCGAAAACCTGACCCAAATCGCTTACTTCAACTGTTTCGACAATAATACAAGCGTTTTTGCCAGTTCCGACACGATTTTAAACGCCGTCTGGTAAATGTGCAAATATTCGCAAAAAGCCACTTCGTTCACCGGGGTTTACATCGATGGCGACCGAGAACGAATTCCGTACGAAGCCGATGCCTATCTGAATCAACTTAGTCATTATTCTGTTGATGATGAGTATGCGATTGCCCGACGGACGATTGAGTATTTCATGGATTTCCCCACCTGGCCAACCGAGTGGCAACTGCATGTGGCGCTGATGTTTTACCAGGATTACATGTACACCGGAAACACCGAACTTATCACAAAATATTACGAGCCACTGAAACACAAAACTTTAATGGAACTTGAAGTTCAGGAAGGATTAATAAGCACACACTCGCCAAAACTGAACGGCGCATTTATGGCTAAACTTGGTTTTGCAGACACTACGCAGCGGGTGCGCGATATTGTGGACTGGCCGCCTGCCCAGAAAGACACAGGCTGGAAACTGCCCAAAGACTGGCCGCAGGGAGAACGCGACGGATTTGTTTTTATGCCGGTAAACACGGTAATCAACAGTTTTTATTACATGAACATGGTGATAATGGTGGAGTTTGCCCGGTTACTGAATAAACCGGAAGAGGAACTTGATTTTCAGCTTCGGGCAGCAAAAGCAAAAAAAGCCATCAACGAAAAACTGTTTAATAAAACGGGCGGTTATTACACCGATGGAATTGGCACCGACCACGGTTCGGCTCACGCCAACATGATGCCGCTGGCGTTTGGGATTGTGCCCGATGAATACAAAAAAAGTGTGGCCGCTTACCTGAAAACCCGTGGAATGGGCCCCAGCGTTTACGGAGCACAATTTTTAATGGAAGGCTTGTACAATGCAGGTTCCGCCGATTATGCGCTGGAACTGATGACCGCCACAAACGACCGCAGTTGGTACAACATGATAAAAGTGGGTTCTACCATTTCAATGGAAGCCTGGGACATGAAATACAAACCCAACTCCGACTGGAATCACGCGTGGGGTGCGGCTCCGGCTAATATCATCCCTCGCTATTTATGGGGAATACAGCCTGAAAAACCCGGTTTTGAGGTGGTTTCAGTTCGCCCGCAAATGAGCAGTTTGAAACACAGCTCCATAAAAATGCCGACAATTCGTGGCGAAATTAAAGGTGAATACAAACGGGTAAACAACCGGTTAACTCAGTACAAAATTGAATTGCCGGCAAACATGGTTGGCGAATTCAATGCAGGTTTTTCATCCGAAGATGTGGTTACTGTAAATGGTAAACCGGTAAATCTGTCATTTGGAACTATTCGCCTGGAACCGGGAATGAGTGAGATTGAAATCAGAGTAAATTCGTTTTAAATAGCTGAAAGATGTCTCTGAGTAAAAGGATTTTTATTTGTTCTGAAGGTTTCGTCCTGAAAGGACAATTTAATTCAGCCCAACGGCAACGCCTTGGGAAACAGAGACATTGGGTCAGGAGCGGGCTGAAAGCCCAGGTTAATCAGTTTTGATTATTTAATTATTGAGGTATGAAACATAAAAAGCTATTCTTAATTGTATTTTTTATTAGTACAATTCCATTTTTTGCCTTTGCAAAAACCCAGGTAGTAAACCTTGTAACCGAATACCTTGTAAACCCAATCGGAATCGACGTTCAAAAGCCACGTTTGAGCTGGCAAATTCTTTCCGATGAGCAAAATATAATGCAATCAGCTTACGAAATCAGGGTAACCGATTCTCCTGAAAATCTCACTAAGAAAAACCGGTTAATCTGGACTTCAGGAAAAGTAACCGGCGATAATTCGGTGAACGTGGAATACGAAGGACCGGAATTACAATCAATGCAGCGCGTTTACTGGCAGGTGCGCATTTGGGACAGCAACAATAAGGTTTCAGATTGGAGCAAACCTGCCTTTTGGGAAATGGGAATTCTGAACCCCGGTTTATGGAAAGCCTCCTGGATTTCAAAAGCAAACGAGCCGGAAACAGCTGAATCAAAACCTGCACATTATTACAGAAAGGAATTCCCGGTTAAAAAGAGGGTAAAATCGGCGCGTGTTTATGTTACTTCAAAAGGCCTGTATCAGTTATTTCTCAATGGCGAAAAGGTGAGCGATGATTTGTTTACGCCCGGCTGGACGACTTACAACAAGCGTCTTCAGTACCAGATTTACGATGTTACGCCCATGTTGAAAGATA
>DATITY010000319.1:0-7988 GCA_035467235.1 Draconibacterium sp. | reverse complement strand
CCAGTGCTCTTTTAATTTCTTCAGGAGAATTTCCTTTAATTGATTTTGCTTTCATATTTTATTTTAGTTTGAAGTCCGAAGTCGGAAGTCCGAAGTGTTTTTTCTCCCGTCTTCGGTCTTCTGACTCCCGGCAGTTCTTTTGTCTTATTTTTGATGCAGTTCTTCATAGTCGAATACCAGGTTGCAAAAGGCAATCACCCCGGTTTTAAACGAACTGTCTTCTGTCATAAATTCGGGAGTGTGATGCGGCCCTGCAGTTTTTGGGTCTTTACCTTTGGGCATTCCTCCAAGGAAAAAGAATAAACCCGGCACTTTTTGTGCATAAAATGAAAAATCTTCGGAACCGGTTTTGGCTGGCTTCAGCAGCACATTTTCGGCTCCTGCCGATTTTTGCAACGAAGGAATCATGGCATTTGTGAGTTCGATATTGTTAATGGTAACCGGGTAATGAACAGAGTACGGCAACTCAACCAAAGCATTTGCACCTGCGGCTTCTGCGGTTTTCTCCGAAATCTGCCTTACACGGTTAAACACCATAGTTTCATCGGAATCACTAAAGGTTCTCACTGTTCCCAGCATTTCGACCTGTTCCGAAATAATGTTAAACCGGTTGCCGCCACTTATTGCGCCAATGGTTACCACAGCCGGGTTTTCGGTCAGGTTCACGTTACGGCTGACAATGGTTTGCAGACTGCCAATGATTTCTGACGAAACAACAATCGGGTCAACCGACAACCATGGTTGCGAACCGTGCGACGGCTTGCCGTGTACAGTAATTTTTAAATCACCAGTACCTGCCATTGTTGGTCCCGGACGATAGGATATTTTACCGGTTTCGAGCAGTGCATCCATGTGAAGACCGAAAACCACATCCACTTTTGGATTTTCCAGAACGCCTTCTTTTACCATCAGTTCTGCGCCTCCTTCTTCTCCCACGGGAGCGCCTTCTTCTGCCGGTTGAAATATGAACTTCACGGTTCCTTTCAGGTCTTTTTTCATGCCTGACAAAACCTCTGCAACACCCATTAAAATTGCCGTGTGCCCATCGTGCCCGCAAGCGTGCATCACCCCGGTTTCTTTTCCGTTGTAAATTGTTTTTACTTTCGATGCAAAAGGCAAATCATTTCTTTCGGTTACCGGCAAGGCATCCATGTCGGCTCTTAAAGCGATGACGGGACCTGGTTTGTCGCCTTTTAAAATGCCCACCACACCAGTAACCGCAACACCGGTTTTTACTTCGATGCCCAACGATTGCAGGTGTTTGGCAACAATTGCCGCTGTTCGTGTTTCACGGTTTCCCAGTTCAGGATTTTGATGAAAATCGTGGCGCCAATCAATAACTTTTTGTTCTATTTTACCGGCTGATGTTCTGATTGCCGCATCGTAACCGGATTTTTGTGCTGTTGTTATTCCGAAGCAAAATAACAGGGCGATTAAAATTGTGTTTTTCATTTTGTACTTTTTTGTTTGCCTACTCTGACCGGTTTTCAGCTACCCCGTTTTGATTTTATCCCTGTTCCGGAGAATTTCACTGTATTGATATTGCTTTCATTTGAATAAATTATAAAGGTTGAATTCGATTATAAAAAATTAATTGCAAACAAAAGGATTCATATATCTTAAATAGGTGCTGAATTTTAATTAGAATCATTTGGTTTTATATTATAATTCCCATGGGGAAAGTGAACAGTTAAATATTCTTAATAATGAATAACATACTAACAGTCAAATAGTTTAAAATAGTTAAAGAAAGTTTTAAGCAATAAATTGGGAATGGCTAAAAGGTAAGTTTCTACTGGATACCGGATGCTGGCAAAGAGCGAATCGCTGAGGGAAAAGAAGGTGGGGCTTGATACCGGACATTGGGCTTTTTGTGAAACACTGCCTACTGACTGCTGTTCACTGTTAACTGTTCACTTAACGCTGAACTTTGAACTCTGAACTCCTTCACACCACTCTTCTCCCAAACGGGGTTAATGCCAGCGAAGCCATTTTAAAATGCTGCCCGGCCCAGGGAATTCCGATGATGGTGATTCCGAGCAGGATTCCGAAAAAAACATGGGTCAGCATTATCCAGATTCCACCTATGAAAAGCCAGAGGATATTCATAATAGTTGAAAGGCAGCCGGGTGCGTAATCCATGTATTCAATTTTTTGACCGAAAGGCCACAAGGCAAGAATGCCCAGTTTAAAACACTGAATCCCAAACGGAATGCCAATAATCGTAATGCAAAGTAAAAGTCCGGAAATCATGTATTCGACAAAAATTACAAAACCACCAAAGATGAGCCAGAGAATGTTTCCAAGGAATTTCATAGTTTTTATTTTATTAGTACAGATGAATCCTGAAAATTACATAAAAAATCGTTCTGTAAAATTCAGTTTCTCCAGATTAACATTTACCTTAGATTAAAATTTTAAAACAGGAAAAATGAATACCAATCCTGAAAATTACAAATGGGGCTTATTTTATTTTAACCGTGAAGATCCGCGTGCAATTGTACCCAAAGTAAATAAATGGATGGGATGGACACTCAATTTTGCCCGCCCCGAAGCATATCTTATAATTGGAGCTTTTATCACACTTTTTATTTACCTCGGAACCCTTTAATTCATGAAGTTCTCACGACTCATTACTCAAATTTCAGTACTAAAAAATGATTCAGCAAAAAGAAATAACACTTCCCGGTTTTCGCCGCGGGTACCATTTAATCACCCGGATAATTGAAGAGAATTTACCCGAACTTCCAGAAGCAGGACTACTGCACATTCTTGTAAAACACACATCGGCCGGAATTACAATCAATGAAAATGCCGACCCAACCGTCCGCACCGATTTTGAGGGTTTTATGAATAAAATGATTCCTGAAAACGACCCGGTTTATTTGCATAACGATGAGGGTTCGGACGATATGCCTGCACACCTGAAATCGTCGGTGATTGGCGCCGAAGTTACGATTCCAGTCACCCGGCACCGCTTAAATATGGGGACATGGCAGGGCATTTATTTTTGCGAGTTCCGCAATTATGGTGGGACAAGAAGATTGGTACTGACTGTTTTTAGTTAATAATCACCAACAAAATACACCTGTTTTTAAACAACCTCAATTCCTTTTTTTCCTGAGATTTGATATGTTTTACTAAGTTGGGTAAGCCTTATTTTGCATTGAAAATTAAAAGCAACTTTCATGCAACGAAACTTATTTCTCGGGGTTGAAGCAATCGGTCAGGCCGCAATAGATGCAGGCATTTCTGGTGTTTACGCTTACCCCGGAACTCCATCCACTGAAATCACCGAATACATTCAGGAAAACAAAATAGCAAAGGAACGCAATATTCACCGGTTGTGGTCGGCTAACGAAAAAACTGCTATGGAAACCGCGTTGGGTATGAGTTACGCAGGAAAACGTACGCTGACCTGTATGAAACACGTTGGATTAAACGTTGCTGCCGATGTGTACATGAATGCCGCGGTTACCGGTGTTAACGGGGGTTTTGTGGTGGTGGTTGCGGACGATCCTTCGCAACACTCGTCGCAAAACGAGCAGGATTCAAGGTTTTACGGGAAATTTGCCATGACCCCGGTTTTTGAACCATCAAACCAGCAGGAAGCGTACGACATGACTTACGAAGCATTCGATTTCTCAGAAAAAACTCAATTACCAGTGATGGTGCGAATTACAACCCGTTTGGCACACTCGCGTTCAGGGGTTGTTCAGAAAAAACTTCTCGATGAAAAACATCTGAAACTTCCTGCAAATCCGATGCAGTTTATGCTGCTCCCGGCCTTCGGAAGAAAATACTACCAAAACCTGCTCGATAAACAGCCGATGCTGCAAAAATATTCAAATGAATCGCAATACAATGCTTTTTTTCATGGCGTTGACCGAAGTCTGGGTATTGTGTGTTGCGGCATAGCTTACAATTACCTCATGGAAAATTACCCTAACGGCGATTGTCCTTACCCGGTGGTAAAAATTTCGCAGTATCCTGTTCCGGATATGTGGCTTCGGAAACTGGAAAAAGAGTGTGATGAACTGATGGTGATGGAAGAAGGATATCCGCTGGTAGAGGAACTGCTTGCCGACTTTTTTGAAAGAGGCACAAAAGTATTTGGCCGCTTAACAGGTGCGCTTCCACGGAAGGGAGAATTAAATCCCGACCATATTCTGAAAGCTTTGGGCAAGGAAATAACCGAAAGTTTAACAGTTCCCATAAACCTGGTAGGGCGTCCGCCTTCGCTGTGCGCGGGTTGCGGCCACCAGGACACTTACCTGGCTTTAAACGAGGTGATTCAGGAATACGGCGATGGACGGGTTTTCTCTGATATTGGCTGCTACACACTGGGCGCGCTGCCACCTTACAATACCATTAACACCTGCGTTGATATGGGCGCCTCTGTCACCATGGCAAAAGGCGCTGCCGATGCCGGACTTGAACCCGTTTTTGCTGTAATCGGCGATTCAACTTTTACTCACTCGGGAATGACCGGGCTGCTCGATTGCGTTTACGAAAAAACGAACATCAATATTCTAATAGTTGATAATGAAGCAATTGCAATGACCGGCGGACAGGATTCGTCGGCAAAAGGGCGGATTGAACACATTTGCGAAGGGATTGGCGTTGATCCTCAACACATCAGGCTGTTTGTGCCATTGAAGAAAAATCATGGTGAAATTGTACAAATCATAAAAGAAGAGATTGATTTTAAAGGTGTTTCGGTGATAATCGGGCGACTGGAATGTGTCCAGCGAATCAGCCGGGTGAAAAAAATGAAAAAATATGAAAACTGATATTATATTATCCGGTGTTGGCGGACAGGGAATTCTTTCCATCGCGGCAATTCTGGGAGCGGCAGCCCTCAACGAAAACCTGTACCTGAAACAGGCCGAAACCCATGGAATGAGCCAGCGGGGTGGGGAAGTGGTGTCGCACCTGCGTATTTCCGATACACCTATATATTCCGATTTAATACCGCTGGGGAACGCTGAACTCATTCTTTCGGTAGAACCGCTCGAATCGTTGCGGTATTTGCCATATCTAAAACACAACGGTTGCCTCGTTACAAACACCACCGAATTCCGCAATATTCCCAATTACCCGAAACTTGCCGATACTTTTGCCGAACTAGGCAGAAAACTCAAAGTGGTGCAGATTGACGCCGATAAAATGGCGATCGAAACCGGAAATCCGAAATCCTCTAACATGGTGATACTCGGTGCTGCCTCGCCGTTTATCCATATCAATGAAGAAATTATTTTAAAAGCCATTGCAACCGTTTTTGCTTCAAAAGGCGAGGCGGTGGTGGAATCGAACCGGTTGGCATTTTTGGCAGGGCGAAAATATTCTGAAAATTTTTAATGTAATTTGTATTCACAATATTTGTATTTAAATCCAACTTTCATCCCTAAACTCCAAATTTTTAAGGTTTCAATGGTTGATTTCCTGAAATGATGTTTATTTTTGAGCGCTGAAAAAAATCGCCACAAATCAGGGCGAAATTCGAACCGGGTCAATTGTAAAACCGAAAAATTATGATTTCACCACTGTTTAGTCCTTTGTTATTACCCTTTATCATAGCCATGTTTTTAGCGATTACCATGGGAGGAAGCGGCACTGGTCCTGCTTTTTCGGCTGCATACGGCGCAAATGTTCTCCGAAAGAGTCTGATTCCCGGTTTGTTTGGAATCATGGTTTTTTTAGGCGCTATTTTAGCAGGAAAAGGTACTGCAACTACCATTGGAAAAGAGTTGCTTGCACCGGAAATGATGACAAGAAATGTGGTGGCAATAATACTCTTTTCGGTTTCAATGTCGTTGCTGGTTGCCAATTTATTTGGGATTCCTCAGTCAACCAGCCAATCTACGGTATTATCGGTAACAGCAGTGGCCATTTATTTCGATAAACTTCAAACAGATAAACTCTTGTTTGAAATTATTCCAGCCTGGTTCATTTTACCTGTCATTTCGTTTATAATAAGTTTACTGATAGGGAAATATATTTACCGGCCCATGCGTCGCAGAGGACTTACCTTGCCACGCTCCCAAAATGCCAATTTGATGCCTGTTTGGAATGGATTGTTAATCGCGATGTCGCTTTATGTGGCATTTTCCATTGGTTCCAACAACGTAGCCAACGCATCGGGTCCAATTGCATCGATGACAGCCAACCAGTTAAAAATTTCAGTCGATGAGAATTTTATTCTTATCATGATTTTGTCAACACTGATTGTAGCTCCAAGTTTCGGAATTGGCAGCTCAATTTTTGGCCATAAAATTCTGCAGAATACAGGAAAGGAAATTGTACTGTTTGGTAAGTTTGAGGCCGTTATCATCGCTTTTGTTTCAGCTAGTTTACTGCTTTTTGCCTCGCTGTCCAAAGGTATTCCAACTTCACTGGTTCAGTTGAATGTGGCTGCAATACTTGGAGTTGGTGTGGCAAAATTGGGATACCGGAATATTTTCAAAAAAACCCAGGTACGCCAATTCTTTCTGATGTGGCTTATTGCCCCGATAATCGCTTTTACACTGTCGCTGTTGCTGATATTTCTGGCAGAGAAATACGGGTTTTTGTAGGATTTGCAACATCATCAAATTCATTCTCATGTATAAACATCATTGAACTTTATTATTGCAAAATTGTATTAATGCCATAATTAAAAGAATAATACTATAAAAAGCAGTTTCAAATGGTAATTTCAATTTTAATCATAGTTGCAGGATTTGTCCTGCTGATAAAAGGGGCCGACTGGCTGGTAACCGGATCATCGGCATTGGCCAAAAAATACAATGTTTCCGATTTGGTCATCGGATTAACCATTGTTTCGTTTGGCACATCGGCGCCCGAGCTGGTTGTTAATTCTGTTGCTTCTTTTCAGCAACACTCCGATATCGTTTTTGGTAATATACTGGGAAGTAATATCGTCAATCTGTTTTTAATACTTGGTATAGCAGGTTTGATTTATCCGATTACCGTGCATACAAACACCGTTTGGAAAGAAATCCCGGTTTCGGTTCTGGCAGTTGTGGTTTTGTATTTTCTTTCAAACGGATTTCTTTTACAGCAAAACAATGTGCTGACTCGTTTCGATGGTTTGATTCTATTAGCTTTTTTCGGTGCGTTTCTTTATTATATCTACGTGCAAATGAAGGCCGACAGAAACGACCCGGAAAAACTTTCGATAAAAAAACTTGCCGGTTGGAAAATCTGGCTGCTAATTGTTGGCGGTCTTACAGGACTGATTCTGGGTGGAAAACTTGTGGTTGACAATGCAGTTAAAATCGCAACAGAACTGGGCATAAGCGAAAAGATTATCGGATTGACCATTATCGCCATCGGAACTTCACTGCCCGAATTAATGACTTCGGTTGTTGCTGCAATAAAGAAAAACAGCGATATAGCAATTGGAAATATTATAGGTTCCAACATTTTTAACATTTTTCTTATTCTATCGGTGAGTTCAATCATTAATCCGGTTGATTTTAATACCTCTTTTAATACCGAACTTTATTTACTTGGCGGTGGAACATTAGTGTTGTTCATTGCCATGTTCACGGGAGGAAAGCAAAGGCTGGACCGCTGGGAATCTGTAATTTTGCTTGTAACCTACATTCTTTACACCGTATCTTTGATTTCCAGGGAAATCTGAAATTTGATTTACAGTTTTTTACAACCGTGACTAATATTCGGTTACAGATTATTAAATATTTTCAGAGTTATTTTATTTTTGTTTTTATCTTGAATTTTTAAATGAGTTTCTTTTTTAATTTTGGAAAAAATTTTGAAAAATGAAGATAGAAGTCGATCGGCTGGATTTGGATGAACTTAAAGAGTTAGGAGTTGAAACGTGGCCAATTTGGGAACACGACGAAGATAAATTTGAATGGTTTTACGACAAAACTGAACAATGTTACATAATTGCCGGTGAAGCCACAATTGTTTCCGAGTTCGAAACTATTACCATAAAACCGGGTGATTTTGTTACTTTA
>DATITY010000318.1:0-21654 GCA_035467235.1 Draconibacterium sp. | reverse complement strand
ATGGGACACGAAGCTTCGGGTGTAATTGCAGATGTGGGCGTTAATATATCGGGATGGAAAGTGGGCGACCGTGTCACTTTCGATTCCACCATTTACCCGCTAGATGACTGGTTTACCCGGAAAGGCCGCTATAATTTAAGCGACAACCGGAAAGTGCTGGGCGTTTCACCGGGCGAATACCGCAAACATGGCGCCTTTGCCGAATTCGTAACAGTTCCTGCACATATTTTATACAAACTCCCCGACAATGTAACTTTCGAACAGGCAGCAATGGTTGAGCCGGTAGCGGTTGCGGCACATGCAGTAAATATCTCGAAAATACAGCCTGGTGCAAGCGCTGTTGTTGTTGGAGCCGGAATGGTTGGGATGTTTGTAGTGAATGTATTGAAAAGTGCCGGAGCGAATCCAGTTATCGCCATTGATTTGGATGAAAATAAACTGGAGCTGGCCAAAGAATTTGGTGCAACTCACACCTTTAAAAGCAGTGTTTCAAATCTTTCAGAAAAAATTAAGGAACTGACTAAAAACCGCGGCGCCGATTTTGGGTTCGAAGTTGTGGGTATTTCCGAAACAGTCAATATCTGCATCAACAGTTTGCGAAAAGGAGGAACTGCCGTATTGGTGGGCAACCTGAAACCCGAAGTCACCATTCCACTGCAAAAAGTAGTAACCACCGAATTGTCGCTGCTTGGAAGCTGCGCCATTAATGGCGAATACGAAATAGTGCTCGATTTGCTGGCCACCGGGAAAATCAGTGTTGACAAAATGATTTCGGCAGTTGCCCCGCTTTCCGAAGGTGCGGACTGGTTTAACCGGCTCTACAACAAAGAACCGGGGCTAAATAAGGTAATTTTAGTTCCCTAAAAGTCTGAAGGACTTTAATATGAATAACCCCGGGATTTATCCCGGGGATCAAGAATAACGATTACAATAAGGTGCATCCATGCCCGATCTTTGAAAAAAAGGCCAACCATGCACCGCAAATAAAAAACCAGAATGAAACACGAACCAACAACCCGGAACCCGGAACCCGGAACCCGGAACTCTTTCCACAACATCGCTATCCTCGGCTGCGGAAAAGTAGCACACCTCCACGCCAAAGCCATTCAGAATCTGAAAAACGCCCGCCTGGCAGGAGTTTGGAGCCGGACACCAATGACAGCTATCAAATTTGCAGCCCAATACAAAACAACTTTTTATGCCGGTATTCAAGACCTGGTAAAACGCGAAAAAATTGATCTCGTAATTGTTTGCACTCCGCATCCTTTTCATTTGCAACCTGTTTTGGAAGCAGCAAAAGCCGGTGCAAATATTCTTGTTGAAAAACCGCTGGCATCCACTTTGGAGGACGCCGACAAAATTATTGAAGCCTGCAAAAATTTCGGGGTAAAACTAGGCGTAATCAGTCAGCGGCGGTGGTACGAATCTGTGAAACGGGTAAAAGATGCGATTGAAGCCGGAAAAATCGGGAAGCCGGTTTTCGGGACCATTAACATGCTGGGCTGGCGCGATAAAAAATATTACGATGCAGACGAATGGCGAGGCACCTGGAAAATGGAAGGCGGCGGCGTTTTGGTGAATCAGGCACCTCACCAACTCGATTTATTTTTGTGGTTTACGGGCGAAATCGATGAGGTTTATGGGTTATGGAAAAACCTGAACCATCCTTACATTGAGGTGGAAGACACGGCAGTCGCCATAGTAAAATTCAAAAGTGGCGCAATTGGCAATATCATTGTCAGCAATTCACAAAAACCCGGTATTTACGGTAAAGTGCATATTCATGGCGAAAACGGCGCTTCGGTGGGTGTGCAAACCGATGGCGGCGCGATGTTTATTGCAGGAATGTCCGGCATTCTGGAGCCTCCGGTTAACGATATCTGGACAGTGCCCGGAGAAGAAGAAATGCTGGCTAAATGGAAGACAGAAGATATAATCCACTTCAACAAAATCGATCCGATGGTTTATTACATGGAACGTCAGATTGAAGATTTTTTACAGGCAATCGAAAATAACACTGAACCACTGGTAACTGGCGAAGATGGCCGCAGAACAGTGGAATTGTTCACCGCTATCTACCGTTCCACCCGTGATAATAAACCTGTAAAGTTTCCGCTTCTTCCTGAAAATGCAGGAGATATGGATGGAAGGCTAAGATAAATTATATCGATTTGAATGAAAGTTACCGTATTATATACTATCCTGTTTCTGTTTGTTTCAATGCCAATCAGCGCTCAATCCAATAATAAAACGGTTAATTCTGAACTCCTTTCGAAAATAAAACAAACCGAAGGATTGGTTGCCTTGTGGGATTTTAAGGAAAAGGAAGGTCGAGACAGGAAAGCAACCGGCTTAGGTAAATTTCCGCTGAAAGAACAAAACGGAACACTCCCACGAATTAACGAAGGTCCGTTATCGGGTTATTCAGCACAATTTGGAAACAAAGCTTTTTTTTCTCTTGAAAATTCGAAAACCGGGGCATTAAATATATTTGGCGAAAAACAGGGTGTAACTGTAATTGCCTGGGTAAAATGGGAGGGCAACACCGGATTTGTGGGTGGAATGTGGAATGAATACCAGGATGGTGGAAAACGACAATATGGTTTATTCGTTTCTCTTCCGTATTACAATGGCCGCGACCAGGTTTGCGGGCATATTAGCAAAACAGGGAAGCCAACCCCACCATTCCCTTATTCCATCGATTATTCAGCCAGCAAGCAGCAAGTTGCTAAAAACCAGTGGCAATGCGTCGCTTTTACTTATGATGGAGAATGGATAAAATCATTTCTAAACGGTGATTTTCAAACGCGCGAACCGGAGTTGATTGAGCATACCAAGGGTTTTGATGGTTTTCCGGATGGAATCATACAATCGAAAAACCCATATCATTTTCCGGCTGGAATGGGAAATAACGGCTCAGACTTTACCGTGGGTGCTGTACTTCTGAAAAGTGGAATGGGAAATTATTTCAACGGATTGGTTGGCGGGCTGGCGGTTTTTAACCGGGCTTTGAGTGAGGATGAAATTGAAAATCTAAGTTTTTAATAATCCCGGTTGGACTTGTTTTTGCAGGAAGAATGGCATGATTGTAAACAATAACACAAGTATCGCATAATTCCCCTTTATTTTCACTGTTAACATCATCCGGTCTGCAACCATTGAACATTACAGAACTGGTTATCAGAAAACCGTTGAATATTACAAAGAGTACAAACGATCTGATTTTTTTCATTTCGATATTTTCTATTTTAGATAACATGAGTTACCGGTTGTATAAATTGGATAAAAAAAGTAAAACACCGTTCATAAATTAATATAATTCAAAAATACTAAAGCATGCTAAATTCATCAAAAATAGTTGCTAATCTTTTAAAAACAGTTTTATTATTCATTCTGATTTTTGGTTTTGAAATGCTATCAAATTCAAAGGAAAAACCGGATTCATTGACATTAATAAAAGTTCAAAAAATCTGGGACAAGGCGCCCCACAATGCTTTTACAGATTTACTATGGCATAACGGACGGTTCTTCTGTGTTTTCAGGGAGGGGACAACCCACGTTTCTCCTTATGGTGCTTTGCGTGTAATTACTTCGGTTGATGGAGAAAAATGGGAATCGGCGGCTTTGATTACTTCTGAAAACTCAGATTTGCGCGATGCAAAAATCACGGTTACTCCTTGGGGAAAACTGATGCTGAGCGGAGCCGAGGCACTTCATGATAAATCGGTTCACACGCATCAATCGCTGGTTTGGTTTTCGGATGACGGATTCAACTGGAGTGAAAAACAGGAAATTGGAGATCCCGATTTCTGGCTTTGGCGAACCACCTGGCACAATAACGAAGCTTTTAATTTTGGTTATGGTTGCGGTGACAAAAAGTCGTTGCGATTATACAGAAGCAGTGATGGTAAAAATTTTGAAACTCTTGTTGAAAATCTGAAAATTGAGGGTTATCCAAACGAAACTTCCATCGTTTTTAAAGGCGACACAGCCTTTTGTTTGCTTCGACGTGATGGTGAAAATAATACCGGACTTTTGGGTATTTCACTTCCTCCTTATAAAACTTGGAGTTGGAAAGATTTGGGAGTTCGGATTGGCGGCCCGCACCTGATTCTTTTACCCGATGGACGGTTTCTGGCGGCTGTACGACTTTACGGAACGGATAACTGGCAACCGGCGCGAACTTCGCTTTGCTTTATCGATCCGAACTCCGGAAAACTTACCGAAGCATTGACTCTTCCATCGGGTGGTGATACAAGTTATGCAGGAATGGTTTGGTTTGATAATTTGCTTTGGGTGAGCTACTACTCTTCGCATGAAGGAAAAACTTCGATTTATTTTGCAAAAGTTATTGTTGAATAATAGATTTTCAAATTTTGGAGACCCTTTTTACGGGAATATTTCGCAAAACAATTTTTTTAACTTTGAGCCATGCTCAAAATCATTATATCCACAGTTATATTTTTGCTCTTAATGATTTCTGTTTTTGCACAGGAACCGGACCCGAATTTCACGGATAAAATCGCCCTGCAGGAAAGCCAACGTTTTCATCTGAAATCATCTTTTAAAGAGAGCTCGAATTATGCCGAAACTGATTTGGTTTATCAGCGAATGGAATGGGAAATCGATCCAAATATCAAATATATCAAGGGAAGTGTGACTTCATATTTTAAAAGTCAGGTAAATAATTTAACGAAAATTGAGTTTGATTTGAATGACACTTTAACAGTTGATTCAGTGATTCAGGACAAAATGAAAATCAATTTCATTCAAAACGAAAACAAACTTATTATCTCTTTAAATCAATCATTGTCAAATCAGCAACTCGATTCAGTACATGTTTATTATCAGGGTGTTCCCGTACCAGAAATCAACGGTTTTGGCGCCTTTGAAAAATCAGCACATGCTGGAATCCCAATCATCTGGACACTTTCGGAACCTTACGGAGCAATGGAATGGTGGCCGTGCAAACAGTCGCTGGTTGACAAAATCGATTCGATTGATATTATTGTTACTTCGCCTGAAATGTACAGAACGGCAAGCAATGGTATTCTGGTTTCGGATACCGTAGAAAATGGATTACGGAAAATGTATTGGAAACACCGGCACCCGATTACAACATATCTGGTAGCCATTGCTGTTACCAACTACTCTGTTTATTCCGATTGGCTTGATTTGGAGGACGGTAGAAAGATCGAAGTACTAAATTACGTTTATCCTGAAAACCTCGAAAAGGCAAAAGGTGAAACCCCGGTCACTACTGAATTCATAAAGCTTTACAATAATCTGTTTGGGGAATACCCGTTTGCAAACGAAAAATACGGTCACGCACAATTTGGCTGGGGTGGCGGCATGGAGCACCAAACCATGAGTTTCATGTTTAACTTCAATTATGAACTGGTGGCTCACGAACTGGCGCACCAATGGTTTGGCAATTATATAACCTGCGGTTCGTGGCATGATATCTGGCTAAATGAAGGATTTGCAACTTATCTTTCGGGACTTGTTTACGAAAATTTGAATAACGACTGGTGGTTCACTTTTAAAAGGGCGAATGTTGAAAGTATTGTAAGTCAGCCCGGCGGTTCGGTTTTTGTGAAAGATACAACCGATGTAGACACAATCTTCAGTGGGCGGCTTTCATACTCAAAAGGCGCTTATTTGCTGCACATGTTGCGCTGGGTTTTGGGTGATGATGATTTTTTTAGAGGGATGAAAAGCTATTATAACGACCCCGAAATTGCCAATAATTTTGCACTGACTCATCAATTTATTCAACACATGGAAGCTGCCGGGGATACCAGCCTGACAGAGTTTTTTAACGACTGGTTTTATGGTGAAGGATTTCCGTTATACTCGGCTGATTTTACGCCTGTTGAAGATGACCTTTTAAAAATTACGCTTTCACAAACATCATCGCACCAATCAGTTGATTTTTTCGAAATGCCGGTTCCGGTGCGCGTTTACAACGCTGAAAAAACCGATTCAACAGATTTTCGGTTTGTACATACAATGAATAACCAGGAATTTTTTGTTGATGTTGATTTTAAAGTAGCCGAACTAAAAATTGACCCTGATTACAGGCTGGTATCAAAAACTGCACGAATAGTAAAAACAAAAGTTGATCCTGTATTAAATGAAATTTCAATCTACCCGAATCCTTTCAATAAAAGTTTTTCGGTTCGATTGCCGGCAGGTCAGGAACTGATTTCTGCACAACTTTATTCATCGGATGGAGTTTTAATAAAGCACTATTCCGGCAGCGAAACTAACTTCAGCTGGTCAGAAATACCTGAAGGAATATACATTTTTCGTATCAAAACCAGCACCAAGGTTTTTGAGACAAAAATTGTAAAAAAGTAACCTAACTCAGGTACACAGCTCAAACTCTAAACTTTATACCATATCATATTGACAAAAGAATCAAAATTATTCACGCCCTTTGCGATTGGATCTGTTACATTAAGGAACCGCACCATCCGCGCTGCTGCTTTCGAAGGAATGTGCCCCGGCAACAATCCTTCTCAAATGCTCATTGATTATCACCGTTCGGTAGCAGCCGGTGGAATTGGAATGACAACCGTTGCTTATGCAGCAGTTAGTCGCAGTGGATTGTCGTTTCCGCACCAGTTGTGGCTTAGGAAAGAAGTTATTCCCGAATTGCGAAAGTTGACAGATGCGGTTCATCATGAGGGAGCTGCTGCATCAATTCAGTTGGGGCATTGTGGAAATATGTCGAAAAAAAGTGTAGCGGGTTGCTGGCCTCTTTCACCATCGGGCGGATTGAACATTTATTCACCCACCTGGTCAAAAAAAATGACAAAAAACGATATTCAGCAGGTTGTTCAGTCTTTTGCTGATTCGGTTGGAATTGCCCGCGAATCGGGTTTCGATGCGGTGGAAATTCATGCCGGTCACGGTTACCTCATCAGCCAGTTTCTTTCGCCATACACCAACCGCCGCAAAGACGAATTTGGTGGTTCGTTTGAAAACCGCACCCGTTTTATGCAATTGGTGATGCGCACCGTGATGCAGGCCGCCGGAAATGATTTGGCCGTAATTGTTAAAATGAATATGCGTGATGGTTTTAAAGGCGGAATGGAGATTGACGAATGTTTTCAGGTTGCCCGTTTACTGGAAAAAGAAGGTTGCCACGCACTGGTTCTTAGCGGTGGATTCGTTAGTAAAGCGCCAATGTATGTTATGCGAGGGAAAATGCCCGTTTCCACTCTTGCATATTACATGAAAAACAGCTTATTGAAATTCGGAGTGCGTCTGGCAGGTAAATACTTGATTCCCACGGTGCCTTTCGAAGAAGCCTATTTTCTGGAAGATGCACTTCAATTCAGACAGGCGGTAAAACTTCCGCTGATTTATGTAGGAGGTCTGATTTCAGGCAAGAAAATAAACGAAATTCTCGATTCAGGATTTGAATTTGCTGCCATGGCTCGGGCGTTAATTAACGAACCTGATTTTGTAAACCGCCTGAAACGCGACAGTGAAGCCCGGAACCAGTGCGACACCAGCAATTACTGCATCGCACGCATGTATTCCATCGAAATGGCCTGTCATCAGCATATTAACGGATTACCAGACTGCATACAAAAAGAGATTTCCAAAAAATAAATTTTAATCCTTTGAAATCAGTAATGAAAACTTCAGCAAAAACAGAAACTGCATTAATTACGGGAGGAAGTTCAGGTATTGGTTACGCCATTGCAAAAGAACTTGCAAGCAGAGGTTTTAACCTGATATTAGCGAGTAATCAGGAAGAGAAACTTAACGAAGTCTGTAAAGAACTTACGATTCAATATCAAATAAAAGCATGGCCGGTTTTTATTGATTTGGCGGAAACCGGGGCAGCACAGAAACTTTATTACTGGTGCCAGCAGGAAAAAATCGAGATTGAAATTCTCATAAACAATGCGGGTATTTTCTTTTTTGGGGAAGTGGTTGAAACCAATCCTGAAAAAGTTCAGCAAATGATCACGCTTCATACTACAACTCCTTCCTTACTTTGTACACTTTTTGGGCACGATATGAAAAAAAGACGAAGCGGGCACATTCTGAACATCTCATCACTGGCGGCATGGATGCCTTATCCGGGAATTTCGCATTACAGTTCAACCAAACAGTTTCTGAAAAGTTTTTCGCGCTCGCTGCGCACCGAAATGATTGACTACAATGTGAATGTAACCTGTATTTGCCCCGGAGCGGTTTCAACGCAACTATACGAATTAAGTGAAACAGGACATAAAAAAGCGCTGAAAACAGGCATTATGATGTCAGCCGAAAGATTAGCAAAACTGTCTGTGAATGGCATGTTTAAACGCAAATCAATCCTTGTCCCGGGTTTTGTCAACCGGATTTTTCTGTTGTTTATTTATATGTTACCACACGGAATTGTTTTGTTAATTCGGCGATATTCAAGGTTTCTGCCCCCAGACAGAGGTTAGCTTATTCAATACGTTACTTCCGACAACAACCGGTCTAACAGGATTTTCACACATTCTTCAACACTTTTATCTGATGTGTCGATGGATAAAATTGCATTTTGAGGAATGTCAAACGGGGCGCTTATTCCGGTAAATTCTTTAATCACCCCTGCCCTGGCTTTCTGGTACAAACCTTTAATATCGCGGCTTTCGCACACTTCGATGGGTGTGCTGACAAAAACCTCCAGAAAATCGTCTTCACCAACAATAGTTCTTACAATGTTTCTCACATCGCGGGTTGGACTGACAAAAGCACAAAGACAAATCACTCCTGAATTGATTAAAAGTTTGGCAATTTCGGCAATGCGGCGGATGTTTTCCATGCGATCTTCAGGCGAAAATCCCAGGTTATTATTGATTCCTGTGCGAATATTGTCGCCATCGAGCACCTGTGTTAAATAACCCCGATCAAAAAGGTTTCTTTCAAGCGCCGATGCGAGCGTGGTTTTTCCAGAACCCGAAAGTCCTGTAAACCAAATTACTTTCGATTTCTGATTCAGCCTTTTTTCTTTTTCTGAACGCGAAACGATTTGGTCAAAAACCGGATAAATGTGTTTGTTTTTTGTTTTCATAGTATGAACTGTTTACTAAGGCTATTTAACAACAAATGAGGGGTTTAACAGGTTCTCCTTATTATAAACCAGGGATTCGTTGTTTTCGTATTGAACTATTTCCTTTCCTGCAAATATTACAATCGCATGACCGGCGGCGGTATCCCACTCCATTGTTGGCGCCAGTCTCGGGTAGATATCTGCAACTCCCTCGGCAACCATACAAATTTTCAGGGCGCTTCCTTTCGATTTCATTTCAATGCGTTTTCCCTTTGTATCAAGCGATTGAATATATCTTTCTGTTTCAGTATTCATATGTGTTCTACTTCCAGCGACAATAAAATTCTCCTTTGTAAAAGTTAATGGTAATTGCTGCATATTGGTAAGCGCGTCATTTCCATCTTCAACAATTGCCTTAAAAGAACCGTAACTATTTCCCCAATACAATTCTTTGGTTACCGGCACATAAACAACTCCGGCAATGGGAGTATTGCTTTCGATAAGCGCGATATTCACCGTGAATTCATCATTCCTCTTGATAAATTCCTTTGTTCCATCGAGCGGATCAACCAGCCAAAACAATTTCCAGTTTTTTCTTTCATCATAAGAAATCGCTTTCCCTTCTTCGCTTAAAACAGGAATTTCTGTTTCATCTAAAATGTCAGTAATAACATTGTGTGCCCGTTTATCGGCAATGGTTAGCGGAGAGTTGTCGGACTTAAATTCAACACCAAAATCGAAATTGTAATATACATCCAGAATTTCCTTTCCTGCTTTTATAGCTGCTTTAATTGCTATCTCAGTCAATGCTGAAATATTTACATTTTGGGTCATCTTTTTCGTGCTGAATTATTCTTTGTGCTGGCCAATATATCCCATAATATCCTCATAAACAAGACTGATATAGTACAATCCACCGATTTGGGCGCTGCCAAAACTGGTTGTGTAGTAGTTGTTCAGAATATTCGATCCGCCAACTTTAATGGTTGTTTTGATAGGTGCGAGCTTGTATGAAACATGTGCATCGAGGTTTGCAGTTGCAGGGATTTTTCCGGCCCCGAAACCACCTTCCCAAACAAAACTGCTTTGCCAGTGAAAATTTACATTAAACCCAACGTTTGGCAGAACAGCATGGTGACCAACCGACAGGTTTGCCCGGTATTCCGGAGTGTTGTACCGGGCTTCCACACCCGGAGAATCAATGGTTTCGAGTAATTTATTGTAAGCAACATTGCTTCTGATTAAAACTCCGACCGGAGTCATGTAATCCAGTCCCAATGCCCATCCGCACGATGTAACCGGCTCGTCGGTAGTGAAATAGGTTTGATAGTACTGATCTTTTTCGGTTCCGGCATCAGCAGCCAACTGGGCCACAAGTTGAATCGCTTCAAAACCCTTGTATTTGTTGTAATAACCATACGCATCCAAAAAGAGTTTCTTGCTTAGAAACAATCCTTTGTAACCGATTTCGGAAGAAGTGACCTTTTCAGGTTTTAATTCAGGCAAAACAATCGGGCCATTTTCGGTGATTGGTTTATCTGTTACAGGGTTTCTTCCCGACATCGGATAAATCGGGATTGTATAAAAACCATACTTGTCCTTCACTTCGGGCATTCCTCCAATGGTTCTGAAAATGCCGGCGTTGATGTCAACCCACTGGTCGGAAGTTGACGGGAAACGATAAGCTGTTTGAAAAGTTCCCCTGAAACTGTGCTCCTTTTTTTCATCCAGAAAAATGACCACTGAAAACCGGGGCGTGTATTGTGCCTCGAAATACTGATTTTTATCGTACCTGAAAGCGCCTGTTATTCTAATCCGGTCATCCATAACGTTTTTATTCACCTGCACAAAAGTGCCAAACTGATTGATATTGATTGGTTTCCCAGGCTCATCAAAAAAAACTGTTCCGTTGCTGTTAATTGAATAGTACCGTTCTGAAATACCAACCTGCATTTCCATAAACTGTATGAGATGTGTAAAATTATACATTCCTTCAATCTGCGCCATTTTACTGTGGTCATAAACCTGAGCACCTCCATCGGAAACAGATGCTGAAGTAATTGAATTCAACATATTGTCAAATTCAGGGGTGCCGGAAACCGGATGTGCCGGTTTTGAATTATCGAAGACAATTCCAGTAACCGGATCCCTGTTATCCGAAACCAATCGCGCAAATTGATGCGCACCTTTCATATCTCCACTGATAAGAGCTGTTTGCGTGTAAGCTGATAAATAATCGGTAAACCAGCTTTCCGATGGTTTCCATGCTTCGTTCAGCCGAAGTGCTGCACCACCGATATCGTAGGATGGTCCCGAGTTTTCGGTTACTCCCCAGGCCCGTAAGTAATAATTCGGATTATTCACTTCAATTTTACCGGTTGTAATATTGAAATTACGGGCAGCAAAGCGGTTTTGGGCAGTGTAAACACTTGATCCCTGGGCGTAATTACCTTGCACAATTGCCTGTGTGCGTTCGGTAATAAAGTAGTGCAACGACCCGCTCAACCGGATGGTTTCTGTTTTATCATCAGCTAAATCATTTTCAATCCACCCGGTACGTGTAACAAGTTGGTCGGGAAAATATTGTATGGCGTTGTTATAAAGTGCATCGTATTCAGGCGTACCCGGCGCAATTCCTTGCGATTCGGCAATTCCGTTAATTACACGCGGGCCAACATCTTTAAGGTTGACTGACACCAATGTTTCATCGCCGTATGTATTCACACCATCGTATCCCGGATTTGTCAGGCGGGTTAATGATGGATTCTCCAAATCTGAACGGTCTCTTTCATCGGAAGCCTGCCAATCAGTCGCCCTCAAATATGAACCTACGATTTTTATGGCCACTCTTTTATTGAACGCTTTTGCATACCTAAAATTCACGTCGTACATCGGTGTTGGACTTTCGAGAGCTTCGCTTCCAATATTCATTACTCCTGATTGTACCGCAACCGAAAGTCCCTGGTAAAGAAAAGGATCCTTGCTTTTCATTACAAGTGTGCCATTCATTCCGCCTGGACCATAAAGTGCTGAAGAAGCGCCAACTACCATTTCAAGATTTTCAATGTCAATCTGTGAAACTCCAAATATATTACCTGCTGCGAAACTCAATCCAGGTGAAACATTTTCAACTCCGTCCACTATCTGATTCATGCGATAATTGGTGTAATCATTAAATCCCCTTGTATTGGGCAATTGAAAAGTAAGGCCGTGCACATTCATATCGACACCTTTAAGTTGGTACAAACCATCGTAAAAATTGGCTGAAGAAATCAGTTTCAGATCGCGCAAATTCATCTTTTCCACGCTAACTGCCGAACGTAAAATGCTTTCTTCAATCCGGCTGGAAGAAACAACGATTTCCTGTCCCAATAAAAATTGCTCTTTTATTTTGATGTCGAGAAAAGTGCTTTCATCCTTCACTTCAACTTCCATTGTTTCGTAACCAACATATGAAATATGGATAACAAAAGGCGGTTTTACCTGCGTTTTAAGCTCAAAACTTCCATCGTTCCCTGTTACTGTTCCGTAAACATTATCTTTTACCACCACATGAACCCCAATCATGGATTCACCTGATTTGGAGTCGGTAATTTTTCCTTTAATTGTGAAGTTGGATTGTGCTGAAATTGAGTACGAGGATAGAATAAGAAACAACAATGGCAAAATGCAGGTTAAATTCTTCATGTTTATCCAATAATTAAAGAGTACAAGGTATCAAATTTATTTATAAATGAAAAAAAATATAATTTCATGCCTGTTTAAATTTCAAAAAATAATCCTTATGTAATATAGTTTATCACTTTATCGTGCAAGTATGTAGGAAAAGTATAGTTTTATGGTTTGAATTTGAGTATTTGGAATGATGAAAGTTGCAGTAACCGGAGCAAGTGGGCATATTGGTAGTTGCCTGGTGCGGGAACTCATTAAAAAGGGAGCCCGCGTAAAAGTTCTTGTTCATGATTTCGAAAACGATTTGGCTCATTTGGATGTTGAAATAATTCGGGGAAATTTACTGGAAGTTGAGTCGTTAAAAAAACTTTGTGAAGGGATTGATGTTGTCTTTCACCTGGCTGCAATAATTGCACTGGATAACCGGCACCCCAAACAGGTTTATGAAGTAAATGTTACAGGTACAAAAAATATGATAGAAGCATCAAAAACTGCCGGAGTTAAAAAGTTTATCCATTTCAGCAGTATCGATGCATTTCAATTTATTTCTTCGGAAGCAGTTATGGATGAAAGCAAACCATTGATTGAATCTGAAAAATCAGTTTATGCATTTACAAAAGCTGATGGTGAGCGTTTGGTTATGAACGCGGTGAAGGAAGGTTTGGATGCCGTGATTTTAAGTCCGACTGCAGTAATTGGACCTTTCGATTACAGAGGTTCTTTTCTGGGTTCGGCGCTAATCAAAATTTATCAAAATAAAATTCCGATGCTTGTTTCGGGTGGTTACAATTGGGTCGATGTTCGCGATGTTGCTTCGGCAGCAATTCAGGCAATTGAAAAAGGCAGAAATGGTGAAAAATATATTCTTTCGGGTAATTTCTGCAATCTCAGTGAAATGTCGGAAATAACAGGGAAAATATCCGGTAAAAGAACTCCGAAGTTGCTGGCCCCGGTTTTCCTGGCAAAACTGGCGTGCCCGTTTTTTGAGTTCATGAATTGTATTACAAACCAAAAACCAATTTACACCTGCCAGTCGCTCGACTTGTTAATTAGATCCCCCAAAAATATTTCTTTTGAAAAAGCCAAAACAGAATTGAACTATTCGCCGCGCCCGCTGGAAAATACAATGAGAGATACTTTTAACTGGTATATTGAAAATAAACTTTTAAACAGATAACACATGTCACAAGCGATTTTTAACCTGATTTGCTGGATTTGGATCGGCATCGGAGTACTTACATTTATTGTACTGCTTAAAATTCCCCAGCCTTACGGACGACATACCAAAAGTAACTGGGGACCAATGATTAACAACCGGCTTGGCTGGCTGTTAATGGAGTTGCCGGCATTACTTGTGTTTGTTTTTTTTGTGCGTTATACAACCAGTTGGTTCAATTTTCTTTTGCTTGTTGCGGTTGTTCTCTGGGTATGGCATTACTTTAACAGGGCAATTGTGTTTCCGTTCCGCCTGAAAACAAAAGGCAAAAAAATGCCCGTGGTAATTATGGCATCGGCAATTTTCTTTAATTTAATTAATGGTTTTATCAACGGTTACTGGCTTGCAAATTTTGCTCCCGAAGATAAAATAGACTTCAACACCGATTTGCGTGTTGTTATTGGCGCAGTTATTTTTCTTATCGGATTTATCATCAACCAATATCACGATTACCTGCTGATTAACCTGCGGAAAGGGATAAGCACAGGATACCAGATACCGTTTGGCGGGCTTTTCAGATTTGTTTCGTGCCCTAATTTTTTGGGTGAAATAATTACTTGGCTGGGTTTCTTTATCGTGACTTTAAGTCTGCCCGCGCTGGCATTTCTGATTTGGACTTTGGCAAACCTTATTCCCCGCGCGCTCGATCATCACAAATGGTACCGGAACGAATTCGCGGATTATCCTGTAAAAAGAAAAGCTGTTTTACCGTTTTTGGTTTAGTTCCATGTCAGGTTGCATTCTCTTCCCGTTGCCCCAAATTTCGTTTGAACTCGAGTTTTCACCAACCAGCCAATTCATATCCTTGTGTTCTCCTTATTATGCTGAATTTTATCTCCTGAAAATTATTAATAACCAGCTATAAATGAATAGATAATATCAGTTACTTTTGCAGCGTGATATTCAATTCTGTAATGAATAATTTTTATCAAAAAATCAGTTCCCTGTTTCTGTTGCTTTGTGCCTGCACAATGGTGATGGCTCAAACATTGTCATATAAAACCATGACGGAGGAATTGCAATCTTTGCAAAAAAAACTGGTGCCTGATAAACGAGTTGCTATTCTCGAAATTGAAATCAAAGACACACTTCAACCCGTTGTTGTGATTTCGGGAGAAACTGATCTGCCCGATGCAAAGCAGCAAATCATCCGGTTTCTGACTGATAAAAAGGTTTCCTTTATTGATTCCATCCAAATTTTGCCAGATTCTTCGCTTGGCGATAAAACATGGGCTTTGGCAACGTTGTCGGTGTCGAACCTGCGTTCAAAACATGACGATGCCTCTGAACTGGTTTCGCAGGCAATGATGGGAACTCCCATGAAAGTGCTGGATTACAAAAATAAATGGTACCGTGTGCAAACACCCGATCATTACATTGGATGGATGGATGCCGCCGGTTTGCAGCAGTTTACGGCAAAAGAAATGGACCAGTGGAAAAAATCAAACCGGTTTCTGTTTAATTGTATTTCAGGTTGTGTTTATGACGCTCCCGGCAAAAAGGCTGGTGTGATTTCTGATCTTGTACTTGGTGACCTTTTCGAAGTGGAGAAAGAGGAGAAAAAGTACCTGAAGATCAGGATTCCGGATGGTCGTACCGGTTTTGTTCGCAAGGCCGACTGTATTTCTTTTGATGACTGGAGCAATTCAGAACCCAATGTTCAGTCAGTTTTGTCGGTTGCCAGACAAATGATGGGTTTTCCTTATTTGTGGGGCGGGACTTCAAGCAAAGGAGTCGATTGTTCGGGTTTTGTGAAGCTGGCTTTTTATAATCAGGGATTTATTCTCGCCCGCGACGCATCTCAGCAGGCTAAATATGGCGATCCGGTTGATTTTAATAATCTGGACAACCTGCAACCCGGCGATTTGCTCTTTTTCGGACGCTCAGCACAGCGAATAACGCATGTGGGTATTTATCTGGGAAATGGAGATTTTATTCATTCCTCGGGAAGAGTGCACATCAGTAGTATTGATCCTGACGATCCTAAATATGTCCCTGAGAGGAACAATGTTGCTGTCCATAGAATCATGAATTCACTGAATACCGAAGGAATTGCAAGGGTGAAAGATCATCCATGGTATAATAATACTAAATAAAATGAGTGCTTAAGGCAGCCGCAAAAGAAAGTGCCACAAACAAAGATACAACAGGTTTAATTTAAGTGTTTGCCATCCGATTTATCCGTCGGGCTCCTGTTAAAGAACGATTTCAATTATCTTTGAATCAAAAATACAACCACAATAATCATGGTCAAATTATATATTCGTTTACTGTTTTTCATTCTGATTATACCCTTAATTTTCATTTTATTTGAATCATGTACCGGTAAACGGTCCGGAGAGAAAGAATCCACGTTTATAGAAAAATTAGACGCAGTAATTGTGGGTGAAACGCCGGATGAGTATAACCCGGTTAATGCCATGCTGGTTTTACCTCAAAATCCTGCTCCCGGCGAAAGTTTTCGGATTCTTGCAACAGGGGGAAGAAATATCAGAAAAGCAAAAATCATTGTAAATGGACTGTCGGGGAATATCGAAATGCAAAGCAGTAAAACCGGTGAGGAACTGCCTTGCTGGCGGATTGATGATTTTGCCGGAATTACTGCCGGCAATTATACGGCAACCCTGATTTTGGATAAAAAAGAAGTCAGTAGTTTTGAGTTTGAAATTGCTCCACAGGAGGAAACAGCGTCGAAGGGTGTTGTCTGGAAAACCAGGCGTGGGTGGGACAGCAGCACAGAAACTCTCTATTCTGTCTGGGTAAACGCATTATTTCAGGGCAGCGATGAGCAGTCTTCGTGGCCGGCTCTTCACGAAGTGACGAGGAGCCGGGATCGTAATTTCCTTTACAATTATCTCTCCCTGGGAGAAGATGATCCTGAAAATAAAAACAAGGTTATCATGGAACCCGATTGTGCCGATAATCCATTTTTTCTGAGGGCTTATTTTGCGTGGAAACTTGGACTCCCGTTTGGATTTCATATTTGCGACAGGGGTTATTTGGGACGCAATCCCAAAACCGGTCAATGGATTACTAATGAGACTTCAACCTCCAAAAGCAATTCTGTACTGGCATTCAATTCCTTTGTCAGAAGAATCATGGATGGTGTTCATTCAGGTACTGCCCGGACTGCTCTCGATAATGAAAATTCGGACTATTATCCTGTTTCACTGGAGCGGGCAACTTTGTGGCCGGGTACTGTTTTTGCCGATCCTTACGGTCACACATTGATTCTTGTAAGCTGGATACCACAAACCAAAGGTCGTCCGGGCTTGCTTTTTGCAGTAGATGCCCAACCCGATAATACGATTGCCATAAAACGGTTTTGGAAAGGGAATTTTCTGTTTAACACTTCCGAAGTGGTCGGGGAACCAGGATTCAAGGCCTTTCGCCCCATTTTGTTTGAAAATGGCAAGGCAATCCTGATGAAAAACGAAGAGTTGACAACATCAACCGGATTCGCTCCTTTTTCTTTACAACAAAGAAATATGGAAAGTGAAGTTTTCTATCACACCATGGAACGAATCATCAATCCAAAACCGCTTGATCCGGAAGCTGCCCTAACGGATCTGATACAGGCGCTTCATGAGCAGTTGCTGGTGCGCGTTAAATCGGTGGCGAATGGCGAAGCGTATCTCAAATTGCATCCGGGAACTGTGATTCCAATGCCATCAAATGCAAATGGTATTTTTCAGACCGGTGGATTATGGGAAGATTTTTCGACCCCAAACCGCGATTTACGGCTGCTGATTGCCATGGATGCAGTGCTCAATTTCCCTGACAGGGTTGCCAGTTCACCTGAAGACTTTGACATCTCAAAACGGAGTTCACCTGAGGAAATTAAGAATCAACTTCAATCGTTTCTTGATAAGCAGGTTTCTGAACTCACGGTAAGTTATACCCGCACCGATGGTTCATTGCAGGAACTTACTGTTGCGGAAATCCTGAAAAGGAGAGATGCCTTCGAGATGGCCTACAATCCGAATGACTGTATTGAAATACGCTGGGGAGCCCCTGAAAACAGCGATGAAAGATCGACATGCAAACGAAAGTCACCTGCAAATCAACAGAAAACCATGCAATCGGTACGAAAATGGTTTAGTAGCAGGCTGCATCCGCCAACATAAAAAGCAGGTTCAATTTACTTCATGCACTCCGCCAGGCATGAACTTTAAGGTTGGTGGCACTTTGGAACGGTCAAACAAATCATAGCTCTTTTTGAGGTCTGCGCACAAACTTATTTTATCATTGTCCTTGCCATATTTCAATAAATTTCAGGCTACAATTTAATTTTATCCAGCTCATCATCTTTACTATCGCCGGTAAATTCAGCAACCTTTATAATTCGACTTTTCTTTCGGGATACTTTATCCCAAATTTCCGGAATGTCATCGATGATGATGAATTGGTCATAGACATCGAAATAATAATCGGGTATGGATTTGATGTACCATCCATTCTCAATCAAACAATCTTCACGGGTAAATAATTCAAAAGGATTAATCTTCAGGGCATCACACACTTTTTGTGCATATTCACGTGCTGCTGTTGTAAAAACGACAACATCTCCAACTTCATGGCATTTTCTGACAAATTCTTTAGCATGAGGACGTTCGTAAATTATCAGGTTTCTGGAAAGTCTAAACAGAATGTTTGCTGAAAGATCCGGATTTGAAGTTCCATATATCAGGGTATTATCGAGATCGAGAATAATAAGATTTTTCATCTTAATGTGAACTATTCCAATAAACAATACAAAGATAATGCGATTTAAGGAGAACATTTATAAACAGTTAGCAAGAATAAATGATGAATTATGACAAAATATTCAGCACAACTTTCTCTTCCATTCAGGTACCTTAAATAGATTTGGAATGAAAATGTACCTGTAGAGTGACTGTGAAGCTATTTTATTGAAAATCATAGCAATATGTTGGAATTTATTTTGTAACTTTTTATGCATTTATTTTTCAATTTAATCATAAATTAAAATTACAATGGAACAGTCAACAGCCGAACAACCGACAACCACTGCAACCAAACCACGAAATGTTTACGTTGCATTTCTTCTTTCACTATTCTTTTCGGGACTTGGACAGGTTTACAACGGACAACCAAAAAAGGGAGCAATTTTTTTTGGATTACTTCTGATACTCCCAATTCTGTTTGGTTTGACCAGGTTATTAACTTCTTTTTATGGATTGCTTTCTATATTACTTATTGAAATTGCATTGGGAATCTACATCATCATTGATGCAGTAAAAAATGCCAAACGACAAAAAGAATACATTTTAAAGACATACAACACCGGGTATTATTATCTGCTGATTGCCGTTGGAATGACGGCGATTTTATTTTTCTATGACATCCATACATTGGTTGGGATTCAAAACTTCAAAATTCCGACAATTGCAAACTGCCCTACACTTCAACCCGGCGACTTATTTATGGCAGATATGAAAGCATATCAAAACAACGAACCACAATACGGTGACATTGTGGTGTTTAAGGATCCTGACGAAAAGTTTAATTCTTTTCGTGTAGTTGGGCTACCAAATGATAATATTGAACTGAATGACAACATCGTAACTGTAAATGGCAAACAAGCTAAAGCAACATTTATTAAGGAAACGATGTGTAATAATGAACCGGTTTCAGAGTTTGAAGAGGAACTTCCCAACGGGCACAAACATTTAATTTATAAATCCAATCAACCTAAAGGCACTAAAACCAGCATCAAAAATATAGTTGTTCCTCCTGAAAGTTATTTTCTGTTGGGCGACAATCGCGATAATGCAAATGACAGCAGATATTCAGGTTCAGTAAGTAGGGACAGAATAAAGGGAAAAGTCATGTACAGTTTCTGGGGCCAGTCATCGAAAAGAATAAATATTGATTTTAGAGATAAATAATCTAATAGGAAATAACATAATTCAGGCAATTCCGGCTCATTAAATATTTTTGAGCAAAGCAAAATATTTCACAAATTATTTTAATTTTAATCAGCAAATCTTCGCTTATCGGTTTACCTTTTTAGTAGTTAAACTAAAAACTTAAATATGAACCCGGAAGCCACTACTCATCATCTCGGAATTAACATCGGCGCATCGTCGATATCAATTGTTGAACTAAAAAAAGCTGATGGACAAATACAGATTTTATCGCACAAAACACTCACTCACCACGGAAATCCAAAGCAACTGATTGAGGAAATATTCAGGGAAGAAACTCCCGCCAATGTGGTTGTTACAGGACGTAAGTTCAGAAAACTGCTAAACATTACCACCATTCCGGAAGCTGAAGCTGTTGAGTTGTCAACTGAATATCTTCAGCTCAATACCGACATCATTATCAGTGCCGGTGCTGAAAACTTCATGATTTATCAGCTTGACAAAAACCGGAAAATATCGAAATGCATGACTGGAAATAAGTGTGCTTCGGGTACCGGCGAGTTTTTTCTTCAGCAAATTAAACGAATGGATTTAACCCTTGAAGAGGCCGTTAATATTGACGATGAAACCGAAGTGTATAACATCTCCGGAAGATGTTCCGTTTTCTGTAAGTCAGATTGTACACACGCCCTGAACAAAGGCATCTCCAAATCGAATGTAATTGCCGGTTTATGCCGTATGATGGCCAATAAAATTATCGAACTTACATCGCACATTAACTGCGAAAGGGCGGTTTTAATTGGTGGTGTCAGCCAAAACAGGAAAATTCTGGATACGCTGAAAAACCACTTTAATGAACTTGTTGTACCCGTTCAGGCCACCTGGTTCGAAGCGCTCGGAGCTGCCTTGTATTCGACAAATCATGAAGTTAAAGCGTTGAATGTGGCTGATTTATTCCGGAAAGAGCACGTTTCATTTTCCTTTCATAAAGATTTAAAAGAGTTTGTCGGGTTTGTTGAATTTAAAGAGTTTACCATTGGAAAGGCTGCAGAGAATGACATCTGCATTCTTGGTCTTGATGTAGGTTCAACCACAACAAAAGCAATTATGATGCGTCAGAGTGACAACGCCATTCTGGCTACAGAATACCTGCGAACCAACGGTGATCCGATTCGCGCATCAGTTGAATGTTACAAAAGTTTAAGGAAAAAACTGGCTGCCCCGGTAAAAATAATTGGGTTGGGTGTTACCGGTTCTGGCCGACATATTTCCGGACTTCATGCCAAAACAAAAGGCGTGATTAACGAAATTGTTGCCCACGCAAATGCCACCGTTTATTTTGATAAAAATGTAGATACCATTTTTGAGATTGGCGGTCAGGATGCAAAATATACTTATATCACGGCAGGAGTTCCGTCAGATTATGCCATGAACGAAGCTTGTTCAGCAGGCACGGGATCCTTTCTTGAAGAAGCCGCAAAAGAATCATTGAATGTCGATTACAGGGAAATTGGAGACATTGCTTTACGGGCATCGAATCCACCTAATTTTAACGATCAGTGTTCGGCATTTATCAGCAGCGATGTTAAAAATGCCTTGCACGAGGGATTGAATAAAGAAGATATTGTTGCCGGCCTTGTATATTCAATTTGCATGAATTACGCCAACCGGGTAAAAGGAAACCGGCCGGTAGGAAATAAAGTTTTTATGCAGGGCGGAGTTTGTTACAACCGGGCCGTTCCGGTTGCAATGGCCGCTTTAACAGGCAAGCATATTATTGTTCCGCCGGAGCCTGGATTGATGGGTGCTTTTGGTGTTGCCCTTGAAAT
>DATITY010000317.1:0-14287 GCA_035467235.1 Draconibacterium sp. | reverse complement strand
AGGAATTTGGCATAGTTTATAAGCGCTTACATAATCGCAATAAAAAGGTTTTTTGATTTTGGCCTGAAGATAGCCGCCTGTTGAAATAATCTCAATTCCGTCGATTTGGAGTAAAATTTTACGCAATTTATTTAGTGTTACTGAACGATTATTTGCAACTTTTCTCGATGAAATTCCTTCCCATAACACATCGTTAATATCCCGGATGTTTGCGCCAATACCACTTTTCAAGGTATAAATTAAAGTAAACAGGAATAGCTCTTTTACTTTCGGTGTAAACAAATCTGTTATTTCTTCTCCTTTATTATCAATAGCTTTAAATTCACCAAATAACTGTATCCGGTTTTTAATAACTTCGGATGGTGTATCAATTTCGGTACTGATTTTTTTCTTTTTTAGATGTTTTACCGTTATAAAAATAAATAATCCTACAATTATGATTATTGCGAACAGGAGAATCCAACCTTTTGAAAAATCTGAAAAGGAACCTTTAACACTTACTTTTTCGTCCAGCTGAATTTCATCATCAAGAGATAACCTCTTTATTTCTTCGTTCCCAAGCGGTCGATTCCAAATATATAAGTTGTCAATGTATCCACGCAAACTCGCTCCCGATGAAAGTGCACTTCCCAAATGAATATCTCCTGTACCCGAAAATGGCGGATGTCCCTCAGATCCTCCTATAAATTGTCCATTGAGAAAAATGGATTGTTCTCCGGTTTCAATAATGTAACGCCATGTTAAATGATACCAAACATTGGGTTTTAGTATTCTTTCGGCAACATAGTCGTTTGCCCATAATCCAAAATAGGGATGACCTGACCGTAAAATCAAGTGCAGACCTTTTCGATACCCTGATTCATAATTTCCCAGAATAGCATTATCCCCAAATTCAAGAATCTCAGTAAATTTCACGAAGCAACTTACCGTAAAACTGCTGTTTCGCAAACCATAGTTTTCCGGTTTTCCCAGATTAATACTGGCATTTTCAGGTAACCGAAGTACATTTCCTCTTTCAATATCCTCAATGAATGAAAAACTGTTTCCATTAAAAGATTGAGAGGAATTAACGGTATTCAGCAAGGTTCCTTCAAAACCGAAACTTCCTGTCAATTCCTCACTTAATTTTAATGGGGTTGCCAAAATGGTGTAACTCTCCGGAATCGTCATTTCACCGGTTACAACAATTTGTTGAGGAGTTATTTTGAACCCCGGGACAAATGGTGTCAAAATTAATTCTTCTCCTCCCCGGTACGGAAAACTAAATTTACCTCCTGTAACAAGTATATCAGGGTTTTTCCAGTAAACCTTATCGAAATTCTTATCAGATATTTTTGCAACTCCTTTAATCCAGGTAAATGAGTTTAACTGGTCTGTAATAAAATCGAGATTCAAAATATCATTGCCTACAAATAGGAAATTTGGTCTTTTCCCATATTTTTTCCAGTTTTCCAAAAGGAAGTTAATGTAATCCGGCACAAGATTACTGTTTAGATTATTTGGTGGAACTTTGGTTGGGAGTTGTTCGAAATTGTGAATGACAAAAAGTTCCTGGTTAATTTTATCTGTATTATCATTGGCGAGTGCATTGCTTAAAGACATACTCGCCGAAATTTCAAAAGCATAGTTATTTATTTGATGTAGAATTCTGCTTTCGCCTGAATAATTACCATCAACAAAGAAAATAATTCTCCGGTTTGCCTGAACCAGATATTCCTGCGAAGGCCACGTCTCACCCTGAGGAAGATAAAAGATGGAGGCAGAAATATTTGAAGCATTTATTATTGAATCAAGCAGCAAAATGTTGTCGTTATACCTTATAAAAACCGGAATAATTTTTGATTGATTTACGTTCAAAACTGAAGAAATTTTTTCCAATACAGTTGCAAATTTTTCAGTTGAGTTTTGCAGAAACACATTTTTATTTTTGGCAACAATCTCAATTTCAATTCCGGTAGCATCATTTTCCTTTAATAGATCCCAGATTTGCTGGTTGTTTAAGTTCTGAGGATTTATTTTTGAAATAAGAAAAGTATTGTCGGAAATTTCGGTTCCCCAAATCCGGTTAGAAGCTATTATGAGGAGGATAAAAAATAATTTTGAAATGTAATTCATTCTTTTTTGTACCATTTAAATCTCACTTTAAACCATTATTGAGCACTTAATTTTGGATTATTTTTTTACCAAAAGTATTAAAATGGCTGGAATATGAAATATATTTTTAATTTTTTTTGGAATATATAATGTGTACTAATTCAATTAATTAGGTTTAAAATTAAGATTAAATTAAGAATCTGTTAACCGTCAATCGAGAATTGTATTAAGTTTCTTCTAATAACAGAAAATTATAATTGCTAATAAATTACTGTTGGAATGACTGATAAAACAATCAAACGAAAACATTATTTGTTGTTTATTGCCGGAGGTTTATGTGCTATACTTTTTCTGGCATTGTCGAACAAAACAATACATTATACATCAACCGACGAATTTTGTGAATCATGCCATGTGCATCCACATGCCGAAGTTACCTGGAAACTTTCCGGGCATCACAATACCCGAAGCGGTGTTTCTGTCAATTGTGTCGATTGCCATTTACCACCTGAAGATCAACCGGTGAATTTTCTTACCCGAAAAGCATATCATGGATTCCATGATTTTTATGTTTATATGACCAAAGATTCAGCAGATATTGACTGGACAGAAAAGCGGTCGATTGACGCAGCAAAAAGATTTGTATATGAAGATGGGTGTAAAAAATGCCATACGAATATGTTCCCGTCGACATTGAATGCTTTGGGTGCGGAGGCGCATCTCAAATACATGCGGAATCCTGAAAATTCATCGTGTTTGCAATGTCATCTTAATGTAGGTCATTATCGTGGTAAAACCGGGCTTACGAGCGGTGACGAAATTGCTTCAGGTCCGAAGGAGATTTTTACTGCTCCTGCAGTAGTAACCAATTTTAATACTTTCGAGGAAAAGATTCCGGGTACATCTGTTTCGTTCAAAATGGTAGCCATTCCAGGGGGACAATTTAAAATGGGAACGCCTGAAAACGAGCCATATCGAAGAGATGATGAAGGACCGGTTATTGAAGTTGCAGTTGATAGTTTCTGGATTGGAGAAATTGAGGTGTCGTGGAGTGAATATCTTGCATTTTTTAATGCTACCGGTTCACAAGGCCGGAAGGAGGCGGTTGAGATTGAAGATGAGACCGATGGTATTTCCGGTGCAACACCTCCCTGGGGAGCTCCTGACCAGGGTTGGGGAAAAGGAACCCGGCCGGCTATTTCGATGAGCCATCATGCGGCACTAACATATTGCCGCTGGTTAACCAGTATAACCGGGAAAAAATATCGTTTACCCACCGAAGCAGAGTGGGAATATGCAGCACGAGGCGGGACAAATACACCATATTTCTTTGGTGGTTCACCCGGGGATTATGAATCGACTGGATTTTGGCACAAGTTGTTTGGTGCCGATACAACTGTTATAAATTCGTATGTAATTTATCAGGAGAATACTCCAAACAAAACACAGGAACCATCAAAGGTTAAAGCAAATCCGTTTGGTTTGAAGAACATGTTAGGTAATGTGGCAGAGTTTTGTCTTGACTTTTACGATCCGGCTGTTTATTCAAAATACCCCAAAACACTGGTGAAAAATCCACGTGGCCCGCGCGACGGAATGGAACGCGTTGTTCGTGGAGGAGCATATAATAACTCGGCCAAAGATTTACGGGCAGGACGCCGGGATTTCACCAGAACCAAAGATTGGTTGGTTACCGATCCGCAAATTCCCAAAAGTATCTGGTGGTATTCCGATTGTAAGCATGTCGGATTCAGGGTGGTTTGCGAATATAATGCGTCAGAATTAAAATCAGAAAAAAACAATAACTAAGATATCATGGAAAAAAGTCAACTTTCGCGCAGGAATTTTCTCGAAAAAACAGCATTATTAGGTGCTGCCGGCGTTATCGGTATGAATGCGCTGACTTCCTGCAGTTCAAAAACAAAAACGGTTGATTATGTATTTCCTCCGGTACTGGATAAAGCTCCCGATGGGAAAAAGTTAAGGGCCGGACTTGTCGGTTGCGGAAATCGCGGTACTGGCGCCGCACTTAATTTTCTGGCCGCAGGAAACGATTTGGAATTAATTGCGTTGGCTGATGTTTTCGAAGATAAAGTTTGGGATTGCCGCAGTAAATTAAGTAAACAACGGGTTGAAATTCCCGAATCAAATTGCTTTTGGGGATTTGACAGTTACAAAAGTTTGCTCGAGGTAGATTTGGATGTGGTAATTCTCGCAACACCGCCGCATTTCAGACCGGCTTATTTCGATGCCTGTGTTCAGGCTAAGAAACATGTTTTTATGGAAAAACCGGTTTGTGTTGATCCGGTGGGAGCCCGCCAGATTATTGCCACTTCAAAAAAGGCCGAAAGCATGGGCTTGACCGTGATTACAGGAACCCAGCGTCGTCATCAGCGCGATTATCTGGAAACATACAAACAGGTTGCATCGGGTGCAATTGGCGAAATAGTATCAGCAAAAGCATGGTGGCTGCAAAGTCACGTTTGGTTTCGTACCCGCGAAGAAGGTTGGAGCGATATGGAATACATGTTGCGTAACTGGAATAATTTCTGCTGGTTGTGTGGCGATCATATTCTTGATACACATGTTCACAACATCGACATTATAAACTGGTTTTTGGGCAAAAATCCTACAGAAGCAATTGGTTTTGGTGGCAGGGCCCGTAGGTTAACCGGCGATCAGTATGATTATTTCAGTATCGATTTTAATTACGGGAATGGTGTTTTTTCGCATAGTATGTCGCGACAGATCGATGATTGTGCCAACACTTTAGGTGAACATATAATTGGAACCAACGGATATACCAATTGTAAAAACACAGTTTACAATTTGGATGGAACTGAAAAATGGAAATACGAATACCCTAAAAATAAAGATGGCAAATCGACCGAGATTGTTGCAGTTTCTCCTTACGTACAGGAACACATTAGCCTGGTAACTGCCATTCGCACAAATAAACCGGTTGTGGAAGCAGAACGTACTGCAATTTCAACCTTAACAGCTATTATGGGAAGAACTGCAGCTTACACAGGTCAGTTGGTTACATGGGAAGAAATGTTGAACTCAACTATGAAACTGGGTCCTGAAAAATACGAAATGGGACCCGTAAATATGGAGTTTCCGGTGCCTATACCCGGAACTCAGCACAAAGCATAAAAAGATAAAAAAATGATTTCTGTTGTCATACCACTTTTAAACGAAAGCAATCTTGTTTCGCAACTGGTTGAAGAGATTTTTGAAAACCTTCAAACAACTGGTGAAACATTCGAGGTTGTTTGCGTTGACGATGGAAGTACTGACAACACGCTTGAGAAACTTTTGAAATTCAGAAATAAAAATCCACAGTTAAAAGTGATTTCACTTTCGAGAAACTTTGGTTTGCAGGCAGCTATGACAGCAGGACTTGATTTTGCAACAGGTGATTATGTAATTATGATGGATGGTGACTTTCAGGATCCACCGGAATTAATATCCGTGCTGTTCAATAAAATAAGGGAAAATAACGCTGATATCGTAACTGCTGTTCGCGACCAAAGAAATGAGAAATTATCGAGGAAAATATTTACAGGAATTTTTCATCGTGTTTTCAGTAAAATAAGCGAAGAACAACAAGTTACAAAAGCGGGCAATTTTTGTATTCTGAATAAAAAGGCGCATCAGGCTATTTTACGCTTTTCAGAAAAAAACCGCTATATGCCGGGAATACGTAATTTTGTTGGTTTTAAGCACGAGTTTATTGTATTCGATCGTCCTGATCGGTTAAAAGGCGAGGCAAAAATGAGCCGGGCAAAATTGTTTGCCATGGCTGCCGATGCAATTTACTCATTTTCCAAATGGCCAATTAAAGCTTGTTTATATTTTGGTTTATTAGGCGTTTTTATTTTCCTCGGAGCCATTGTTTACACATTAGTTTCAAAAGCAATGGGATTTGCTCCGATTGGCTGGTCTTCGATGTTTTTAACTGTAAGTTTTTTTGGCTCTGTGCAATTGACCTTTCTTGGAGTGATTGGAGAATACATTTATCGCATTTTCAAGGAAGTTCAAAATCGCCCCGTTTATATTGTAAAAGATATATATGAATAGATTCATCAACATATTAAATGCAAGAAATTCCTTTATTGCCAGCCTGGTTTTCGCTGCAATATTACTTGTATTTCTGGCTCCAAAAGCCGCAGTAAATGTTGATGAGCAATTGCATTATCCACACGCAAAAAAAGTGGTCAACTGGTATTTTACCGGGGGAGAAGATATTTCGTGCCTCGAAACACCGGTTACTAACCTCAAATATTACGGACAGTCGGTTGATAATATTACCGCACTGATTAACAGGGTATTTAATATTGACAATGAATTTCTGACAAGACATTACACCGGTGCTCTGTTTTTTTTGATGTTGCTGGTTTTCGCCGGATTAATTGGATTTCAGATTTCCGGTTCATTTTGGGTGTCAGCAGTAACCGTAATATCAATGATTGCAATGCCACAATTATTTGGACATGCATTTGGAAACTTAAAAGACATTCCTTTTGCAACGGGTTATCTGGCAGCAATTGTCATGATTATACGGTTTATAAATGAATTGCCAAAACCGAAATGGAAAACTTCCATTTTACTTGGTACAGCTATCGCATTTACCTGTTCCGTGCGTATTGGCGGACTTATTTTGTTGGGCTATTTCGGTCTTGTAGTAGTTACTTACTTCGTTCTGAAACCTTTTTTACTTAAACAAATATTTTCAACTAAACTTGGTCTTGTAAGGTTACTGGGTCAAAGTTCAGCAATCCTGTTTACTGGATATTTTGCAGGATTGCTTCTTTGGCCCTTTGCCTTGCAAAACATTTTTCAAAATCCATTGGAAAGTCTGCAGGTAATGGAACATTACAAAGTCAGCATACGACAAATATTTGAGGGACAGTGGTTATGGAGCACCCAACTCCCGTGGCATTACCTGCCAAAATGGCTGCTGATTTCAACTCCGGAATTTATATTTTTTGGATTCGCGGTTTTTCTCATATACTTTTTCAACAGATTAGTAAAACAAAACAGCAAACAACTCTTTCACGAGTTGTTTTTGCTTTTTACACTTTTCTTCCCGGTTGTTTATGTAATTGTCATCAACGCCAATTTGTACAGCGGAGTTCGTCAAATGATTTTTGTGTTGCCTGTTTTGGCCATTTTTTCATCGGTTGGATTAGTTAGTCTGTACAACCATTTAACAGTTAAGCCAATTAAAATTGCATTCGTAGCTTTTTATTTTTTATTGATGATTCTGCCTGTGAAAAATCAATTATTAACTTTTCCTGCTGATTATATTTATTTTAATTCTGTTTCGGGTGGAAATAAAGAAGCCTGGTCGAATTATGAATACGATTACTATTTTCATGGGATAAAAAAGCCTGCGGAATATTTAATTGAATTAGTTGGAACCAACAAAATAACAGTTGCATCGAATTGTAATCTTTCAAATTATTTTGATAAAAGTCCAAACATCAGTTACGAATATGCAAGATATCTTGAAAGAAGTTTAGTTGACTGGGATTATGGCTTGTTTGGTGTAAATTACATTCATCCTGAACTTTTAAAAAACGGGAAATGGAAATCGACGGAGATCATAAAAACATTTTATCATTTGGGGATTCCAATAGTGGTTTTGCTGAAACGAAAAGACAAACAGGATTTTCAGGGAATCAGTAAATCTGAATTGGGAGAGTTTGTTGAAGCACAGTTTCTACTTGAAAAGGCCATCGAATCAGACCCAAATAATGTGTGGTTATTTTTACAAATGGCAAAAAATTCATTGAAACAAAACGATTTTGAAAGTTTTAACAGATATTTGCAACGCGGACGTGAAATTTATCCGCAATACGAACCATTTTATTTGCTTGAGGCTCAGTATCTGTTCGATAAAAAGGAATTTCGGAAAGCAAAAGTGGAGTTAAGCAAGTTGATTGAAATTAATCCCCGCTACAATGCAGCAGTGCCACTCTTAAAGGCTGTAAACGAGAAATTAAAAACAGATTAGTTAAATAAAGTGTTAATTTAAAAATGAGAATTATGAAAAAACTGATGGCAACAGTTGCCTCAATTATTTTAAGTCTTCCGTTTATGGCAGTAGCGCAGGAAGGCGGAACTTACATCGACAGTCTGAATGTACAGGACAGTTCGTACATGGAGCAGGATTTACTTGCAGGCACTGAAACGGCATCATCTGGAAACACAACAATTATAATTATTGTTGCTGTTGTAATAATTGCCGTTGCAGCTTTTGTTATTTTGAAAAAGAAGAAAAAGTAAAACATTTTTTTAAAGTAACACAATAACCTGTCTTTTAAACGGCAGGTTTTTTTATGCCTTGGCGGCTTGTTTTAAAGTTGTTATTTTAGCGTATGCAAAATCCGGTTCAAATATCAAAAAAAATAAAAGCAAAGGCACGGGAACTTGGTTTACCTGATTGTGCAATCTTACCTGTTGAATATCTTTCAGAAGAGGAAAAGCCATTTCGGAATTGGCTGGGGAAAGGAATGCACGGTGAAATGGAATATATGGCCAGAAACATTGATAAACGCCTAAATCCTTCATTATTATTCGAAAATGCAAAATCCATTATTATAGTTCTGCTGAATTATTTTCCTGCAGAAACTCAAAGCGACAAATCTGCACCTGTACTTTCGAAATATGCTTTCGGGACAGATTATCATTTCGTGATGAAAGCTAAACTGAAATCTCTTTTATCCTTTATTCAGGAAGAAATTCAACCGTGCAATGGACGACCATTTGTTGATTCGGCACCGGTTTTGGAACGTGCCTGGGCAAAAAGTGCCGGATTAGGTTGGGTAGGAAAAAACAGCAACTTAATTTCGGTTGAACATGGAAGTTTCTTTTTTATTGGAGAACTGATTCTGGATATTGAGTTGCCTTTTGATGAGCCAAAATTGGTGAATGACCATTGCGGGAAATGTACCCGTTGTATTGATGCCTGCCCTACTAAAGCAATTGTTGCCGACAGAATTGTTGACGCACGACGGTGTATTTCGTACCAAACCATTGAGTTAAAGGGAGAATTGGATGAAAACCTTAAAGGACAGTTTGAGAACCGTGTTTTTGGTTGCGACATTTGTCAGGATGTTTGCCCGTGGAATCTGAAATCGGAGAAGAATACAGAGCCTGAATTTACTCCAAATCCCCGCTTAATGCTGTTAACTCAAAACGAATGGCATCGGATGGAAAAACCATTGTTTGATGAACTGTTTACAAAATCGGCTGTTAAACGTACTGGTTTTGAAGGTTTAAAACGAAATCTCGGTTTTATTGAAACAATTTAGGAAGAGTAATTTAAATTTGCATTTTCTGTTAACAATCTGCCGATCGAATTTTTTATCCAAAAATTTGTTGCTGTAAAATGTAAACAGCTGCACCGGCAAAAAATCCAAGTAAAGCGAGGAAACTGATATTTTTAAGATACCAGAAAAAACTGATTTTCTCCATTCCCATCGCAGCCACACCAGCAGCCGACCCTATGATTAAGGCACTGCCACCTGTTCCGGCGCTGTACGCCAGAAACGACCAGAATGAATGGTCGGTCGGGAATTGGGTAAGGTCGTACATTCCCTGTGCTGCAGCCACAAGCGGAACGTTATCGATAACAGCAGAAAGCAATCCGATTGCCATTACAATTATATTTTCGTTTTGCAAAGTTGCACTCAGCCAGGTTGAAAGCTCAATCAGCGAACCGATTGATTGTAAAGCAGAGATGGCTACCAAAATACCCAGGAAAAACAGAATGCTTGGAACGTCGATTTTACGCAGTGCCTGAACAACAGAGTATTTATTTTTATGTTCATCCTCTTTTCCTTTGTGCATTATTTCCACCATCACCCAAAGTATGCCTAAACTGAAAAGTATTCCCATAAAAGGTGGTAGATGTGTTATTGTTTTAAAAACAGGTACAAAAATAAGTGCTGAAATACCTGCAATCAGTACGGTCAACTGATGTTTTTGAGAAAGAACATGGCTCTTTTCCCTGGATTTAAGCGCAGGTCGTTGAATACCTCCCTTTAACCGGAATGACAGATAGATAAGTGGAACAGCCAAACAAGCCACACTTGGAATAAATACTTTAATTACGATATCCGATGATGTAATTTGATTTCCAATCCAAAGCATTGTTGTTGTAACATCGCCAATTGGGCTCCATGCTCCACCCGCATTTGCAGCAACTACTACAATTCCGGCAAAAAACAAACGGTCTTTCTCATCGCGGATTAATTTTCTTAACAAGGAAACCATAACAATTGTAGTAGTTAGATTATCGAGCACGGCTGAGAGGAAAAAGGTAATAAAACCAACAACCCAAAGCAGTTTACGTTTGTCAGTTTGGCTGATTTTGTTGGTAATAATTTCGAATCCGTCGTGCGCATCAACCAATTCAACAATGGTCATTGCACCCATCAGAAAGAATAAAATTCCTGATAGTTCTCCCAGATGTTGCACCAATTGTTCTGTAACTATATGCTTGTCGTGTGCAAAAAGAATATAAACCGTCCAGCATAAAACTCCTGTCAGCAGCGCCGATGCTGACTTATTAATTTTTATGGTGTGTTCAGTGGCAATTGCGATATAACCTAAAACGAAAATTGAAATGATTATTGTGGTCATGTTGTTAAGTTTTAAAGTTTAGAATGGAACGGCATTATTTTAATATTTAGCACGCCATTTAAAAGCTGTTTAAAAGCTGAAAATACAAATTTTCCTAAGAAATAGGCAGCCGAACAAAAAAACAAGGAAATATAAGCCAGAAATTCTTTTCAATATCTCACAAATGCTTTCATGGTTGCACATTTCTGGCCCTCACTTTCTCCGAAAGGCCGAATTGAATATGCTCCAATTTTGGCAGGTACAATAAACACTTCAGCGTAGTTTACAACAAATGGTTCAAATGCATTTGCGGGGCTCTCAACAACTACCTGATCTCCTTCAACCAGGCAAATAACATTAACTCCGCCGTTGGTGTTGTGTTCAACTTTTTTGGTGAACCAATGCCGGCGGGTTTCAATAAACTCGCGCTCGTGCAATCCCGTACTTTCTTCAACCCATCCGTCACCTTCTGCAACTGTTTCCACCCTGTTTACCAGGTTTTTTCGGGTCCATTCGGTTGTTCTGTCCCACTGAATATTTCTTTTTCCATGTTCAATATTGATTGGACGCGGTTTTCCATCCATGCCCAAACGTCCCCAGTCCCATAATTTAAAAGTGAATATATATGGTGTGGCACTGATTTCGAGAACCATGCTGTTTTTTCCTGAACAGTGCACCGTTCCGGCAGGAATCAGCAAATGATCATGTTTTTTCACGGGCCATATTTGAACATGTTTTTCGGCTTCGAAAAGTTTACCACCGGTTTGTGCTTCTTCCAGGTCGGATATCATTTTTTCGGGATTTATTCCTTCCTGCAATCCAAGATAAACAACAGCATCGTCTTCTGCATCCATCAGGTAGTAACTTTCGTCCTGTGTATAATGCAGCCCAAATTTCTGTTGAATATATTCGGTGAGCGGATGAACCTGCAAGCTCAAATGACCTCCCTGCATCGTATCCAGAAAGTCATAACGAATCGGAAATTCATCGCCAAAACGCCCGTGAACCGGTTCACCCAGTAATTCGTGAGGATGGCGGAAAACCAGGTTGATGGATGGAATTTCAATAATGTCTTCACCAAATTTCAGTAAAAGACTGTTTTCTTCGGGAACACAGTTGAAACACCATGCATAATTTGGTGGTTCAGGATCGAGATTGCAAACTTCTTTCATCCACTGGCCTCCCCACGGACCGGGATCGAAAAACGGAACCACGCTAAACGGACGGTTAGCGGCAGTTTTTAATCCTTCCATAATCGCTTTACCTTCAACCATTTTAGGTTGACCGATTTTGTTTGTATCAAGTAAAAAATCCATTTGGTCGAACAGTTGCTTTTTTAACCGGTCGCAAACCCGCCAGTCAACAAAATAACCTTGTTTGTACAGCAGCATCCAATCAACAGTATCACGGTTTTTCACACCCAGATTGTCAACCAGATGCTGTCGCATTCTGAGTTGAATTTCCCAACGCGCCATATCAGCATAAACCAATAAAACCTCCCACCGGCCCCCATTGTGGAATAGGGAGTTTGGACAAAGCAAGGATGCACCACAGCCATATATAATTATCGTTCCCTCTTTTATCGATTCAATTTCAGCTTTAAAGGACTTCACTTTTTCAGGATCAAAAAAAGCGTCCATTGTCAGGCGGGTGAGGAAACCAAAAATGCGATCGTTTGTAACATCGGGAAAAATCATTTTTTTGATTTCTTCTTCCGGAAGCATAAAATCATCAGCCAGAACAAATCGGTCAAATTTCAGTCCTGATTTCAGGTTCGAAATGATTTCTTCGTGAATCACTCCCTGGTAAGTTTCAATCACCACCACTTTTTTCTTTCCCTGAATTGCTGAAATTGCATTCATCAAACTAATACAAATTGATTCCCAACCATTGATAACTTTGTAATTCGGGTTTTGAACCTCCACCACCGGAAACCGGTTAAATTTTGATGACTTGTTTAAATATCTTTTTTTCATACAAATATTTTTAACCACTTATCCATATGGATCACAACTGATAATCCTAAGTGTTTCCGTGGTTTTTAAAATGAGTTAATTAATTCTTATAACTTCCAGATTTAATAACTTCCCAAGTTTTTCAATTTTGTTGGCAATATGTCCAACGCCAATGGCACAGTGGTGAGCAGGTCCCTGCGTTGACCAGCGGTTGATAAATTCTTTCGCCCCAACCGTGAAACGGTAACGGCTGTTGGTATTACCAATTTGAAGAACAGGACCGGGAACCGATTCACCTTCTGCAACCAGTAAAAAAATGCAATCCTTCCCTTCTGCTACAGACAATAAAGTAACCGGACCGTGTTTTACAGTCATTTGAATAGACAATCCTTTGCCTGGTTTTCCATGATAAACAGGAAGCGGGACCAATTTAACCCGACCTTCTGCAATGGCAAAATGCGCAGGTCCGTCGTGACCAAGATAAACCACATCGTCGGTAAAATCCATCAGGTAAAATTCAGAAAATGAGCCTCCCGCGCCAAATTCAGCCATTATTTTCATGGCTTGTGCGTTTTTTACTTCACATTCACCTGCAACTGGAATGTTTTTTCCAGTCAGCAATGTATTTCCTGCAATTACCGATGTAACTATATTTTCATATTCATTGCCCGGTTGACCTTCATAATAATAGGCCAGAGAACCAAGTTGATGGTCACTTGCTAACTTGTCGAGAGCCACTGAAGTTCTTGCAGCCCGCTCGATTTCTTCCTGTTCACAGTCGGATGCCACATCGAAAGCGGATTGAAATTCAGCAATTTTAGTTTTAACCTGTTCATCAGAAACAGCATCCCGATTTTTTTTCAGTTCGCACATTTCGAGTATTTCGAAGTGGGTGCCAAATGCAGCGCTTTGACGGGTGAGGTCGGTGTAAACATCAAGCATTCCTCCGTAATAATTACCTAAAATACCCATTCTGTTGTTGTTCATTGCTTTTGCTACCCGGGCGGCTTCCGTCCATTCCTTTATGTCTGTCCAGGCTTCCTTGTCTTGTAAATAGCCTGAAACAATGTTGTAAGGTATCCCCGACCGGTTAAAAACGCTTGCAATTTCGGGAACCGAGCAAGCCTGACAATGTTCAAGCCACAACCCTGTCATTTTCCCGCGGTCAGCCAGTGCATTAAACTTTTCATAATCGAGTTGAGGCACAGGTTGCAAATTCAGTAAAATAATTGGTGCCTTTACCTTTTGAACCACAGGCAAAACAGTTGACGACAGTGCATAAGTGGAAATATATAAAAACACCATGTCTACATCTTCAGACTTAAGCAGAATACTTGCATCACGGGCTTTTTCAGGATTATCGACCATTCCTGCATCAATTACTTCCACCCCAAAACCTTCTAATTTTTCTCTGATTTGAGATTGGTATTTTTTCAAGTTGTCAAGAAGTCCGTCGAATTGATTCCAGTAAGTATCAAGGCCAATGCCAAATAAACCTATTCTTATCATATTACTTTTCATGCTGAATTTCAAATTTTAATCATTTGATAATTGCATAAAGTTAAATATTAAGGATGAAGTTTTGGCGGGATACTTTAAAATTA
>DATITY010000316.1:0-1522 GCA_035467235.1 Draconibacterium sp. | reverse complement strand
ACCAAAACCGCTATCGAAGTTTGCGAAGGCCAGCAGTTCGATATGGAATTTGAGAACCGGTTAAATGTAAATGAACCGGAATATATAGAAATGATTCGGTTGAAAACAGCGGTATTGCTGGGATGTGGACTAAAGGCAGGGGCGCTGCTTGCAAATGCCGGCGCTGAATTGGCAAACCAGTTGTATGATTTTGGAATTAACCTGGGACTTGCATTTCAGTTGCAGGACGATTTACTCGATAGCTTTGGGATCCAGGAATCTTTCGGGAAAAAAATTGGTGGCGATATTCTTGCCAATAAAAAAACATTTTTGTCGATAAAAGCCCTCGAAAATTCAAAAGACAATCTGAAAGCAGAATTATTTGACTGGCTGAATAAAACGGATTATAATCCTGAAGAGAAAATTACAGCGGTTTTGAAGATCTATAATCAGCTTAATATTAAAGAACTAACCGAGCAAAAAATTGAAACTTATTTTCAGAAATGCAGAACTGTTTTTCAGGAAATTGCGATTGATGAAAGCAGAAAACAACAACTTCAGGAAATAAGCACCAGCATGTTAAACCGGGTGTATTAGAAAATCTGAATTCCCAAAAAACATTTAAATAGGTTGGACAAACTAAAAACAATGCTAAATTTGTTCGGAATAAAAATTGGTATTTAAACACATTAAAAATCAAAGTATTTTATGGCTAAAAACATTGGTGAAATCATACAGGTTATCGGTCCTGTTGTTGATGTTAGCTTTGATAGGGAAGGTGGTAATTTTCCTGCCATCAGCGATGCGCTTGAAATAATTCGCGAAGGGAAAAATAATTTAATCATAGAGTGTCAGCAACATTTGGGCGAAAACACCATTCGTTGCATTGCAATGGATGCCACCGATGGATTGCGCCGGGGATTAAAAGTTGTCGCAACAGGAAGTCCAATCGTAATGCCCAATGGACAGGCTGCTCTTGGGCGTTTGCTGAATGTAATTGGCGATTCAATTGACGGGATGGAGAATCTGCAAAAAGATGGTTTAAACATTCACAACGAGCCACCGAAATACGACGATTTAACTACTGAAACCGAAGTTTTATACACAGGAATTAAGGTTATCGATTTGATTGAACCTTACGCGAAAGGTGGTAAAATTGGTTTGTTTGGTGGCGCCGGAGTTGGAAAAACAGTTTTGATTCAGGAATTGATAAATAATATTGCACTGGCGCACAGCGGACTTTCGGTTTTTGCCGGTGTAGGCGAACGTACACGCGAAGGAAACGACCTTTTACGCGAAATGATTGAAGCCAATATTGTAGATTATGGCGAAGATTTTAAAAAATCGATGGAAGAAGGGAACTGGGATCTTTCAAAGGTTGATAAGGAAAAATTAAAAAATTCGAAGTTGGCCATGGTTTTTGGTCAGATGAACGAACCACCTGGTGCCCGTGCACGTGTAGCGCTTTCGGGATTGACCATCACCATCACGCAAACTTTCGGCAATGGTCAATCCCGAAAGCGCTACACGTGAACGAACCACC
>DATITY010000315.1:0-2485 GCA_035467235.1 Draconibacterium sp. | reverse complement strand
TCAGATTATTCTTTCAACACAAATTTACGGCTGGTGGAATTTTCAGAAGTTGGAAAATCTTCGGGTATTACAGTAGTAACTTTTCCGGTAGCTGCCCATTCAACACCGCGTATAAACGAAATAATAAAACCTACCCCTTCGCATGAATAATCATCGTGCCCAAGCGTGGTGTGGAAAACACGGCCTTTGCCATAATCCAAAACCATTAACATAGGTTCGTGCCTGTCGGTTGGCGCTTTCCCCGAAATATCTTTTCCGGTAGCAAGAATGGTCATGTTTTCTCCCGGACCGCGCAATTTGGCGTAACATTCGTCTTTTGTTGTCATCCAAACCTCCGGCATTCCCTTTGTAATCGGATGGTTGGCAACACGAATCGTGATTGGGACTAAATGTTGAGGTCCGTGTGCGCCTGCATTACCGGGTGTTGTATCCCGCACCAAAATACCTTCGTTGGTATAATAAACATAAGGTCCGTCTTTTTCATTGCGGTCGCCCCAACCACCGAGGCCAATCATTTTGTTGTACTCATACCAGTCTGGAAACGAATTGTCGGCTGCATGAACCGATACAAAACCACCCCCCTTTTTCATGAATTTCTCCAGCGCTTTTTGAGTTTCTTCCGGCCAGTCAGCGGCTTTCCAACCAAAGTTGGAAACCACCACATCATAGTTTTTAAATGCCGGAATAAAATCAGGATCCGTTTTTGGTTCTTTTAAATCCTGTGTCTCACCAACACCTGCCAAAGGAAGATAAGCTTTTTCGCGTTCAGCCATCCATGTAAATTTGGTGCGACAGATATCCACTTCAAAAAAACCTGTTTCTTCGAGGTATTGCTTCATCATAATGGTGGATTTTGGCCAGACTTCGTGGTTGTTTTGTCCGTCAACAATGAGTACTTTCAGTTTGGCTTCCACTGAAAAAGAAAACAGAAGGATGCAAATTATACCGATTAAACTTGTTTTCATAGTATTAAGTTTTGTTAATTTATATTATTTCAATTTTAAAATACAAAGCAAAAGGAAATTTATTTATTCTGCCAAACCAATTAAAACAGATGTTTCATGACTTTCACCGGGTGCAAGAGTTATAACATCATCAAACGCGTTAACTGCTTCAATACATACAAAAGTATGAAACCCATCATTCGGAATATCATCGATTTTACTGCACGTTTCTTCGCCCGGATTCCAGACAGTTGTGACTTTGCTTCCTGTTTTGGCAACCTGAATTCTTCTGCCAAACAATGGATCGTGAATGATACAATCCGTTTCGGTGTTGTAATAATGGCGCGTTTCGGCCTGTTTAATTTCCAGTTTTGGCGTTTCCTGAATGTAATCACCACCATCGAGTTGATTGAAATACCTTGTATTTTGCAACCCTTCTATCCAAATCTCCTCAACCGATGACAGATTATAATATGAATGCAGAGCACAAGTATAGTCAAACTGCACAGCGGAGGTATTGGTAACTTTCAGGCTGGCAGTCAGTATTTTTCCAACAATCACAGTTAATTGTGCGCAGAAATCATGGTTCCAGTAGCTTTTGGTTTTTTCTGAAGAACAAAGCTGTAACCTGACCAGAGTTTCACCTGTTGGTAATGAAGCAGTCTCTAAAACATTCCAAAACATCAACCGGCCAAATCCATGCTGCGGTTTTGCCGAATCGGATTTGTGAGGACCAAACCAGGGAAAGCATATTGGAATTCCTCCTCGGATGGGCTTACCTTCCTGGTATTTACTTTCGGGGCTCATCCATAAAATTTCAATTGTTTTATGGGGTTTGAAATTTGTAATATGTGCGCCATACAAACAAATATCAGCATCGGCAAACTTGTTAGAGATGGTCACAAAAACCATATTTTCTTCAAGCTCTGCAAATCCTACTTCACCTTCAATACTGAATTTATCATCTAATTCATCAATATCCAACATCCTGGTTTCTCTTTTATATTTTATTTCTAATTACTGTAATTCTCTGTTACCGGCGAACTATGCCATAACTGTAATTTTAAGGTGCAAGTTAGTAATCATTTTTATCATATAATAAAGTGTTGAGAAGTTAAATTTACGAAGGTTAACTCAATTGCGGCAACTTCACTTCCTGATTTCTGCTTCCATAAAAAAAGAAAGCGTTCCGGTCCGCTCTAATTGCAGGTACCGAAACGCTTCTTTTGTATGCGTTTAAAAACTAAGGTCTTAACTTACTTTCTTCAATTCAGCCCATGTAAGGATCCTGAAGAAATTGTTATTCTTTTTTAAATACTACTTTACCGTTATAAATAGCATCACCCATTCTCATTCGGTAAATGTACATTCCGCTAATAATCGCGTCGGGCTTAAATTCAGCTTCATAGCTTACGCCACCTTCAATTGGCTGTTCGAATATGTTCTTTACCAAACGTCCGGTCATGTCGTACAAATCGATACGGGCATTAACGGATTCCGGATAAACAAACTCGAAACGCAACTTGTCGGAGAACGGATTT
>DATITY010000314.1:0-8536 GCA_035467235.1 Draconibacterium sp. | reverse complement strand
CACTTTTTCCACCTCTTTTAAAACCGATTTTTCCGAACGGCTGGCAATAAATTTTCCCTGGTGGGCAGAAATGGTACAAAATGTACATCCGCCAAAACATCCGCGGTGAATATTGATGGAATGCCTTATCATTTCGTAGGCCGGAATGGGTTCCTTGTTGCTGTAACGTGGGTGTGCCATCCGGGTGTAAGGCAAATCGTAAACGCGGTCGATTTCGCTTTCTTTAAAAGTTGGCCAGGGCGGATTAACCACAATTTTTTTGTTGCCCACTTTTTGAATCAGCTTTTTCGCTTCCATTTTATTCGATTCCTCCTCGATGTGCATGAAATTGCGGGCATATTTCTTTTTGTCTTTCAAACACTCTTCGTGCGATGACAATTCAAACTCGTCCCAATTCTTTTTGGTGGCGTAATTTTCATCCAGGTCAACCAAAAATGAAGTTTGCGGAATGGTGGTAAGTTTCGAAACCGGAATTCCTTTTTGCATGAGTTTGGCAAATTCAGCAATCGATTTTTCTCCCATGCCGTAAAAAAGCATATCGGCGCCTGAATCCACCAAAATCGAAGGCATCAGTTTATCCGACCAGTAATCGTAATGCGTTACCCGGCGCAATGAAGCTTCAATTCCGCCAATTACCAGGGGAACTTCGGGGAAAAGGTCTTTCAGAATTTTTGAATAAACGATTGTAGCATAATCGGGACGGAAACCTGCTTTTCCACCGGGAGTGTAGGCATCATCGGTTCGTTTGCGTTTCCCTGCAGTGTAATGGTTCACCATCGAATCCATATTTCCGGCGGTTACTGCAAAGAAAAGACGCGGTTTACCCAGTTTCCTGAAATCACGCAAATCGTCGGTCCAGTTGGGTTGCGGAACAATGGCCACTTTTAATCCTTCAACTTCCAGAATTCGTCCAATTACCGCCGCGCCAAACGACGGATGATCGATGTATGCATCACCTGTGAAAAGGATCACATCAATCTCTTCCCAGCCCAAATCCTTCACCTCTTTGTTGGTGGTGGGCAGCCACAATTTTATATCGGTTTTGTTTTCCAAAGTCATTTTATTTGCAATTGTAACAATCAAAAAGGAAATAAGATGAAGGATTTTAAAAAAATGCCACGAAGTTTAATTATTATACCAATATTTGGTAACTTTGGGAAAAATTTAATTTATTATGAGTAGAAACACTTCAATATCGATAGGAGAATATTTTGATAATTTTATTCAAAATAGAATATCTGAAGGAAGATTCAAGAATGCAAGTGAAGTTGTCAGGGCTGGATTAAGGCTTTTAGAAGAAGAAGAAAACAGGATTATTGCTTTAAGGGCAGCTATTCGGGAAGGGATAGAAAGCGGTATTGCTGATGATTTTAATTCCGAATCACATTTAGAAAAATTGAAAGCTAAAAAGAAAGTGAATGGGCAGGTATAAATTAACCAATAAAGCTGTTGAAGATTTAACTCAAATTTGGAATTATACCTTTGTTAAATGGTCTGAAAATCAGGCAGACAAATATTATCTCATGCTTTTGGAAAACTGTAACGAAGTTGTATTGAACCCTAAGGCGGGTAAAAAATATTCAGTAGTTGCAGAAGATTTATTGGGATTTAAAGTTGGCAGACACATCATTTTCTACAGAAAACTGACAGAAAACATGGTGGAAATCACAAGGATTCTGCATCAACAAATGGATTTAAAAAAAAGGGTAACAGAAAAATAACCCTGTATAAAATCACATCCTGACTTAAATAAAGAACTGGTAGCACTTACCTGATAAACCAAAAATATTGACAACAGAACAACTGCTTATTTTTACAGATGGAAGCGTAAACACGAAGCTGAACATAGGATACGGAGCATTTCTGGCGGTAAACGAAAGTGAAATTATTGCCGGTAACGCCAAAAAATACCTGAAAATAAAAAGGTTTGAAGAAACTTCATCGACAAAACTTGAATTGGAATGTTTATTATGGGCGTTAACTGAAATTAGCGATTTTGAAGGGAAAATAATTCTTTACACCGATTCGCAGAATATTATAGGTTTGCCCGGCAGAAGAGAACGCCTGGAGAAAAACGATTTTTATTCGAAACAAAACCGCCGGATTACCAATTGGGAATTGTACAGGGATTTTTACCGTTTAACCGATGAATTGAATATTGAAATAAAAAAGGTCAGCGGGCACAAGAGAACAAGTTCGAAAGACAATATCGACAGGCTTTTTACCATTGTTGACAGGGCTTCAAGAAATGCGCTGAGGGAAGAAAAAAGTACAAATTAAAACTTTAAAAAAGAGAGAAAATATCCATTAAAGAATTTCCAATGCTCAATTTTCAAAAGGGTTCTAACTTTGATTTTCGTTATTTGAAAATTGGATATTGACCATTGAGTATTGGATATTTGTCTTCCTTTTCTTTATCAATATTTCAAGGTAAAACCTACCTTTGCAACCAATGAATCAATTCGATGTAATAGTTGTTGGAGGCGGACCAGCAGGGCTTTTAGCTGCTGGCCGCGCTGCAGAACTGGGTGCAAAAGTACTTGTGCTGGAAAAAATGTATGCCCCAGGCCGAAAACTGCTGATTACCGGAAAAGGCCGCTGCAATGTGACCAACGAAGCACCCATCAGCGAATTCATTACACATATTTTCCCTGACGGCCGTTTCCTGCGAAGCGCTTTTGCAAATTATTTCTCACACGATATTATTGAACTGCTTGCCCGTTACGGGGTTGCCTGTACTTTGGAACGGGGTGGCCGTTATTTCCCCGAAAGTAACCAGTCGGCCGATATTCTGAACGCTTTGCTGAAATGGGTTGGCGAACAGGGAGTTGAAATTCGCTGCAGTCAGCGGGTTGAAAAACTGCTGGTTGAAAATGGCGCGATTACCGGTGTAAAGTCAAATGGCGAAAATTATCTGGCACTGAATGTGATATTGGCAACCGGTGGAAAATCGTATCCCGGAACCGGATCCACCGGAGATGGTTACGAGCTGGCACGACAAGTAGGGCACACCATCGAAAAACCGATTCCGGCGCTGGTGCCGCTCGAAACAAAAGGCAGCATTGCACAAAATCTGCAGGGACTGAACCTCAAAAATGTAAAAGCCGTAATTTGGGTGGATGGTAAAAAAGCCGGTGAAGATTTTGGCGAAATGATTTTTACCCATTTTGGTTTGTCGGGTCCAATCATTTTAACCTTGAGCCGGATTGCTGTTGCAGCGTTGCAAAACAACAAAAAAGTGGAGTTCACGATCGACCTGAAACCCGCACTTGACGAACAAAAGCTGGATGCCCGGCTTATCAGGGATTTAAACGAACATGGCAAAAAACAACTGGGAAATATTTTTCGTGAATGGTTACCGGCATCAATGATTCCAGTTTTTTTCGAAATACTTGAACTCGATCCTGATAAAGAGTGCCACCAGGTAACGGGCAACGAGCGGAAACAAATCCGCAACCTGATGAAAAACCTGCGTTTCGAGGTGTCACACAACCGTTCGTTTAAAGAGGCAATTATTACTGCAGGTGGCGTTGTAACCAGCGAAATAAGCCCAAAAAACATGAAATCGAAACTCGTAAAAGGCCTTTATTTTGCGGGCGAACTCATTGACCTCGATGCCGAAACAGGAGGGTATAATTTGCAGATTGCATATTCAACAGGCTGGTTGGCAGGGAACTCTGCTGGAAGAATGTTGATTAACGAATGATGATTAACGATTGCTGATTTCAGAAGTTTATCTGTCAATCAGATTCAATTCGGCTAATTCCTTCCCTATTTGATGAATTTCGGTTAATATTTTTTCTTCCTGCTCTTCAAAATACAACTGTGTTGCTTCCAATGCATTATTCTGCAATTCAGTAATGTTTTTCCCGGTTGGAAATATTGGATAATCCTCTGAAAAAGCCGAAAAACCGGTTTCAGTTTTTTCGATAATGATATTAATTAGGATTTTTCTTGTGTTTATGTGATTTTTACTCTAAACCGGTATCTTTTTTATCTTCAATTCAAGACTTTTACCAATTTCCTGACTTCCGTGGTTCGGAAAAAAATAATTGTTCCATTACAGATATTTGATTTCTTAAAACCTTGACAACTAAGAAAACCTGACAACAGTCACAAGCACTCTTCCCCCTTCATTCATGCATTCACGCAATCAGTCATTCCTCAATCACATTTTGCACCCTTCCAACTTCGCCGGTGGCAAGCATTACTTTTATACCGTGCGGATGGAAGTCGGCGCTGGTGAGGAGTCGTTTTACAAATCCTTCGGTTAGCTCACCGGTGCGTTGGTGGTGTTTTTGCACAATCTCCACAAGGTCGCCGTTTTTGATATTTTTTCTGTATCGTCCGTCCATTTATTGAAGTTATAATATACCCTTTCGGTTACAAAGATGCACAAGGCCAAATGATTTATACCCTTTCGGGTACAAATTTATTCGATTTACCTCAAATACAAATTACTATCACCGTAACTCAGAAACCGGAAATCATGGTTTAATGCATAATCGTAAACCTTTTTCCAATCATTGCCTAAAAAGGCAGCAATTAGTAACAGCAGCGTGCTTTGTGGCTGGTGAAAGTTGGTAAACATTCCGCTGATTACTTTGAAATCGTAACCAGGAAAAATGATAATCTGCGTTGAAAATTGAACTGTTTCCTGTTCGGTTTTATTCAGAAAATCAACAATATTCTGAAATGCCTTTTTTATGCTGATTGTGGCCTCATTTTCATACGGTTCCCATTGCAAAACTTCAGGATTATTTGAATTAAACGAGTTGTTTTCCATCTGCAAACCCAGCCAGTACAAGCTTTCCAGCGATCGCACCGAAGTTGTTCCGACTGCAATTATTTTATCCGGGTTTTGCACAAAACCTTCAATAATATTTTTGGAGATGATGACTACTTCCCGGTGCATTGTATGTCCGTCAATGGTTTCAGATTTTACGGGTTGAAATGTTCCGGCGCCAACGTGAAGCGTAATTTCTTTTGTTGAAATATTTTTTGCGTGCAATTCGTTTAAAACCGAATCGGTAAAATGAAGTCCGGCAGTGGGTGCAGCAACCGATCCATCAATTTTTGCATAAACGGTTTGGTAAGTTTCCTCGTCGGTATCTTCAGTTTCGCGGTTCAGATAGGGTGGAATGGGTAAAATGCCGGTGTGTTCAATAATTTCGGCAAAAGTAAACGGTTTGTCCCAACTGAACTTAATGTGAAACGTGTTTTCGAATTGCGCTGTTTTTTCTGCCTGAAGTTTGATTTTTTCTCCCAAAATTTCAATTTCACGACTTAAAATACCGCTTTTCCATTTTTTTGAATTGCCTACCAAACACTTCCAAACCACCTGTTCTGTTTCCTGAAATGCAATCTGGTAGTCACGCGGTTCAACCGGTTCAAGACAAAAAATTTCGATTTTTGAACCGGTTTCTTTTCTGAAAAACATCCGGGCATGAATTACGCGGGTATTGTTAAAAATCAATTGGGCATTTTCAGGAAGGAAGTCAACACAGTTCTTGAAAACAGATTCTTCGATAATACCATTCTTCCAAACAAGTAATTTTGATTGGTCACGCTCTGGCAGCGGGTATTTTGCAATTTTCGATTCAGATAAATCGTAAGTGAAATTGCTGATTTTCAAGGAGCCTCCCCCGACCCCTTCGACGGAGGGGAGAAAAGAAGATTCATTCTTTGCTGAATTGTTAAGTATAGTATTCAAATTCATAATTTCATCAATTCTTATCTTTCCCCCTCGGGGGAATTAGAAGGGGGCTTTGGGCTGTAAAAATAGCTTAAAATTCCTTCGGTTTAAAATTGTACTTTTACGCAAAATATTTCGACATGATAAAAATAGGCGATAAAGTAAAGTTTTTGAATGATGTTGGCGGTGGTGTTGTTACGCGGTTTCTCAATAAAAATATGGTAATGGTTGAAAATTACGATGGTTTCGAAATTCCATATCCCATTTTACAGTTGCTAAATACCAGCGATCCGGAATTGAATATTGGTTCCGAAAAAATTGAAAGAGCACCTGTTCAGCAACAAATTACAACTGCTGTTAGGGTTGAAGAAAACAAAGGTGTTATCATCAAAGGAAAAGATTCGCCTGATTTTTATTTTTGTATTGTTCCCACCGATTCCACAAATCCGATTGGCGGCGAAATTGAGTTGTTTCTGGTTAACGACAGCAATTTCACGGTTTTGTACCATTATTCTCACTATAAAAACGGGGTGAATAAAACCGTAAAACACGGAACTGTGCAGCCAAATTCGAGGATTGAAATGGAAAGCCTGTTGCAGAATGATTTGACGGAACTCCCTGAATTTGGATTTCAAATCATCTATTTTCAGAAAGAGGAAAACGACTGGCACGAGCCTATTGTAAAACGGTTTAAGGTAAATCCGGTTAAATTTTACAGGGAAACAAGTTTTCACCCAAATCCTTTTTTCAGAAAAAATGCCCTTGTTTTACAAATTTCAAAAAGCATTTTAACCACTGAAATTGACAAGTTAACCGAGGACGATTTTAATAAACTGGTTCAGGAAAAGGAAGAAAAACCGGCAACCGAAAAACCGGTTCAGAAAAGAACCGAAGATATTGTAGAAATTGATTTACATATCAACGAATTACTCGATAATTCAGCAGGTTTAAGCAATTCCGAAATTCTTGAAATTCAAAAGGAAAAGGTGGAATCGGAAATGAAACTGGCCATTCAAACCGGTGTAAAGAAGATTGTATTTATACATGGAGTGGGGCAGGGAGTATTGAAACAGGAAGTAATTAACCTGCTGAAAACCAAATTCAAGAAATATTATTTTCAGGATGCATCGTTTAAAGAGTATGGTTACGGTGCAACGATGGTGATTTTGAGGAAGTAATCAATTGGTTTTATACTCAGTTTTCTTCGAAAATCATCTTTGTGTACTTGTTATACAGGTACGACACAATCAGAAGCAACACTCCGGTAAACAGGAAAACAATGGTTTTTGGTATGGTTTCAAGATTTGTTAAATCGTAGAAGAAGAGTTTAACAAGAGTACCTGAGAATAGTATGATGGCAAATATCCGCAGGTGTTTTTTCTTTTTCCAAATACCGTATGAAACCAGAATTAACGAAAATGCTCCCCATAATATGCTCAGCCAGTGTTTGTATAACTCGTTTGAACCCGATAAACTTAACCAGTTGATTAATTCGCTGCTGCTAATCCAGACAATTGCTATGCTTAAAGCAATTTCGAATATCTTCAGGAAAACTGCAGGCTGAAAACTGATAATTACAAACCGGTAGGTTGAATAAATCAATGCCGTGAAAAATGCCAGTGAAATGTATCTGATAATCAAATGATAATTGGTAATGTGATAATTAAGTTCTGTCGGGGGATTTAAATAACTTTCACGAAGTCCGGCTAAAAAACTTAATCCGATCGCTAAAAATATCAGCAGCACAATAAAGTTGATTACAAAAATAAAGGCATTAAAATCCTTGCTTTTCAACCATCTGAAATTGGCAAATGAAAGCAGTGAAGCAAATAGCAATGTGTAATTGATAAGCCAAATGCCGTTGAATTTCAGAATGTCAAAATTCAGGTTGTCGAATTTTTTCTCCCAAATCCCATCCGAATTTAAAGCGAATGAGGCTTTTATCTGTGCGTTATTCCAGTAAAGCGCAATTTCGGTAAAAAATGTAAAATACAATACCAGCAGAAAAGCAATTGGGAAAATCACATTAAACATGTTGGTTAAAGTGGAGTCGGCGGCGATTTCGTTTTTTATTTTCCGGTTAAAATAGAAAATGAAGCTAAAAGACAATATCACAATGAATGAAGCCAGGAACGCGAAATTGAAAACTGGTGTAAATAATTTGTCGATATTATCTGAATACAGATTGTATGATGTTTCAGTCCAGTTTGAAGCGGTGATGATGGTGGCCAGAAAAATTAAAATGTAGGATGTATTTTCATAAACAGTTATTTTTTTCCTTCTTCCATGCCAGAAAAGCAGAGCAGCTTCAACCGACCACAAAATGGCTGTGACAAAATTGTTAAATTGAACCTGAATTGCAATGGTAATAAAAGTAATAACAAGTCCTATCGTCCAGTAAAACAGGTTTTTATGGGTTAATCTGGTTTTGTAAATCAACCAAGAGGCAACTCCATGAATAATGGCATTTATCAAAGCGAATAATCCCAAAAATGGTTTGCTTGTTTCAAGGGAATTAATGGCAAAATAACCAACAAAATACAAAATTCCGGAATTTATCAGCAGGAAGAAAACATCATCAATCCTGAATTTTTCTTTCAGCAGCAATTTGTACGAAAGAAATGCCAGGTAAAAAATTAAAAAGAATAAACCGATGAAAGTTAACCCGATTCCAAGTTGATTGTTGTAGTTTTTTGAGGCTATCCATGAAATGAAAATAGTCCACGTGGCAATAAATGCCAGGTAATTCAATGGTTTCCATCTCTTCCGGGTTGAAATGAAAAGTATCCCTGAATTGATAATTGCCATGTAAACAAACAGGATTGTGACATTCAGAAATGG
>DATITY010000313.1:0-4361 GCA_035467235.1 Draconibacterium sp. | reverse complement strand
GCGGATCTGTTTGGTATTTCTGCCATCGAGTCTGATGCCTTTATCAAGAATCATGCGGCGCATGGCTTCTTTTTCAACATCGTGGTAGTATTTTTTGATAAGTGAAACGTGTAAATCCAAATCAATTTCCTTGTTGTCGGCGTTTGCAGTTTTGTATGTTTCAATGTATTCGTCGCGTACATTTTTAAACGCCTCCAACCGCTCTGTTTTATTGGTAATTTGCTTTTCAGTTATCGCATAGCATTTTTCGTAAAGTTCTGTTTTCACTTTTTCTCGCAGTTCCTCGTCATTGTTTTCGTGACAATAAGTACGTTTTACAACACCCAGTTGTGCAGCCAGTTCCTCCTGAGCTTTACAATGTTTTTTTATCTCTTCGTGGGCAAATTTAATTGCTGCAAGCATCACGTCTTCCGAAACTTCGTCCATTTCGCCTTCAACCATCATGATGTTGTCATATGATGCGCCAACCATGATCTCCATATCGGCAATTGCAAGTTGCTCACGATTTGGATTAATAACAAATTCGCCATTGATACGCGATACTCTTACTTCCGAAATAGGAGTAGTAAAAGGCACATCCGAAACAGCAATTGCAGCAGATGCTGCCAGTCCGGCCAGGGCATCAGGCATTTCGCTCTGGTTGGCCGAAATCAGAGAAATCATCATTGCAGTTTCTGCATGATAATCTTCGGGAAAAAGTGGACGCAAAGCACGGTCAACGAGTCTGGCCACTAAAATTTCGTCGTCCGACGGACGAGATTCTCTTTTCAAAAATCCACCCGGGAACCTACCCGATGCAGAAAATTTTTCGCGGTAATCTACCGCCAGTGGCATAAAATCCACATTGTCTTTTGCTTCCTTTGCTGAAACTACTGTTGCAAGCAACATGGTTTCACCCATTCGAACTACAACGGCTCCATCGGCTTGCTTAGCCAGTTTTCCGGTTTCAATGGTAATGGTCCTGCCATCAGCAAGTTCAATCGTCTTAATTGTTGCGTTTACCATAATTTTTTAATAAATCAAATAAATTTTAAATAATTTCAATGGGTGGTGAGGCTTTGCAATTTACAAAAAAGAAAGGCAATTTTTAGGATTGCCTTTCAGTTATTTTACTTACGTAAGTTCAATTCTTTAATAATCGTCCGATACCTCTCGATATCTTTTTTAATCAGATAATCGAGCAAACTTCTGCGTTTTCCTACTAATTTAATTAACGAACGGCGTGTGCTGTGGTCTTTTTTGTTTTGTTTCAGATGTTCTGTCAGGTGGTTAATCCTAAACGTGAACAACGCAATCTGACCTTCTGCACTACCTGTGTCTGCAACGCTTTTACCAAATTGGGTAAAAAGCTCTTGTTTTTTCTCAGTTGTTAAATACATTTTAAAAGAACTATTTAATTGTTATACAATGTTTAAGCCGCAGCATTGCGTTAAATAACAACAGCTTAAAATTAACTGGCCGCAAAAGTAGGGAAAAGTTTTTAATTTACAAGTAGCTCATCCCAACTTATTTCCAAGGTAACGAAACATTAAATTCCGCTAAAATCAACACCTTCAAAAACAATCGAAGGTGTTAACCATGATGAACTTTCGTTGATGTCGTTTCCTATTTCGCCAATATTCGACCAGAGTTCCTTCATGTTTCCGGTAATGTTCATTTCTGAAACCGGCTGGACGATTGCCCCGTTTTCAATCAGAAATCCTTCAATACCGAACGAAAAATCGCCGGTTGAACCATTTGTATTTCCGCCGTTAAAACCTGTAACCAGAATTCCACGTTTTACAGTTCCAGTCAAACCCTGCAAATCCTTGTCACCTGTTTCGAAAACCAGGTTGGTAGTGCCGCCGCTGGTTGGTTCCATCTCCAGTTTTTTACCGTAATACGTGTCGATGTAATAAGTTTTCAGAACACCCTTTTCAAAAACTGTCCGTTTTTTTGTGGCAAGTCCTTCGCCGTCGAACAACCGCGAACCACGTCCTGAAACAATAAACGGATCATCGGTAATGGTGAGTTTTTCTGAGGCAACTTTTGTGTTAAGTTTATCGATTAAAAACGAATTCTTTTGCTGAATTGCCTGACCGTTGAGCGCTGAAATCAGCGGGCCGAAAATACGTCCAACCTGTTTATTTTCAACAATCATGGTCATTCTTTCGGATCCGATTTTTTTCTGACCAATTTTATTAACTGCCCTTGTTAAGGCAGTAGTTCCAATGCTGTCTTTTTTAAGTTTATCGAAAAATATGGCACTTTCACTCCAGCTCGATTCAGGTCTGGCTTCGTCACTTTTAACCGAAACAGAACCATACAAAACAAACTGCGAATTTGCGCTATCTCCTTCAAAACCATTACTGGTAACCAAAACTCTTTCTTCCAAACCATCATAATATCCGGTCGATACAGAAATAATCCTGTCATCTTTGCCTAAAACTTCCTTTTCAATTGCAAAAGCCAGGTCAATTTTATTCTGCGGATCAACTTTATTGAAATTTGAATCCAAAGTTTTTAAATCTTCACTGCCACTTTTATAATACAATTCAGGCTTAGGAAGCGTGCGGAATTCGTCTTCAGATAAAAACCGGGTTCCTTCAATTGCCTGTTCAATAAAGCGGGCCAGTTCTTCCTCTTTTAACCGGTTGGTAGAATGTGCCGAATATTTTTTATCCACGAAAAGCCGAATTGTCAGTCCACTTTCGATGGCTTGTTCCAGTTTTTCAATTTTTTCTTCGCGAACTTCAACGCTGCTGCTCCGGCTGTTCGAAATACTTACACTTGCCTGCTGTGCTCCTTTTTCGAGGGCATGATTCATCGCCCATTTTGCCAACGTATATTTTTCTTCTTTTGTCATTTTCTTATACTTTAAACTGATTAAGCATTTGTCCCTCCAACAGTGAGTTTTTTAACCAAAACTGTGGGTAATCCACAGGTTACCGGCACCGATTGTCCATTTTTTCCACAAGTCCAGGTGCTGTTATCAATCAGGTAATCGTTTGCTGCCATCGAAATATCGGCCAGTGCCTGCGGACCATTTCCAATAATGTTAATATCTTTTATCGGCCGGGTAAGTTTTCCTTTTTCAATCAAATAGCCTGATTTTACGAAGAAAGTAAAGTCGCCGGCACCAATCTGTACCTGTCCGTTACTGAAATTATCGACATAAACGCCGTAATCAACATTCGAAATAATATCGTCTTTTGAATGTGGCCCAGGATCCATGTATGTTGCCCGCATTCTTGGCAGCGGAATATTTCTGAATGATTCGCGCCTCCCGTTTCCGGTTGGATTGACCTTGTAATAAGCGGCGCTAATCCGGTCATGAATGTAACTGTTTAAAATACCGTCCTTTACCAGATAGGTTTTTTCAACATCATTTCCCTCATCATCAATATTTATCGAGCCACGATTGTTTACAAGTGTTCCATCGTCAACAATATTGATAAAACTTTCGGCAACTTTTTTTCCCATTTTATCGCTGAAAATTGAAGTACCTTTCCTGTTAAAGTCAGCTTCAAAAGTATGGCCAATAGCTTCGTGCAGCAAAATACCGGAACCTCCGGCACCCATCACAACCGGCATTTCCCCGGCTCTTGGTTTTACTGCTTCAAACAAAATATTTGTTTTATCAACCGCTTCCTTTGCCATTTCTGTAACCAAAGATTCATCAAACCATTCAAAACCTTTCCTGAAAGATCTGCTAACAGACGTATTTTCAATCTGATTTCCCTTTTGCATTGTGCACGAAACCCTGTAACTTATAAGTGGCCGGTAATCATATGTTAAACGACCTTCAGAATTAAAAAACAACATATATCCGGTTTCATCGCTGATGGTTACATTTACTTTAATTACTTTTTCATCCAGTTCAAATACCTTATCATTCATTTTCTGAACAAAAGGCACTTTGTCTTTTACAGAAACATCTTCCCATTGTTGTGCGATTTTGTAGTATCCCGAAGGAACTTTTTCGGTTAACGGCGCGGCTTTAAAGTTAGCATTAACACTGGCAATGCTGGCAGCCATTTTAGCTGCATTCAGCATGTCGTCCATGCTGATGTTTTCGGTGTAGGCAAAACCGGTTTGGTCGCCTTTCAGCACCCTTATTCCCACTCCATAATCAATGTTGGAATATGCACGATTTACTTTTCTGTCTTCCAAACTTATATTGTTCGAAATTTTGTGTTCGAAAAACAAATCGGCATAATCGCCGCCTTTACTCATCGCGGTTGCAATTACTTTTTGCAACATTTCGGCCGAAACCTCAAAATGATCTAAATAACTTTTCACGTTTTCTGAAATTTGTACGTTTTGGCATGACTGCATAAACGGAGGTAAAATCATACTTCCGGCAACAACAGCACTACCTG
>DATITY010000312.1:0-19990 GCA_035467235.1 Draconibacterium sp. | reverse complement strand
GAATTCAGCGTGGGAGAAGGAAAATTGCTGGTTTGCATGTCAGACCTCTCTTCAGTTCAGGATAAACCGGAAGGAAGACAATTTTACAAAAGCATTTTGGAATATATGAATTCTGATGATTTTCAACCGACCACAAAAATTACTTCCGCAGAATTGAAAACTTTGTTTAGCAAAACGGTGTTAAAGAAAAGTATCAAAACAATTGGGAATATCTCTTATCAGTAAGTAAAATGAAAAGCAGAACAATAATTTTTGAAAAACGTCCGGTTGGCAAACCAACAGCAGAATGTTTCAGGTTTACAGAAAATCCGGTTCCTGAACCCGGTGAAGGTGAAGTACTGTTGAAATCTCTTTTTGTATCGGTTGATACCTATTTGCGGGGAAGGATGAACGTAGGAAAATCATACACAGCCGGATTCAATTTGGGTGATCCCATGAAATCGGGAGTTGTTGCCGAAGTTATTAAATCGAAAAATCCTGCTTTCAAATCCGGTGAATTTGTTGCCGGACTTTTAAACTGGTCGGAGTATCAGACCAGCAACGGTGCAGGATTAACAAAAGTTGACGCCGAAGCGGCGCCACTTTCTGCCTACCAGGGAATTCTGGGTATGCCGGGTTTAACAGCATATCTCGGATTGATGGAAATCGGTCAACCCAAACCCGAGAAACGATTGTAGTTTCTGGTGCGGCCGGAGCAGTTGGTAATATCGTTGGCCAAATCGGGAAAATTTTAGGTTGCCATGTTGTTGGAATTGCTGGTGGTGATGAAAAAACAGAAATGTTAAAAACCGAATTCGGATTCGACGATGCAGTTAATTACAAAACCACTCCAAATATGCGTAAAGCCATTTTTGATGCATGTCCAAATGGAGTTGACATTTATTTCGACAATGTGGGTGGCGAAATTTCGGATGGTGTAATTATGAACATCAATAAATTTGCTCGTGTAATTATATGCGGCGTTATTTCGCAATACAATGAAATCCGAATCCCACCCGGACCTCGTTTACAAGGCATATTTCTAGTAAACAGCGCATTAATGAAAGGATTTATAGTAAACGATTTTGCTGCAAAATTTCCCGAAGCCATTCAGCAACTCACAAAATGGTACAAGGAAGGAAAACTGATCAACAAGGAAACCATTGTTGAAGGCTTTGAAAATATTCCGGAAGCCTTTTTCGGATTATTTGAAGGAACCAATATTGGAAAGATGATGGTGAAAATTTGAAAAAGTTCATATTCCCAGTAACAACTTCCCTGAATCCTGACCTCCTGTTAACATCCGTTCCGGATTTTCGATCAACTCTTTCACTTTTACAAGAAAACCAACAGAGTCTTTTCCGTCAATCACACGATGATCGTAGGAAAGCGCGATGTACATCATCGGGCGAATTACCACCTGACCGTTTATTGCCACCGGGCGATCTACAATATTGTGCATCCCCAGAATAGCCGATTGCGGAGGATTGATGATTGGCGTTGAAAGCAACGAACCAAAAACTCCGCCATTTGTGATTGTAAAAGTACCGCCGGTTAATTCTTCGACTGATATTTTTTTGTTGCGGGCTTTTTCAGCCAACTCTTTTATTTCAAGTTCAATTTGAGGAATCGATTTACTTTCTGCATTGCGAACAATCGGAACCATTAAACCTTTGGGTGTTGAAACAGCAATCCCAACATCGACAAACCGGGGAGAAACAATTTCATCCCCGTCCATTTGTGCATTTACCATGGGGTGAAAATCCATGGCAACAGCAACAGCTTTGGTAAAAAACGACATGAACCCCAGTTTCAGCCCGTGTTTTTCAGTGAATTTCTGCTGGTGTTTGCTGCGCAAATCCATCACGTAACTCATGTCAATCTCGTTGAAAGTAGTAAGCATGGCAGTTTCGTTTTTCACTGAAACCAAACGCTCGCTTAACTTGCGGCGAAGACTCGACATACGCTCGCGATCAACTTCGCGTGTTGCTACTTTCAGTACAGTTACTACCGGAGCAGAAACCGATTTCGGCAGGTTGGCAACCATTTCAACTTCCTTTTTCCCAATCCGTTTTAGTCCGCTGATTACATCCTCAACCGAAAGGTCAAGCTCCTTCATCATCTCCTTTGCAACCGAAGTTATTTTCACATTTTCATACTCCGCTAAAGATCTTACTTCTTTTTCAAGCTTTGGAGTTTCAACTTTTACCTCAGGTTTTGGTTCAACAACCGGTTTTTCGATTTTTTCCTTTTTTTCAGTTACGGCTGCTCCTGCAAAATCTGTGTCGATGGTACAAACAACCGAACCAACGGCGACAGCAGTTCCTTCTTTGGCATTGATTTTAATTTTTCCGCTTTCGCTTGCAATAATGGTTAGTGTGGCTTTATCCGATTCAACTTCTGCAATTTCCTGATTTTGAGCTACAACTGCTCCGTCTTCAACAAGCCAGTGACCAATTTCAACTTCGGTTATCGATTCTCCCGGACTGGGAACTTTTATTTCTACAATCATTCTTTTTTAAATTTTATGAAGCTACTGTTTCTTTTACCTTGAATGCCGAACTGAGAATTTCTTCCAGACCTTTTTTGTGTTTTTCCATTAAACCCACTGCCGGACTTGCACTTTCCTTTCTGGAAACCACTTTAAAACCAAGATTTGCCAGTTTACGATTGATAAACGGCCACGCTCCCATATTTTCAGGTTCATCCTGTGCCCAAATCAATTGGGTTGAATTCTTGTATTTCTTCAGAATATCATTGATTTGCTGATACGGAATCGGATAAATTTGTTCAAGTCGAACAACTGCAACATTCGTAATTCCGTTTTCTACCTGGTGTTTTTCCAAATCATAATACAACCTTCCCGAAGTAAAAACCACACTTTCAACCAATTCGGGCAAAGCAAGCGGATCATCAATAATTTCCTTAAATCCGCCTTTTTCGAATTCCTCAATTTTTGAAATCACCATCGGGTGACGCAATAAACTTTTTGGTGTAAAAACCACCAACGGTAACCGCGTGGTCATTTTAACCTGCCTCCGCAGTAAATGAAACATATTTGCGGGTGTTGAAGGCACAATTACCTGCATATTGTTATTGGCTGAAAGCTCGAGAAAACGTTCAATACGTCCGCTGGAATGCTCCGGTCCCTGACCTTCGAAACCGTGCGGCAAAAACAGGGTTAATCCATTCATCATTCCCCACTTTTCAAAAGCTGAAGAAATGTACTGGTCAACAATAACCTGGGCCACATTGTGAAAATCGCCAAATTGCGCTTCCCAAATGGTCAGTCCGTTTGGCTGAGCGAGCGAGTAACCATATTCGAAACCTAAAACGGCATATTCAGAAAGCAGTGAATTGAAAACATGAAACGGCGCCTGTTTTTCGGAAACATGTTTTAGTGGAAAATATTTTTCGTCGGTTCCTTCAACCACAAAAGCTGCGTGCCGGTGAGCAAACGTTCCGCGCTCGCTGTCCTGACCACTCAATCGGACAGGGTGACCTTCATTCACCAGAGTTCCGTAAGCAAGCAATTCTGCCATAGCCCAGTCCAAACGTCCGTCCTTCATCATCATACGCCGGTCGGCTATAATCCGGTCCACCTTTTTGAAGAAAGCCAAATCCCTGGGAAGCGTGTTTATTTTATCTCCTGTTTCGTTTAAAGTTTTTATTGAAACGCCTGTCATAACTTTTAAATCAAAACTATCTTTTTGAGGTAATGAATATGGTTTGTACTCATTTATCAAAAACTTGCGGATTTTTACCTTTTCAATTTTTTCAGAGTCGTTGTATTTTTGCTCCAAAAGCTGGTCAAATTCTTTGACCTCTTTCTTCGATTCCTCGGCTGACATTACTCCAAGATTATTCAGTTTTTCGGAATAAATATCACGCGGATTGGGATGTTTTTCGATTATTTTATATAATACTGGTTGCGTAAACCGTGGTTCATCGCCCTCGTTGTGGCCATATTTCCGATAGCAAAGAATATCGATAAATACATCAGAATGAAACTTCTGCCGAAATTCCATAGCCAGTTTTACTGTGTAAATCAAAGCTTCAACATCATCACCGTTGACATGAAATACCGGCGAACGGGTAACTTTTGCTATGTCGGTACAATATGTACTTGAGCGGGCTTCCAGATAACTGGTTGTAAATCCAACCTGGTTGTTGATAACCAAATGTATTGTACCGCCCGTTTTATAACCATCGAGTTGCGACATTTGTATAGTTTCGTAAACTACACCCTGCGTTGCAATTGCCGCATCGCCATGAATAATAATGGCAGCAGCCTTATCAAAATTTTTACCGTAAAGCGAATCGATTTGCGACCGAACCACACCTTCAACAATTGGTGCTACAGTTTCAAGATGTGATGGATTTGGAACCAGCTTCAGTTTTACTTTTTTGCCTTCATCGGTAACCACTTCATTTTCGTATCCCAAATGGTACTTTACATCGCCTTGCGAAATATCATCTTCATATTCTTTACCTGTGTATTCCTTAAAAATATTTTCGTATGGTTTTTCAAGGATGTTGGCAAGCACATTTAACCGGCCACGGTGCGCCATCCCAATTACAAATTCTTCGATTCCAAGCTCTGCACCTTTCTCAATAACAGCATCCAGCGAAGGAATTAATGTTTCTGCGCCTTCAAGCGAAAACCGTTTTTGCCCAACAAATTTTTTATGAATAAAATTCTCGAAACCAACTGCCAGTTTGAGGTGATAAAAAAAGTGTTTTCTTTTCTCGTCTGAATACTCCTCTGAATTGCGGGTTGTTTCCATTTTCTTTTTCAGCCAGTTCACTACTTCGGGATGACGCATATAAACATATTCAACGCCAATCGACCGACAGTAAGTTGCTTCGAGGTGGGCAATAATATCTTTCAGTTTTGCCGGGCCAATTCCTATATCGTTACCAGCCTGAAAAACGGTTTCCAGGTCTTTCTTCTCAAGTCCGAAATTCTCAATATCGAGGGTTGGTGTATATTTCCGGCGACTGCGCACAGGATTGGTTTTTGTAAACAAATGTCCGCGCTGACGATAACCATGAATCAGGTTAAGAATTGCGAATTCCTTGTCAATTTTGTCGGATTGAACCGTGGTATGCTTTTGCTGATAATTTGTACGGGCAAGCTCAAATCCGGCAAAAAACTGCTGCCAGCTTTCGTCAACCGACTTGGGATTTTCAAGGTATGTCTGGTACAGATCCTCAATGGCTGCCAACTCCTGATTCCCGACTGAAGAAAATTTATCCATTGTTAATTTTCAATTTGAATGTATAATCGAATAAGAAAACAAAAGTATATTTTTAATGTTTAGCCACTTTGTTGTTTTTATGGCACAAAAATAGGGTTTTTGCTTTTTATTTAGCGTTTGTTCAGGTGTATCTTTTTTAAGCGTTAAAAGATTTTTTAAAATCCAAAAAATTATTTAAGATATTATAATGCTTTATTCCAATACTGTTTGTAAATTGTTGGCTATTAATAATTTTAAAAAACAACATTATGAAAAAAACACTCTCTTTTCGACAAGTATTGGTAGTTACAGCATTGATTTCGGTGATTAGCTGTAAAAATGAGTTTCAGGATTTGAATGCAATTGACGAAGCTGCTTTAAAAAGCGCTAACGTTGAAAATAAAATCAGGTTGCTTGAAGACAAAGGACTAAGTGACGGATTTCTGCAGGGTTACCGTTACAATGAATTAGGTTTGGCCGATGAATATTATCTTTCAAAAACTGGTCAGTATAACTTTTGGGCCACTATGGAATACGATAGCAATAAGCGTATGTCGAAAGCCCGGTTTTATTACGATGCAGATATATATTTTGACATTGTTTTTACATACGAAAAAGATAAACTTGTAAAAGAAACCTGGTATGTACCTGGTACAGAGGAGGTAGTTGATTATTATATAAACACCTACAATAATAAGGGACAATTAGTAAGAAGAGATGAACCGCCGTTTCAATTACGTTCAGAATTTCAATATGATAATGTAGGTAATTTAACAGTAATGGAATTAATTTGGGATGACGGAAGTTTATTATATGGAATGGAATGTTCGTATAGTGGGCCATTAAAGAATCCATTTGCTTCAGTCACTGGATTGCCAGTTGCTATCATTTGGGCGGATGATAATAACAGCAGTCCAAACAGGTTTACCGGACTTAAGTATTACTATAACGATGAAGATGGCAACAAAGTTATTGACTTTAACTGGGAATCGGACGAAACCATAATCAATATCGGGTCGCAGCATTATCCTATTTATCAGAATTCGCTTGATGTAATAAGCGATACGTGGACAGATCAAACCTGGACTTACGAAAAATCAGCAGGGAAAAGCGCCTCATCGCATAACTGGGTTAATTCTGTTGCACAAAATCCAGCTTCAACCGATGTGGAATATTATAAATTGAAACTTAAAGCACTCAAGCAGAATGTGCGAGTATTGCAGTTAAAACACTAAAAATAACCGTCTATTTAAAAAACATAATAAAACTCAGATCAATTTCTACTTGACTTAAAAACCCCTCGGTAATAAAAATGAATCGAGGGGGCTTTTTATTGTCCTCTCTGAAAAATAGATTAATTAATTGCCAGTGATTGCATTTATTCACTATTTTAGGCTAACTTTTATATCAGCTAGAATATGAATACAAAAAATATTTTTCCGAACTTAAGCCAACAACTTGCTGCAGAAATCATGGAAAAATCAAATATTGTCGATATTCCGGAGAATGTGGAGGTAATGCGTGAAGGTCAGTATGTTAAAGCAGTACCAATAGTTACCGACGGTCTTGTAAAAGTTTATACCAGGAACGAAGACAAAGAATTACTGTTGTATTACATTCAGCCCGGCGAGAGTTGTATTATGTCGTTTGATGCCTGTTTAAAGAATATACCCAGCAAGGTTTATGCATCAACAGAAAAAAAATCATCGATTTTGCTGATGCCTGTCGATCACGTATTTCGATGGATGAAAGAATACCCCGAGTTCAATTCCTTATTTTTTCTGCAATACAATCAGAGATATAACGAGCTGCTTGGAATGATAAACCAACTGCTTTTCGAAAAAATGGATACAAGGATACTGGAATACTTAAAATCAAAACAGAAGCTTACAGGCACAAACCCGATAAAAATATCGCACCGCCAAATTGCCAACGACCTTGGCACTGCGCGTGAAGTAGTAAGCCGCGTGATGAAAAAACTTGAACACGAAGGAAAAGTAAAACAACTGGCCACCGAAATAAAATTAATCTAGTGGTGACCCTGGTCACCGTTTTTAAGGTTCGCCCTAATTTATATTTGAATTGATTCTAAATAACAATCATGTATTATATGATTGATTTAGTGTCCCTATTCAGATGAGAATCGGCATTATGAGTTATTTACCATTAAAACTACGATTATGAAAAAAACATGGGAACCATCGATAGAATTATCAGGATTTTAATTGCAGTACTAATTGCTTTCCTGTTTTTCACCAATCAAACTACCGGAACACTGGGAATTGTGTTAATCATCTTCTCCGTTGTATTCTTACTTACAGGTTTAATCGGTTTTTGCCCTCTCTATTTGCCATTGGATTTAAAAACAAATAAAAGCAAAAATTAGATTTTTTTTATTTTGTTTTAGGATTTTAAACTCTTTTTATTTTTTATTAATTCAGTTTTAAACTTTAAAATAATGAGCATATGAAAACATCATTTACCTTTAAAAATCGAGTTGCCCCCCGGTTACTTTTTTTATTCAGTTTGGTTTTACTGGTTTCCACATCTGTTTTTGGTACGGTAAAACATTCAGTTATTGTAACAAACTACAAATTTTCTCCTGCTGAGTTGCAGATTGAAATTGGTGACACCGTTGAATGGAAAAATACCCAGGGATTTCACAATGTAAACGGAACAAATACTACTTTTCCTTCAAATCCTGAATCATTTGGGAATTCTACTGGTACTGGCTGGACTTATACATATGTTTTTAAAACAGCGGGTAAATACGATTACCAATGCGATCCTCATGCTGCAGGCGGCATGACAGGAAAGATAGAAGTCAACGAATCGGGTGGAAATGAAGATGGCAAATATGATCTGACAATCAATTTCACAGGAATGACCCCGCATGTTGGTCAAACCTTATGGCTTGAAGTGGTTGAAAAAAGCACAGGAAAGGAAGTAGAACGAAAAGCTCAAATCATCAGTGTAGAGTTTTCGGTTGTTGTTTCCGGCATTGAGGCAGATCATTCGTATTTTGTAAATTTCTATGCTGATCACAACAATAATGGTAAATATGATATACCACCTGTTGACCATGCATGGAAAATGGAGTTAAACAATGTTTCGGGTAACAGCACTCTGGATTTTGCCCATAATATAAATTTCACAAATATCGAGTGGAAAAATAAACTCACTGTTCATTTTATGAACATGACTCCGCATGTTGGACAGACATTGAAACTGGCTGTTGTGGACAAAAATACGGGAGTTGAGTTAGGTAGAACAACTGCAGTTGCTGCCGCTGATTTTATGATTGATTTATATGGAATTGAAAAAGGAAAATCGTATAACATTGATTTTTATGCCGACCACAACAAAAATGGCTATTACAATGCACCATCAACCGACCATGCATGGAGAATGGAATTAAACAATGTCAACAGCGACACCACGCTTAATTTTACCCATAATACAAGTTTTACCAATATTGAATGGAAAAACGAACTTGGAATTCATTTTATGGGTATGACACCTCACGTAGGACAAAACCTTTGGCTGTCGGTAATTGATAAAGAAACCGGAATTTCGATCGATACAGTCATTACAACCGTTCAGGTGGAATTTATGATAAATGTTGTTGGCACTGTTTCCGGGAAATCATATGACATCGATTTTTATACAGATCACAATAATAACGGAAAATACGATGTTCCACCGGCAGACCATGCATGGAGGATATCGCTTGATAACGTTATGGCTGACACTATGCTTATATTCATGCATAACATAAGTTTTACCGATATTTTTAAAACTACTTCAAGTAAAACCATTCAGGATTTAACCCTGAGAATGTATCCAAACCCAGCAACTAACAGAGTTTATATTGAGCAAACTGAAATTGCGGGATCAGAATCCTTAGTTTCAATTTACGATATTACGGGCAAATTAAAATACCAGGAAGTAAATCAAAATAGCAGCAACAAAATTGAAATTGACATTCATAATTTAAGCAATGGAATTTATTTTTTGGATGTGAGAACAAATAATAAACAAAAAATGTTAAAGCTTATAAAATACTAAAAATCACGGTTATGAAGAAAAGTGTTGTGTCAATTCTCACTATCCTGTTATTTTCCGGATTAAGTGCCCAGGAAGAAGAAAAACCGGTTAAAAATGTTTTCCAGGGAACCCGCTTCATTAATTTACATTCCGCAAATGTACCGGCCAAAAACGAACTGCAAATGTTGATTCAGCATCGTTTTGGTGATATCAGCGGTGGATTCTATGATTTTTTCGGATTGGATTATGCTTCAATGCGTTTGGGTTTTGAATACGGAATGACAAAAAATTTAAATATGGGAATCGGTCGCAGCAACTACAGGAAAACATTTGACTCTTTCATCAAATACCGTATTCTGGCACAATCTTCTTCGATGCCGTTAACCCTGACAGCAACTGTTGCAGGTTCTTTTCCAACAATTAAGGATGTAATGCCAGAGGAATACGAAAGTTTTGGAGATAAAGCATCAGGAAACGTTCAACTTCATATAGCAAAAAGTTTTAAATCTTTCGGATTCCAGGTTTCTCCCGGATATATTGGCACCGGTTACATTCCCGATGAGAATAACTTTTACTCATCACACTCATTTTTTACACTTGGATTTGGAGGTTCAGCAAGATTGGCAAAAAAAGTCACATTCAATATTGAATACCTGCAGCGTTTTGAAGATGAAATCGAATATACGAATCCGTTGTCGGCCAGCGTAGATATTGGTACATCCGGACATCTTTTTCAAATAATGATATCAAATGTGCAACAGATGTACGATCAGGGCATAATAACAAACCCCGCAGGCGGCGATTGGTCAGAGGGTCATTTATTCCTGGGTTTCAATTTAATAAGAGCGTTTAATTTTAATAAATACTAATATGGAAAGAAGAAAATTTTTTAGAAATTTTGCCGTTGGCGGCAGCTTGTTACTAACTGCACCTATGCTGTTTAATTCATGTTCCGATGACGAACCGGATAGCAATAACAATAATAATAACGGGATTACAGTTGATTTAACCGATCCTGCTTATTCGGCGTTAAATACCGTTGGTGGTTATGCATACAAAGGCGATATCATTATTATTCGTTCTACCGACACGGTGTATCTCGCATTATCGAAAGTATGTACGCACTCGCAATGTACCGTCACTTACAGTTCAGCCAACAAAAATATACCCTGTCCCTGCCATGGTTCTTTATACACTACTACTGGAGCCGTAGTTAACGGTCCGGCCCCAAGCCCTTTAAAAAGTTATGATGTAAAGAAAAACGGTAACATTTTAACTATCAGCTAAAAGAGTGTTTTTCATGGTAATCGATTAGTCAGAAAACAGATTATCGTAATAACTTCCTGCAAAAAAATCCGGAACAGATTTATACTTTCATGTTCCGGATTTTTTTATTTGAAAAATGCTATCCGAATTTTGGCTATTTTCTCAGAATAATTTTTCCTGTAAATAAAGAATTGCCTGATTGTATTTTGCAAATATATATCCCGGGCAGTAGCTTTTGACCAGTCTGATTATCCCCTCTCCAAACATACTCATTATCAGCCGTAATGTCATTCCGAACCATTCTTCCGTCTATCGAATAAATCTGTACTTTCATGGGTTCGAATCCGTTATTGCCGATTTTTAATCTGGTTTCTGTTATAAAAGGATTTGGATAAATCTGAAGCTGCTTTTCTGAACTTCCGTTTGTCATCAAGTCAGAGCCGGTAGTAACACTGTTCTCCCTTCCCGGAGTGCCCAAATTTTCCAATGCTGATTTCCATGATTCGGCAATTGCATTGTCATAAGTATGATGGCGAAGCTCCAGTGTTGGGCCATTACCATTTGGTTCAACCGGCCATGGAAATTCGCTTCCAAAAGAAACAGAATCAACAAGTAAAACTGTTTTATCATACAAGCGCAGTGCATCACCAGTGCTTGCCAAACCAAAATCCATTTCACCAATATAATTTGAAACGTTGGGATGAACAGCGATAAAATCGGTAATGCTCCTACAGATTACAAGATATTCGCTGCTCTTTAAAATGGTATTTTCCGGTATAACAAACTGATGTAAATCATCATCGTCTTTAAGTATCCATCCCGAAACATCAAGATCAACCCGTCCCCAATTGTACAATTCAACCCAGTCGCCTGCATTATTTTCAGTGGAAGGATTGTAATTTATTTCATTAATTACAACCGAGTTACCATCATCAACATCATCAACAAAAACTGCTTTAATGGTTGTTGCCTTCCTCAGGTTAACTGAAATTGTTAAATCCAGAACGGTTACCCCGTCAACTTCCCAGTGATGAAATTTATGTCCTCTGAAAGCTTTTCCAGTTAAGGAAACCGGTACATTTTCAAAATACTTTCCTTTCCATGAAGTACCCGAAACTTCAATTGTATTCAACTTTATGCTTCCTGCAGTTGATGGTTCCACAGAAAGAGTTAAATCAAAAATTCCGGCATGAACAAACTGCTGATTAATATGAGATTGGACATAGGATACCCTGTTCAATGCATAAGTTTTCATATTTTTCACTTCATTCTCCCATGTGCCCGGGCTCGGACTACCCCATCTGTTGTAATGTCGTTTTATTTCTGGTCTGATTATAGTTGCCATACTATCGATATGATTAACCACTTCATTGCCAACAAATTTAGTGTTCAATATATCAGCAAAACGGTTTATAAAGTCGAATTTAAACTTTTGATTTATAACCAGTTTCCTCAACAGAAAAGTTGACCAGGGTGGATTTGGCCAATCAGGGCCATCGGTTTGTAAAGCAAACTGGATGGTATTAAGTGTATAATCGTTGACATTATAAAGACCAAATCCAAAATCAGTATCAAACATTATCCATCGCCATTGGCCATTTTCGGTTTGAGGTTTCCAGTATTTAATGTTGTTTCCCGGCCAGTCGCGGTTATTAAAATAAATCTGTGAAAGCTGGTAATCGATGAAATTGCTGATATCAATCTGGTTTGCAACAATATTATAATTATCATCGTTTGCCAGACTATTGTAATTCAGAAAATCAAGCAATTCAAGATATTCAGCATTGTTTCCATGAAGTATCGAACCGTTCATTTCCAGCAAATCAATTTTATCGGCAGCAACATCATGATTACTTGCAATATAGTCTTCATTTATTTTTTCCCGTAAATTAATTTGTCCCCAGTACTGCCCGTTCAAATACAAAATGACCGGCTCAAAAGCCTGTATCTCAGTATCCATGTCTTTTACCAAATCGGTCATCATTCCATCCCTAAATCGTGTAGTGTAATAATCGTTCCCAGCGTTCCTCAAAACCAGCGATTTGAAAGAAGTTATTGGTTTCGAATGGAAAAGCTGAACGTTTTCCAAAACAGGATCGCCATATTCATTTTTGAAAAATACTGCCAGTGACTTCTGTGGATGTGCCCGGCTCCAGGCACCAAATATTTTTATTCCGCAGTTTAACGCAAACAGGCGTTCACCACCAACGCCTGTCATTTCTATACTGGCAGGCTTTTCCCAGTCCTCCCAGAAATTTGCACCGAAATAAGGATTCTCATTTATATACGAATCGCCCAAAACATAAATACCTGTTTCGTTGTCCCATAAATTCATCGAATCGGTTGAGATTGAAATTACCGGCAAAGTTGGAGGCGCATCAAATAAATAAGTTCGCGTGGTTATTTTTCCCGGAATAGCGCCTGTTTTAAAAATCCGTGCCCTGACCACGGTATTTTTCGATAATGTTATCGGGCCCCTGAAAAGTGTACTTTTTTCTGTTGGCTCGTTATTGTTTAATGTATATCTGATTTCTTCGCCGCTGGCCGTACCCGAAAATGTTAACTGAACCGGAGCTTTTAAAAACATATCATTAATAGAAAACTGAATCTCACTTTTTACGATGTCCGAAGCAATTGTCGAAAAATTGATTGATCCGGGTGTTGGTTTGACAAAATATCCCCATTTGGTCATATTTTCCATGTCGCGACCAAACGAGTAATTGGCCGGAATAATCCCATAACTTATTGAATCAGCAACTGTTCCATCTTTGTAAGTTAAACTCAAAGTTTCGCCCTGTGAAGAAAGTTTAAAATTGGAATGTGGATACAAATCGGGCATTTGAAGATATGACGAAACTGGAGTATTGATGGCAACTTGTTCCTCATAACCAACAGTAAGAAAAGGGATTGCAGTGAAATCGGTTGAAGCTGTTCCTGCATTGTGCACCTGAATTGCAAGAACATTTTCATTGTCGGTTAATAAATGAATGAATTCAGAAATATTGAAACCGTCGGGTGAACCTCCGGTAAATATTTTTGCTTCGTGCGAACTTGCCGATTGATTGTAAGCAACTGCGGCTCCGGATACTCCCAATCCTGCCCTGCAAATCTCTGTTCCGTTAAGGTATGCAACAAATCCATCGTCGTAATCCATGTGAAACCAAAGCGATTTTAATTTCTCCAGATTTGTCACAGTAAACTTTTTACGCATAAATACCGAAATACTTCCCACTGGAATTACCGTATTATCGTCATTATCGCCAAATCCAATTCCACTGTTCCCTGTTAACCATCCCGATTCGTTGAAACCAAAAGATTTCCAGGTTGAAGAGGGTTCGCTCTTTGGAATAAAATACTTCCAGTTTTGTTTAATATTAATAATTGTGTACCATTGAAGAGGGATTTGAAGCCTGTCTTTTCCCGAGGCATAAACAAGCAAAGGTTGATTTGGCTTTAATTTATAATCAGGCAACAGCCATTTTAATAAGTTCTTTTTGCTTTCACTTAAATAATAATCGGAGAGATTTACTTCGGTATTACCAGTGTTTATAATTTCAAGCCAATCCGGGGTATCTCCATCTTCATCGTAAACAACAAGCTTGTTTGACGACATAATTTCATTAATTTTTAACCCCTGCGATTTTGAATTGAAGAAAAAGGCAACTATAAAAATAACTGATAATATAAAACGGTAAAGAACATTCATAACAACCAAAATTAAAAGATGTGCAAATCAACAAATTTTAACGGGTTAATACAAAAAAGATGCCGTCTAAAAAATTGAAAGCAAATTATATAATGCGAAAAAAAGGATTCGAAAAATCGAACCCTTTGAATATTCTAATTGTGTACTTTATTTCTAAAATTAATTCGCTGACAATGCGTTATTACCTGCTTTTGCTGAAATATCAAACGTAATTTCAAATTCGTCATAAATCATTTTATCGCCCAAACCATCGAAAAATTTACCTGAACCATATCTGATATCCCATTTTGTACGATCCAATTTTGCTGTTCCAACTGCTTTTACTGTTCCATTTGCCAGACTAACTTTCGCAGGAAAACTAATTTCATTTGTTATTCCTTTAATTGTCATTTTACCTTTTACATTGTATTCGCCGCTGGAGCTACCTGGCTTCATAGATGTAATTTCAAAATTTGCAACCGGGTACTTCTCTACCGAAAAGAAATCATCCGATTTTAAATGTCCAATCAGTTTCTGGTTAGTACCTTCATCCTTCAAATCGGTACAAACGATGGTGTTTAAATCCATATCCACCTCAGCTCCAATTACAGTATTACCTGCCACAATTACATTTCCTTTACCAACCGAAACGTAACCTGAGTGTTCTCCCGTAACTTTTTTAGCATTCCAATGTACTTTGCTTGCTTTTGTGTCAATTTCAAAAGCGGTTTTTTCTCCTTTTGTATTTGTTGCAAAAACCGATGAGGTGATTGCCAAAATTCCCAATGTGATTCCAACTAATTTTTTCATTTATCTGTTTTTTTATTTGTTTAACGATGCAAAGATGCAAGTTAAACAAGTCAAAAAAAATAAACTAGTTTAATAAAAATACATTTTAGTCTTTTTTTCTGGCTCTTTTTGATAAAATTTTACTTAGAAACACAGGAGTAACACCAAGATAAGAGGAAACATGATACTGAGGCAGCCGTTTTAGCAGTTCAGGATGACTTTCGATAAGTTCCCTGTAATTTTCTTCAGCAGTGTTACTTAGTATTGAAACTAACCGCTTTTGCAGAAAAATATAAGATCTCTTCAGATATTTAACAAACGAAGAAAAATCATTGGTTAGCAAATTCAGGTTTTCATCCGAAATTGAGTAAACGATGCTTTTTTCAATTGCATCTAAAAAAAACAGAGTTTCAGCCGGAGTTGAAAGGTCGCCAATCCATTGATTATCAGATGCAAACAGCACATTAAACTCTTTTCCCGCTGAATCGATAATGTACATTCTGAGTAACCCTTTTTCAACAAAATAATGACGGGTATTCGTTTCACCACTGGCAAAAATTATCTGCTTCTTTTTGATAATTTCTCTTTGAAACGATTTTCTGATTATTTCTTTTTCAGTATTGCTTAAAGGTCTTTTATACACCTGTTCGTAGTAATTTATAATTAATGCACACTTTTCCATTCGGGAAAAAATTACGGTTTATCTGTAAAAATAGAAAAAAGAGACTACTAAAGAATAGTCTCAGCGAAAACTATTCAAACATTTTCTCCCATGTTTTTTTTGGTTTTGGGATGATTGACAGCTACAAATGGTTATCTTTAACAACTTAAATTAAAAACATCAAAATTTATAAATTTCCCCGTTGGGGATTAAAACATCAAAACATGAAAAGAACTATATTTTTAGCGTTTTCGCTCATTGCAGCGATGGTATTTACAACTTCGACGTTTGCCCAAAAGGCAAACAGTATCTCGAAAGAAGAGAAAAAAGAAGGCTGGGTTTTACTGTTCAACGGTAAAAATTTCGATGGATGGCGCCAGTGTAACGGAACTGCGATGCCCGCAAACTGGGTGATTGAAGACGATGCGATGAAAGTTTTAATTGGCGAAGGAAAACAACCCGGACAAGGCGCCAATGGCGACATTCTGTTCTCGGAAAAGAAATTCAAAAACTTCGAACTTTCGATCGACTGGAAAGCCAGCAAAATGGCCAATTCGGGTATTTTCTACTATGTTCGCGAAGTACCGGGAAAACCAATTTATTACGCTGCGCCTGAAATTCAGGTACTTGATAACGTGGATGCCACCGACAATAAAATTGCAAGTCATTTGGCCGGTTCGCTGTACGACCTGATTGCTGCCGACCCAAAAACCATTCATCCTGCCGGTGAATGGAACACCTGTTTAGTTAAGGTTAAAGATGGTGTGGCCACTATATCAATGAATGGAACCGAAGTGGTTAAATACACTCATTGGACTCCGGAATGGGATGCAATGGTTGCCAACAGCAAATTCAAATCATTCCCCGGCTGGACCGAAGGAATTGCCAAAGAAGGTTACATTGGTTTACAAGACCACGGCTATCCGGTTTGGTTCAGGAATATTAAAATCAGGGAACTTTAATCAGTTATTCACTTAAATAACATATTCGGGCTGGGGCTTTTCAGAAAGTTTCAGCCTGAATAATTTTAATACATCATAAACTATGAAAACTGTTTTCCCTTTTTTATTGGTTTTGGCTTTGGTTTTTGTTTCCTGTCAGAAACCCGTTTCAACTGAAAAAACTGATTACACCCATTTTGTCGATCCACTGATTGGAAGTGATTATCACGGGCATGTTTTTGTGGGTGCAAACGTTCCGTTTGGTGCAGTTCAACTGGGGCCAAACAACGAAACCCAAGGTTGGGACTGGTGCTCAGGATACCACTATTCCGATTCAATTCTGGTTGGTTTTGCACACACCCACCTGAGCGGCACTGGAATCGGCGATTTGGGAGATGTGGTTTTTATGCCGGTTACAAGTAATTTTCAGCCCGGAGCCGATACAATCCCCTACCCCTGGAAATCAACCTATTCGCACGAAAAAGAAACCGTTCAGCCCGGATTTTACTCATTACACATCGACAGGTATAATATTGATGCAGAACTGACAACAACGGAACGGGTTGGATTTCATAAATACAATTACAATGCTGAAGGAAATTCAAATTTGATTATCGATTTAAAATATGGTACCGGCTGGGACAGAATTACTGGTGGAAACATTGAACAGATTGATGGTAAAAGTATTCAGGGATTCAGGTTTTCTAAAGGATGGGCTGCCGATCAACGGGTGTTTTTTTATACCGAATTTTCAAAAGATATCAAAAAGTTTGAAATTCTTGCTGAAAATGAAAAAACCGGAAAAATTACAGCCCTGATTGAATTTGAAGGTAATGGCGAATTGCTTGCAAAAACTGCTATTTCGCCGGTTAGTAACGACGGCGCCAAAAACAACCTTTTAGCCGAAATCAGCAACTGGGATTTTGAAGCAATTAAAAATCAAGCCACGGAAAAATGGAATACGGAGTTGGGAAAAATAAAAATCAGCACCGAAAATCTTGCCGATAAAAAAACGTTTTACACCTCGCTTTATCACTCCATGATTGCACCTTCGCTCTTTAACGATGCCAACGGCGATTATCGCGGAACCGACAAGGAAGTGCACCAAAATCCGGGCCACCAGACATACACCACTTTTTCGCTGTGGGATACTTACCGCGCTGCACATCCGTTGTTTACGCTGGTTCAGCCGGAACGGACAAATGATTTTATAAATTCCATGCTCGACATTTACGACCAGCAGGGAAAACTCCCCGTTTGGCATTTACACGGAAACGAAACCAATACAATGGTTGGCTACCACGCGATTCCGGTAATTGCCGATGCATATTTAAAAGGATTCACCGGATTTGATGCAGAACGGGCATTTGAAGCCATGAAAACCTCGGCAACTTTAGATGAAAGGGGAATCAATTATATCAAAACTCAAGGATTTATTCCGGCTGATTCAACAGTTGAATCTGTAGCAATGGCTTTGGAATATGCAATAGACGACTGGTGCATTGCGGCAATGGCTTCAGCACTGGGAAAAACAGAAGATGCAGCGCTTTTTTCGAAAAGGTCAAAATATTATCAAAACTATTTCGATGGGAGCATCAAATTCATGCGTGGTAAAATGGCTGACGGATCGTGGAGAGCGCCGTTCAGTCCGATTTCATCGCAGCACCGGAACGACGATTTCTGCGAGGGAAACAGCTGGCAATATACATGGCTGGTTCCGCATGATGTTGAAGGTTTGATCGAAATTCACGGGGGTGAACAAGCTTTTATTACAAAACTCGACAGCTTGTTTTCCATTCCATCGATAAAAGTTGAAGGCGCTTCGGCAGATATTACAGGTTTAATTGGTCAATACGCACACGGAAACGAACCCAGTCACCACATCTCATATTTGTATGCTTTTGCCGGCCAGCAATGGAAAACGGCTGAGAAAATCCGCGAAATTTGCACCACCATGTACAACGACCAACCCGACGGACTCTGCGGAAATGAGGACTGCGGACAAATGTCGGCCTGGTATGTTTTATCGTCCATGGGATTTTACCCTGTAAATCCGGCAAACGGAGCTTATGTTTTTGGCAGTCCGCTTTTTAATGAAGCTGAAATTGTGCTTTCTGAAGGAAAAACATTTAAAATAATTGCCGAAAACAACAGCAAAACAAACCTTTTCATTCAGTCGGCTATCCTGAATGGCGAACCTTATAAAAATTCATTCATCACCCACAAAGAGATTTTAAAGGGTGGAGAATTGAAATTTGTGATGGGCAACCAACCTAATCCCGAATTTGGGGCTGCAATTGAGAACCGTCCTAAATCGGTGGTTTATTAATTTGAAATCCGCAACAACATCAATGTAGAGACGCAAAATTTTGCGTCTCTACCGATATACAATAATATAATCGCAAAAAATAAAAAACATGAAATACACAACAATCCTTTTCACCCTTGCAATATTGATGGGATGCAGTAATTCGGGTGAACGTAAAGACTCGATGGATCGCGTCTATGCAGAAAAATTAACCGATCTGGTCAACCCCTTAATGGGAACCGATTCTGATTTTTCGTTGTCGAACGGAAATACCTACCCTGCCATTGCGCGACCATGGGGAATGAATTTCTGGACGCCACAAACTGGCAAAATGGGCAACGGCTGGGGCTACATGTACGACGATATAAAAATCCGCGGCATTAAACAAACCCACCAGCCCAGTCCGTGGATAAACGACTACGCCGCTTTTTCGTTTATGCCCATGACCGGCAAACTGAAAATTGGTGAAGATGAACGCGCCTCGTGGTTTTCGCACAAAGCCGAGGTTGTCAAACCGCACTATTACAGCGTTTACCTTGCCGATTACGATGTTACAGCAGAAGTAACACCCACAGAACGTGCCGCCATTTTCAGGTTTACTTTTCCTGAAAGCGACAGTTCGTATCTTTTACTCGATGCTTTCGACGGTGGTTCTTCTGTAAAAATCATTCCTGAAGAAAGGAAAATTATTGGCTACTGCCAGAACAACAGCGGCGGTGTACCTGCTAATTTTCACAATTATTTTGTGGCTGTTTTCGATAAGGATTTTGAAATAACCAATACATGGAAAGAAAAAGAACTGGGAGATTCGAAAGAAACAAAAGGATTTCACACTGGCGCAGTGATTGGCTTTAAAACAAAAAAAAGCGAAAAAGTACATGTAAAAGTAGCCTCATCGTTTATTAGTCCCGAACAGGCGCAATTGAATCTAACCCGCGAGATTGGCGAAAAATCTTTTGATGCAGTCTGTTCTGAAGGAGAATCCATTTGGGAAAAAGAGCTTTCGAAAATCAAAATTGAAGGCGGCACCGACCAGCAGCAGCGGACTTTCTACTCAAGTTTGTATCGCGCATT
>DATITY010000311.1:0-3672 GCA_035467235.1 Draconibacterium sp. | reverse complement strand
AGCGCCAAAGACCCGGTAAACTTTGCCGGAATGATTGCTGCCAATGTACTCAGCGGCGATATGCCGGTAAGCCACTGGTCAGAGGCTAATAATGGCTATATTCTTGATGTCAGGGAACCTTTCGAACTTACCGTTGAAAATATTCCCGGTGCAGTAAATATTCCGTTAGGTCAGCTCCGTTCAAGGCTGAATGAACTTTCGAAGGATAAGGAAATCAATGTTGTCTGCCGTTCAGGCGGTCGTGCCTATTTTGCCACACGGATACTGTTGCAAAATGGGTTCAAAGCCAAAAATGTAACCGGGGGAATGCTTTCAGGCGCTCAGAACAAAATGCTTGACTCAAATTTTCAGGATGTATAAGAATTAAATACTTTGTTAAATGCTGGCATCAATAATCTTGCTCTTTAAATTTGTCGTTGACATTTTTAAGAGGCTTATAAATGATCATTACTACAGATCATTAGGTCTTGTTATGATGCTGATTCTTTTAGCAGGAACTCTTTTTTACTGGCTGGCACAAGGCAGAACCTTTATGCAGGCTTTAAGTTTCTGTGTTGGCACCATGGCTATGAATTCACCTTATGGGATTTCTGAAGGTACAGCTCATACATCAGAAATAATATTCTATCTCATCTACATGTTTTTAAGTGTGGGAATATTCCTCCTCTTTGTTCTTGAGACTGGAAAGACAATGGTTAAAACCTATGAAGATTTTAATGCCTCAAAGGCGGTAAAAAGAAAAAAACAGAAAAATAAAAACTTACCATTATGAAAAATCAAAAATCCGGTTCAACTGAAAAGTCTATCCCGGGGGGAAAAACAAAATTGAAAGAAATGTTACATTCCTATCTGCCGATAATGGAATGGGGAAAGGATTACACAAGTAAGATAGCGGTGAACGACCTTGTCGTTGCTGTGATTGTCACTATTATGTTGATCCCCCAATCGCTTGCTTATGCCCAGTTGGCCGGTTTACCGCCCGAGGTTGGTTTGTATGCCTCAATGGCTCCGTTGGTCATATATGCAATCTTCGGAACATCGCGTACGCTTTCTGTTGGGCCCATTGCCACGTCGAGTCTTATGACCCTGGCTGCAGTTACTCCTATAGTAGCAGTTGGAACTCCTGAATATTTGGGCGCTGTAATTGCTCTCGCCACCATTACAGGTTTGGTCCTCATAGTTCTTGGATTGCTTAAGCTTGGATTTATCGCAAATTTTATGAGTTTTCCGGTAATGGCCGGTCTGGGCACAGCGGTCGGACTCCAGATAGCAACAAGTCAGTTGAGTCCCATTTTGGGCGTTTCCCTTGAAGGTGAATCATTTTTGCAAATGATGATTTCTCTGCTTAAAAACTTCAGTCAAATCAGTGTTATTACTGCAGCAATCGGAATCTCATGCGTTATATTTTTACTCCTCGTAAAACAATACCTGGCAACTCTGCTCATCGGTGCCGGTATGAATAAAAAATTAGCCGGAATCCTTGCCAAAATGGGACCTGTTATCGCCATCATTATCACGATAGTAGTAGTTTCAGGCTTAGGACTTGACAAACAAGGTGTGAAAATAGTTGGCGAAGTTCCAAAGGGGCTTCCCACCCCGGTGCTTCCTTCCTTTGATCTTAAATTATGGAGCCAGTTGGTAACACCTGCAATATTGATAGCAATTCTGACCTATGTCGGTTCTTTGACGGTGGCACAGACACTTGCTGCAAAAAAGCGACAGCAAATTAATCCAGATCAGGAATTCTTTGCTTTGGGAGCTGCAAATATCGGGGCTGCTATTTCAGGAGGACTGCCTGTAGCCGGTGGTTTTTCACGATCAATTGTAAATTTCGACGCCGGTGCGGAAACGCCCGCTGCCGGAGTATATACTGCTGTTGGTATTGCACTGGTTGCTCTGTTTCTCACCCCGCTGCTCTTTTTCCTGCCCAATGCTGCGCTGGGAGCTACAATTTTTGTGGCAGTTCTGTCGATGGTAAACTTTAAAGCTGTTGTTAAAACATTTGGATACTCAAAAGCGGATGGTATTGCCATGGCTCTGACAATTATAATTATACTGACTTTAGGTATTATTTACGGACTGATTGCAGGAATTGGCACCTCACTTGCCATGTACCTTTACCGCACTTCGAAACCCCATGTTGCCATTTTGGGGCAGGTGGCAGGAACACAAAGTTTTAAAAATATTGAACGACACGAAGTTGTAACCTCCGACCGGGTTGTTTCAATGCGCATCGACGAAAGCATTTACTTTCCCAACGCCAAGTTTCTTGAATCGAAGATAAACGAGATTGTAGCTTCTCACCATGGATTACAGCATTTCGTACTCAACTGCTCCTCGGTAAACAGTATCGACGCTTCTGGTCTGGAAAGTCTGAAAGCCATCAACGGCCGGCTGAAGGATGCAGGTATTTCATTTCACCTTGCCGAAATTAAAGGCCCGATTATGGATGGTTTGAATAAAACAAAATTTCCGCAGGAAATGAAGGACAGGATTCACGTTACACAGTATGATGCGGTTTACAGCATCGATCCCGAACTGGCTCAGAAAACAATGAAATCGGAAAGAAAACCAGATAATATCTGAATTGAAAATGGAAAAACAAAATAAATCATGGAAACAGAAACTCTTTCATGAGTTTAGTGAATACCTTGGAAATTTTGTTTACATGTCCATTGCGTTCAGTTCTGTTGTTTTATACAGGAGATTATTGCTTGCAGAACATGGTATTCATCTAAACGACTATTTTGCCGGCGTCATTGGTGCTGCAGTTATTGCCAAAGTAGTTATGATTGGTGCGTTCCTGAAAATCAGCAGGAAGTTTGAACATCGTGCATTGATTTTACCGGTGATGTATAAAGCTGTTCTCTTCACTATCTGGGTAATGATTTTTAATATTGCAGAAGAGTTTGCACGGACATTTATTCAAAACTTAGTTCTTAAAGATGCATTTGATGCTGTCAAATCACACATTACCCTTGCATGGGTGGGAACGATGCAACTGATCCTTATTATTTTTATACCGTTTTTTGCTTTTAAAGAATTGGTGAGAAGGTTGGGAGGTGAGAAAATGAGTGAATTATTTTTAAAAAAATATGGTTTTCAACGGAAAGAATAATATAACGGTTGTACCGGCGCCGGCAGTTACGAAAAGCAAACAATCGGGATTCAACAAAATCAAAATACCTACTGTTAAGTATTTTATTTATTGCGCAATGCCAGTATTTTACATATTTTTCATCAGGTTTTTTGAAAACAGGAAACTTTCTAAAAGTCAGTTATATTCAAATGGAAAAATTAAGCGTTTATGCTTCCGAAATGGCAACTTCTCACCTCGACGATTCAAGATTGATCGATAAAATCGTGGTTTCAGTAGCTACACAAAATGTGATGTTTGCCGGTACCGACGCCAAAGTTCATATAAAGATCGGTACTCACGGAAATTTTGAATTAAACAAACCCGGCGAAGAGGGTTTTGAAGCAGGAACCATAAAAACATTTGAATTTAATACCGGTTTTACTTTGGGCGAGTTAAGAAAGGCCCCGGTTGAACTGGGACACGATAACACCGGTAAAAATCCGGGATGGTGTGCCGGGGGTGTTCGGATTGAAATCAAACCGGCAGATTCTGATATTATATATATCTACAAACTATGGGAAAAAATTGGCTGG
>DATITY010000310.1:0-6312 GCA_035467235.1 Draconibacterium sp. | reverse complement strand
AAAGGATATGACACAATTTCATAATCCAAACACCTTCTTCCCATCAATCCATGTGCTCTCAATTTTTGCGTGTAAAACTTCCAGTGGCGATGCTGTCATCAAATCGGTGTCGAGAATTACAAAATCGGCATATTTGCCAGGTTCGAGGCTACCTTTTTCGTTTTCTTCGAAAGCCGCTTTTGCTGCCCAAATTGTCATAGAATGTAAGGTTTGTTCCCTTGTCAAACCTTCTTCCACCTGCCAGCCACCTTCCGGAAAACCATTGTGGTCGGTGCGGAAAACCGAAGAATAGAAAGTAAACAGCGGTTCGATGTTTTCAACCGGAAAGTCAGTACCGTTGGGCAACCAGCCGTTTTGGCCAAGTAGAGTCTGGTAAGCATACGCACCTTTAATCCGATCCGCTCCCACCCGATTTTCAGCCCACGACATATCCGAAGTGCAATGTGTTGCCTGGATGGAAGGAACAATCGAAAAGTCAGCAAACTTTGCAAAATCGTCAGGATGGATAACCTGTGCATGTTCAATCCTCCACCGGCGGTCGTTTTTGCCTTTCAGAAATTTGCCGTATGTATTCAGCATGAGCCGGTTGGCGCTATCGCCAATGGCGTGCGTGGCCACAATGTAGTTGTTTTCGAGGGCGAGTTGGCAAATCCTATCATAATATTCCTGTGTTTCAATCTGCAAACCGTGGTTTCCCGGGTCGTCGGAATAATCTTCCAAAAGCAGTGCCCCGCGAGAACCCAGCGCGCCATCGGCATAAATTTTTATTGTATTTACAATCAGCTTTTCAGTTTTCAACGGTCCTTTTTTCACGAAATATTCAAAGTTCTCGTCGGTTGGATTGAGCATCGCGTTGACACGCATTTTCAGCTCGCCACGGTTTTGCATTTCCTGCATCAGCAAAATGGTGTTTTTGTCGAGGCCGCAGTCGGTAACCGAAGTCAGTCCGGCCGCAAAACAATTGGCTTGTGCTTCGAGCAATGCCTTTTGCTGCTGATCTGAGGAAATTTCGGGAATCAGTTTCGACACAAGCCCCATCGCATTATCAACCAAAACCCCTGTGGGCAGGCCGTTTTTCAACACAACTTCCCCACCCTGCACTTTAGATGTGGAAGTAATTCCGGCCATTTCAAGCGCTTTTGAATTACACCAACCAGCGTGGCCATCAACCCGAACAAGGTAAACCGGTATTTCAGGAAAGAATTCATCAAGTTTTGTTTTATTCGGAAATTCTTTTAGTTCCCAGTCGTTTTGATCCCAGCTTCGACCCAAAATCCAGTCGCCGCCATATTTTTCGTGGTGCAATTTCAACCGTTCGTAAATCTCTTCCGGGCTTAAAGTTCCGCGCAAATCGGCGTACTGTGCCAGATTATTTGCATATCCGTTGAAATGGCAGTGTGCATCGTTAAAACCAGGATAAACAAATTTACCCTTTACATCGACTACATTTTCAGAAGCATATTTTTTTAGGATTTCTTCAGTAGTTCCGGTGGCTGCAATTTTACCATCAACCACAGCAAAACTTTCAGCTTTGGAAAAATCCTCATCGATTAAATATACTGTAGCGTTGGTTACAATCAGGTCAGCAATATTTTTGGTTGAACATGAATTCATCATAATTGCAAAAAACAAAAGGACAGTTGACAATTTTTTAAAATGCATTGAAATCAATTTTAACAGAAAAACAAATGTAATACCAATAATTATATTTGTATGGTTCAATAAATCTTTAAAACCTTTAAAAGATGATTTGTGATTCAGGTTTTTTCTGGCATCTTTTTTTAGCCTGTGTGGCTACTTTCCTTATCAATCTTCCTTTTGGGTATTTTCGGGGAAGTTTTAAAAAACTTTCATTTATGTGGTTTTTAATGATTCATTTGCCTGTACCGCTGGTTGTTGTTGTACGCCGGTTTGAACACCTGCACCTCACCTGGGGTCTGGCTCCTTTTCTGGTTGGCAGCTATTTCCTGGGTCAATTTGTGGGGCGTAAAATTTATAGCCGGAAACCGTACCGGAAAGGAAATTCCAAATAGTGGTCAAATTCCAAAAATCAAATTATAATATCTATTGAACTTCCTCCTGCCCCGAATTTGAAATTCTGGTTTAGTTGTTTGGCAAATGTAAAACGACAGTTAAATTGTTCCCGGTTGTAATCCTTCCGATTTTGCAGTTACCTGAATTGCTTCGCCGGTTTTATCTTTTCTGACAATTAACTGGCATTTACCACGATATGTTTTTACACGTGGTTGCTGAAAACTTTGCATTTCGCAGGGATTTTCGCTTGCAACTGCCTGTAATTTTCCTGCTCCTGAAATCTCAAATTCAACTGGTATTTCAGCATTGGGAACCAACAAACCATTTTCATCCTGTACTTCAATATTGAAATAAATAAGGTCAGCTTCAATTCCTGAAAATGAATTTTCTTCGGCGGATATTTTAAGTTGTGCAGGTTTGCCGGTGGTTTTCAATGACTGGCGTACGATTTCCTTTCCGTCTTTTAATCCGATGGCAACCAGTTCGCCGGCTTCAAACTGTAAATCGAATTTTGCTGTTAAAGCAGTAATCATTCGCGGTTGATTGTAGTTTTCCATAATCGCTCCTGAGGAACTTTCCTTCGAAACCGGTTTAGTGGCAATTACTTTCCCGTTCAGTTCGAGCCTGACAGAATCGCAGCGCGAATAGACCGCTACCTGCAGCGGTTTTCCTTCACTGCCAGCCCAGCTCCACGATTTCCATTCTTCGGGCCAGCCCCACATGCTTATTATTTCTTTTGTTCCGTCCGGAACAGGCGCGTGCACCAGCATTTCAAGGTCGCTGTTTCCCCAAACCACATCGCGGTAAAACATTTGCGGTTTTTTGTAACCCAGAATACTGATATCGCCACAATTTGCATTGTACCAGGGCCAGGGCGGCAAAAAACCAATTTTGCTTGTATCTGATTTTGTGTGACCGATTCCCGATTCACCCAGATAATCCATACCCGTCCAAACAAAATCTCCGATTACATACGGATGTTTTTCAACCAGTTGCCAGTTTTCAAAAGCTTCCATCGGGAATGATTCCGTGCCGATAATAATCCGCTCAGGGAAATTTTCATGGTCAGTTTCATAGTCGCTCCATCGGTAATTGTACCCGTGAACATCCATTTGGGCAAATGTTGGAGCAGTGCGTTCCCAGCCCCACCCGGGGTGGTCCCAGAAATGGCAAACCGCCTGGGTTACCGGCCTGGATTTATCCATTTCAAGAATCTTGGCTTTCAATTTCCTTGCGATTTCCAATCCCGATGAATCAGCTCTTTCGTTTATTTCATTTCCAATACTCCAGATGATGATTGACGGATGATTTCTGTCGCGTTTTACCATAGCTTCCATATCCTTTTCCCACCACTGGTCGAAATAAAGATTGTAATCTTCCGGGTTTTTGGGCCTCTGCCATTGGTCAAACGATTCGTCCATTACCAGCATTCCCAGTTTATCGCAGGCATCGAGGAATGTTTTCGAAGGTGGATTGTGTGAAGTTCGAATGGCGTTGAATCCATTCTCCTTCATAATTTTTACCCGGCGATATTCGGCTGTTTCGAAAGTTGCCGAACCCAGCGGGCCATTGTCGTGGTGCAGACAACCGCCTTTCAGCAAAACATTTTTGCCGTTTAACAGAAATCCTTTTTCGGCCGTGAATTCAATGGTGCGGATACCAAATGTTTCAGTTATTTCATCAATTATCTTGTTCCCATTAAGCAACTGAACTGTAACAGTGTATAATTCAGGATTTTCAGGTGACCAAACCCGATATCCGGGAAAAGCAAACTCTTGTGTAAACGTAAATTTTTTACCTGCTTCCAGTTCCTTTTCATCCATTAATCCGGGAACCGGGTTTCCGGCAGGATCTTTAAATTCGATTTTAAATGTAAATTCTTTATTTTCAGAAGTAGTATTTACCAATGTAACATCCACGGCAACTGTTGCTTTTTCGTCAGAAACCGATGGCGTTGTAACAAAAATGCCCCATAAATCCACGTGCAGCGGATCGGTTTTGATAAGTTTTACATCACGGTAAATTCCGGAGCCGCTGTACCAGCGTGAGTTTTTACCTTCGTTTTTCACCTGAACAGCCAAAACATTGTCCTGTCCGACCGGATTGAGATGTTCAGTTAAATCGTACGCAAAAGCAGTATAACCGTACGGATGGTTTCCAAGGTGATGTCCGTTAATCCAGACATCGGCATTCATGTACACTCCATCGAAAAGAACCTGTATCAGTTTACCTTCATCAGCCTTTTCGAGTTTGAAATGCTTACGGTACCAGGCAGTACCACCAACAACGTGACCGGTTGAAGGACCACCTGCGCTTTCTTCCGAAAACGGCCCGATTTGTTTTACCCCTTCTTTTGCAGGAAGATCCTCGATACTGTAATCGTGGGGCAAATCGAGCGTTCGCCAGGCTGAATCGTCGAAATTGTTTTGTTCGCCACTTTCAACATCTGCACGGATAAATTTCCAGTTGGCGTTGAAGTTGGTTTCGCGTTCAGTTTTTTGCTGGGTACACGAAAAAATTGCCGTAATTAAGGCAACAAGTAGAATTAAAAATTTGATTTTCATTGGTTTATGATTTAGTTGTTGAATTAAAAAAGGTCGGAATGCGTTCCTGTCCTTATCAGTGTAATCAATCTGATAGTTTCATTTTTTGAATAAATCAGAAGCCAGTCAGGGGTAATATGACATTCATATAATCCTTTATAGTTTCCTTTCAAAAAGTGATTTTTATGTTTCTTTGGTAACTCAGAACCTGAAAACAGCAATTGAATAATCTGATTCAATTTATTTTCATCAAAATTTCTTTTTCTGGCCAGTTTCAAATCTTTCAGGTATTGACGGGTAAATTCAATCCGATACATTCCTGATTACTTTGTTTTTTTGATATAATCCTGAAAATCTTCACAAACAACAGTATTCCCTTCATATGCTTCTTTTATTGCATCTAAAGTAACCTGATTGGGTTTGTCTGTTTTCATCTTTTCATTCCCAACAATTTTTCCAATACCAAGTTCTTCAATTAACTCAAGAATTATCTTCCCTTTTTTCGATTTTTCATCAATTATTACAGTCGTCATAACATTCACATTTTCAACAAAACTAATAAATTCCAATATATTTTATTTAGGAATCATTTCACAACTACCGTTTTCAAATTCATAAATTCCTTGATTCCGTGGGTTGAAAGTTCGCGTCCAAAACCACTGGTTTTTATTCCACCAAAAGGCAGGCGGGGATCGGATTTTACAAAATCGTTTACAAAACAACATCCGGCATCCAACTGTTTTTCAGCAATATGTTCGCCTTTTTTCAGGTCGTTTGTAAAAACCGCTGCACCAAGGCCAAATTCTGTATCGTTGGCAACTTTTATCGCCTCTGCTTCGTCTTTCACCCTGATTACCGAAGCCACCGGTCCAAACAACTCTTCATTGTAAGCAGGCATTCCCGGTTTCACATTTTCGAGAATGGTTGGCGGATAGAAAGCACCTTTGCGGTTAGGGATTTCGCCTCCCAAAACAATTTCGGCACCCTTTTTTACCGAATTTACCACCTGCTGGTGCAACTCATCGCGTAAATCTTTTCTGGCAAGCGGTCCCATTGTTGTTTCCGGATGAAATGGATCTCCAAAAATTGCCCCGTTCATTTCGTGTGTAAAATGTTCCAGAAATTCTGAATAAACTTCATTTACAGCAATAAATCGTTTAGCACCTATACAGCTTTGACCGGCATTTAAAAGTCTTCCGGTGGCACAAATTTTAGCTGCTTTTTCCAAATCAGCATCTTTCAAAATTATATACGGGTCGCTGCCTCCCAGTTCTAAAACACATTTTTTAAGAACACTTCCCGCTACTGCGGCAACACTTTTTCCGGCAGGAGAACTGCCGGTTAAACTCACCGCTTTAATTGCAGGGTGCCGAATCACGTTTTCCACCTGTTTACTTCCAATCAATAAAGTACGAAATACATTTTCCGGGAAACCGGCTTCGCGAAAAAGTTCTTCGATGGCCATCGCACAACCCGGAACATTGCTGGCATGTTTTAAAACCGCAGTATTTCCAGCCATTAAAGTTGGCGCCAAAAATCTGAAAACCTGCCAGAATGGAAAATTCCAGGGCATCACTGCCAGAATTGTCCCAAGCGGCTGATATGAAACATACGAGCGGAATGCTTCTGTTTCAATGAATTCATTTTCCAAAAAACTTTCAGCATTTTGTGCGTAATACTCGCAAACCCATGCGCATTTCTCAATTTCAGCAACACCTTCCCTTACTACTTTTCC
>DATITY010000309.1:0-3284 GCA_035467235.1 Draconibacterium sp. | reverse complement strand
CTTTTTAATCAGCGAGTCGCGGTATTCGCTGGGTTTTTGGTCAGTAATTTTAATTATTTCACGCTTGTTCAATGCGTCGCGCCCGATAAAATTATTGAGGTATCCGGCAATCAGTTGTGCTATGTTTACAATCAGGTTGCGTTCCTCTTTCATAAACGGGCCTTCGTAGAGTTTGGGAAACTCTTCGAGGTAAAATATTTCCACCCAACCCTTTTTATTATCGATGGTAACGAACGACTCCATTTGCCGCCAGATGGTTTCCTGAAAAGGTCTGCTGACTGCCAAAATATCTTCATACGTGATGCGCGCCACGGTTTGTTCGGGATATTGCCAAGAAGCAGGTAAAATATCGCAGATTTCCTGCAGAGTTTCTTTTACTGTTTTCCCGGCGGAGATAATTGCTGTTGTTTTATTGATGGCTTCCAGCTCTTTCAACCGTTCGGTATTATCGGCAACCAGATTGCTGAGCAGTTTTTTGGCAGCAATACCCGAAATAATGTCGGCAAGATTATCGATCAGATTCCGCTCTTCTTTCAGGAAAGGGCCTTCATCGAGCATCGGGAAATCTTTCAGGTAATATACTTCGATGGTACCTTTTTTCCCTGTTTGCGTTTCAAAAGTCTGGCGCAAAACCCAGCGCGTTTTATAAAAGAAATTTGATGTGTAAACCTGATTATCGTAAATGATTCGGGCTGCCGTGTATTCGGGATATTGCCATGCTACGGGAAGTGTATTGCAAATCTCTTTTAAAGCATCTTCGAGGTTGCGTTCCTGTTTCAGGATATTCGATATCTGGTTGATACCGCGCAATTCTTTCAGTCTTTCGCTGTTGTCAGTCATCAGTTTCCGCAATAAATCTTTAGTAAGCGAACCGGAAATGAGATTGGCAAAATTATCAATCAGGTCGCGTTCTTCCTTCATAAAAGGACCTTCGTCCAGTTCGGGGAACTCCTTCAGATAAAATACTTCGATGGAACCAGATTTTCCTCCCGGTATTTCAAACGTCTGACTTTGCTTCCAGGTAGTTTCGCTAAAGTTTTTGCTGACAAATGTGTTATTGTCGAAAGTAATGCGTACACAGGTAAATTCGGGATATTGCCAGGCTTGGGGAATAAGGCTGCAAATCTCCTGCAGCGACTCGTCGAGCGGTTTGTTTTGGTTCAGAAGGGCAACGGTTTTGTTGATTCCCTGCAATTCCTTCAATCGCTCGGTATGCTGAAACAGAAGATCTGTTAAATCGTCCTTGGCATCCTTAATTTTCTTCATAAACGCATAATTTTCAACAAATTTAAAATAGAAAAGCAAAAAGAAAAGCTAATATTAATAAATTGCAGCCACCAACTTAATCTAAAATGAACATCATAAAAAAATCAGTTTTTTTCAAAATCCTTTTTCCTTCGCTGCCTTTTGTAATCTTTAATTTCTTCATATTGTCCTGCACTGCTCAGGGTTCCGACAGTCCGCAGTGGGGAGAAAAACATTCGCGAAACATGATTTCGAACGAAACAGATTTGCCGGAATCGTTCGATCCAAAAACGGGCAAAAATATTAAATGGTCGGTTTCAATTGGAAGCGATGCCTACGCCACACCTGTAATTGCCGGCGGAAAAGTTTTGATTGGCGCAAATAATGCAGATGAGCGCGACCCCCGGCATGTCGGAGACCGTGGAATATTGTTGTGTTTAAACGAATCGGATGGCAGTTTGTGCTGGCAACTTGTTGTTCCGCGCCTTGAAGGCGACCGGCACAACGACTGGCCAATGGTTGGCATTTGTTCTCCACCCACTGTTGAAGACAACCGGGTTTACATCCTCACCAACCGCTCGGAAGTGCTGTGTCTCGACCTCAACGGACAAGCCGACGGAAACGACGGTGATTTTCAGGGAGAAGGCTGGTATATGGCGCCTACAGGAGAATTTCCTTATGAAGTTACGCTCAAAGATGCCGATATTATCTGGATGTGTGACCTGAAACTGCAACTGGGAGTAAGTCCGCATGATTCGCCGCACGCATCCGTTTTATTGGATGGCGACTTTCTTTATCTGAATACCTGCAGCGGAGTCGATTACCGCCACCTGGAAACAACCGGATTAAACGCACCGGCTTTAATAACACTCGACAAAAAAACAGGCAGGTTGGTCGCCAAAGATGATGAGCATTTCGGGCCTCGGATTTTTCATTCCTCCTGGTCATCGCCATCGATGGGAGTGGTTAACGGTAAAAAGCTGTTGTTTTTCGCTGGTCCCGATGGAATTTTATATGCTTTCGAGGCATTTACAAAAGTTGACCCTTTGGGAGAAGTTCAGAAATTAAAAAAAGTTTGGCAGTTTGACTGTGATCCAACCGCACCAAAAGAAAATATTCACAGCTACCTTCGAAACCAAAAGGTTAGCCCAAGCAATTTTCTGGGGATGCCCGTATTTTATAAAAACCGCATTTATGTTACCGTTGGCGGCGATATCTGGTGGGGAAAAAGACAAGCATGGTTAAAATGCGTTGATGCGACAAAAACCGGAGATATTACTGCAACCGGTGAAATATGGTCGTATCCGCTCGAAGAACATTCTGCGGCAACACCGGCTATTTCGAAAGGGCTTGTTTATGTTACCGATTGTAATAAAAACCTGCATTGCAACGATGCTGAAAACGGTGAATCGTATTGGAAACATAAACTTGAACAGGATTCGTGGAACTCGGCTTTGGTGGCCGATGGCAAAATTTATGTGGGCTCGCGGGGTGGCGATTTTTGGATTTTACAGGAAGGCAGAGAACCAAGGGTACTGGATTCTGTAATACTCGACAGCCCGATACACGCTACACCAGTTGCTGCAAATGGTGTTCTTTATGTTGCAACCATGCAGCGGCTGTATGCAATAAAACACTAAACTGATTACTAAAAACATTAACTCTGTTTTGCTCAAATACTGAAAAAAGGATACCTTTCAGCTTTCTTGAAAAGAGACTATTTATCAAATTAAACCGATATTATTATGACATACATTGCAAACGAAACCCGCTACGACACCATGAAATACAACCGTTGCGGCAAGTGGGGATTAAAACTTCCGGCTGTTTCTCTTGGATTGTGGCACAACTTCGGAGATATCGACACCATTGAAAATGGCCGTGCCATGTTACGTCGTGCTTTCGATTTGGGCATCACACATTTCGATCTGGCCAATAATTACGGGCCACCTCCCGGTTCGGCAGAAGAAAACTTTGGAAAAATTCTGAAACAGGATTTCAGTGCGTATCGCGATGAATTGATTATTTCCACAAAGGCA
>DATITY010000308.1:0-2347 GCA_035467235.1 Draconibacterium sp. | reverse complement strand
AATTTAATTGCCCAAACTGCAGGCGACAGAATGAGCACATCGGTGAAATACATCCCGCAAATGACTGCCGGGCTCGACCCGGGTTGGGATGCCGGATTGTTCGATGGTGGTGGCGCTTCACCGTTTAGTTTATTTACCCACCTGGTGGAAGATAACGGGGTTAATTTTACCATACAGTGTTTGCCCGATAACGACTACGAAAACCTTGTGGTTCCCGTTGGGCTTATCGCAAAACAGGGAACAACTGTAGAATTCAGTCTGGCCGATGTTTCCATACCCGCCGGGTACAAGGTTTTTCTGGAAGATCGCCTTGCCCAAAAATTCACCCGCATTGATGAACAGGGCAGTGTTTATTCGGTACAGCTAATTACAGCCAACTCCGGAACCGGACAGTTTTTTCTGCATACAAAACACGAAATTACCGGAATTGAAGGTACTGGAACTTCAGAAATACTGGTGATTCCCATGCCGCAACAGCAGCGCATCAGGGTTTCGGGGTTTGTTAATCTGCCCGCTCAGGCAACGGTTTACGATATGAACGGAAAAATGATCACCATTAAAACAATGACCGGTTCCAATGAAAATGACATTCCTTTACAAGGCGTCAGTTCGGGAATTTACCTGCTGAAAATCAAATCAGCAAAAGAAACTAACCGGTATAAAATTACCTGGACCTTGTAAATGAAAAACGAGAATTTCAATCAACAGTTTTTTTACATAAGTAATTCCACAAAAAATGAAACCAATAAAAAAGCAGAAAAATAATCCCGGCCCTGTGATCTCGCGTAAGGAAGCCATTGAAAAAGCTGGGAAATTTGCGGTTTTTGCCGCAGCTACCATTATTTTCTTGTCGCCGAAAAGCGCTCAGGCCCAAAGTAAAACTAGTCAGCCCACACGCAGAGGAGATAGGTATTAAAAATGAAGTAACTAAAAGTGAATTGTAACTCTTTGTTGTTTTTGGAACGATCGGTTGAAAACAGGAAAATAATCTGGTTTCAGAAAAACAATCAATATATGCTGGCAGAAACTCCGGCATACGATGTTTCTATACGATTAATGAATGGCCAAACTCCCGCTGAAACCGCACGATGGAGCAGCCATTTCTTTGGGATACCTCATTCTGAAGCAGAGAAATTTGTGCATGAAATTCAGCAACTTATCAATCAGCAATCAATTCCAGTCATTAAAAAAGGAGAAGTCTCCAAACCCGTAATTCACGAACCCGATTCATTGAAATCGTTTTCCGTAAAGTTCTATTCAGTGAAAGAGAATCTTTTTAGGGTTGATTATGAAACTGAACAGCTGGAATACATGATTCATCCGAAATTTGCCCTTCTCGAAACAAAACCTGAAAATAAGTTTAATCATCATTTTCAGGTGTTTAAAAACTGTGAAAATTACATTCTCAAAATAAACGGAAACATCATCGGACAATGGCACCCCGATGACGATAATTATTTTACCGGTAAGTTCTCGATGGAATTGGTAAACCGCATGTATGGTAAAACAGAGCAGGAATGGATGGCGGTTTTTCACGCATCTGCCATTCGAAAAGGACAACATAGTATCTTGTTCCTGGGGGATTCGGGCAGCGGAAAAAGCACGGTTGCGGCTTTGTTAATGGCCAATGGATATTCATTACTGGCTGACGATTTTGTTCCGGTTGATGCCGCTTCGGGTGATGTATATTTTTTCCCCGCTGCCGTTTCGGTAAAGAAAACTGCCCTCGGCCATATCATTCCCCTTTATCCGCAACTTGCCTCGGCCAGTGAGTTTTACTATCCGGGAATGCATAAAACAATTAGGTATCTTCCACCCCCGCAACATCCTGAAGCCGGAACCGAAAGCGTACCATGCAAAGCCCTGGTCTTTATAAAATACCAAAAAGACAGTGGACTGAAACTGGAAAAACTACCCAAAAATAAAGCCTTTGAAAAACTGGTCCCCGATTCATGGATCTCACCCTTACCCGAAAATGCCGCCCGTTTTCTTGACTGGTTTATTGAAATGCCGTGCTACCGGTTAACCTATTCTGATAACGAAAAGATGGTGAAAACCGTTGAAAAATTATTTCATAAATGATGAATTTGATTTGGTTATAGCATGACTTTGAATCATACTATGACTGCAAATATTTAAAAATAAATCTGTGTTTGCAGAATTATCTGGCCTTTTGAGCTGGTCCACAAATCCTGACCCTCGACTTTTGTATAAATTGGACGTGATGAGTATTGTAAAGTCCATTTCAGGTTATGTCCGTACATCAGTCAGTTGATACCGGCATCAAACTCCAGTGATGCTTCATCAAGAGCTTCGAATTTCTTAAAAGTTAAAGCTCCGTACGGCT
>DATITY010000307.1:0-6460 GCA_035467235.1 Draconibacterium sp. | reverse complement strand
GGGCATTGCCGAATACATTGCCGAAAGTGCTGCAACAGATCGGTCGATGGCGATGAGCGCAATTTTTGCTGAGCCTAGGTTGTCGGACATTAAATCGTATTCATCTTCAGGTTCTGCAAGCCGTTCATCCAAATCGAAATGGGAGCGGTGTACTTTGGCCGAAATAAAAACACTGTACCACTGAACCACTTCCCAGGCATCGGCGAATTTCAACGCAGGTTCTTCGTTTTTGCCAATTAAAAGCAGTTGTTCGGCTTTTTCTTTTAGATTTTCGTTATTTGCCTGTAACCACTTCAGCATCTGTGTGCTGTATTTTTTAGATAGTTTTTCAACCGGCCTTTTTTGGGGTTTTTTAATTTCAACATCAGGCAGGTTATTCAGGTCGATTCCAAACCGTTTTGCATCTTCTTCCATCAATTCACGGGTAACCTGAAATGAAAGACTCAAACTCTCCCAGAATTTTTCATTGCTGATATCGTTGGTTTCCGGGTCGGTGGCATTCTCTTTCATTGCCTGTTCATGGGCAAAAGTGAGGCATTTGGAAGTCATGGTACAACGTTCGCACCAGCGGTCGCAATAGTTGTAAATCCCCGGAATAAACTTGCCGCTTTGTGCCAAATCGAGCAGTGTACTTTTATATCGTTCTTTTTTTGATTGCATGTTTTAATCGCAATTAATTTGACATTAAAATCAGTTTCGGATTTTAAAAAAGGGAAAGTACAAAAGTTTATGTGATTAATGCCAGATGCATCAACTTTTTAGAGAAACAAGCAAAATAAATAGAAAGTATTCCATCTCTTTTCAGAAATGGAATACTAATTTCAAGCTAAGAGCCCAACTACAACCACATAATATTTGTCATATTTTTTGGCGCATTTCGGGCAGGTGGTGTAACACATGCAGTGCTATTCCAATGACTTTATTTTCGCGGCATTAAGACGGTTTCATTCATTTTTGAACAGGGTTACCGTCCGGGTCAACCTCGATGATTTCGTACCCGGTTTCTTTCAAATTGTTAATAATTTTTGATTTATCGCCTACAACAAACCAATTTACCTGATCTGGCCTTATAACCTGAGTGCTTAACTGCTGCAATTCATTACGTGTCAAATTCCTGACTTTTGCATCATAGGTTTTAAAATAGTCATCACTTAAATTGTAAGTAACTTTCTCAGCCAATGAGCCGGCAACCGAACTGTTGGTTTCCCAAAGTCCGGGTAACTGAAGTACCATGTTTTTTTGTACCCTGCCAAATTCCGCATCCGACACAGGTTTATCGCCAATTATTGCAGTTAGTTCTTTCTGAATTTCCTGAATAGATTCTTTTGTTTTGTCCATTTGCACTGAAGTATAAGCAAGTAAAGGCCGCTGGCCTTTTGTATCCAATAAAACACTTCCGGCTCCGTATGACCAATGTTTATCTTCCCGAAGATTCATATTCAACCTTGAAACAAATTCACCTCCAAGAATATTATTCAGAGCAGTGAGAGCCGGTTGCGAAACCTGTCCGTATGGAGATATTAAATACCCGCCAATAATTACAGACTGAGTCGATTCGGGGCGGTCCATTAAATAAATTTTTTTGCTTTGAGCACTTTTAACCGTAGCAATTTCAAGTTTGGGGACATTGCCTTTTACCCAGCCTTTTAGTTTGGTTTCGAGCGTCGAAACCAGAGCTGCCAACTCAACATCGCCAACAATTACAAGTGTTGCATTGTTGGGTTTAAACCAGGTATTGTAAAAATTCCTGATTTCTTCGAGGGTGATATCTTTGACGGTGGATTCAAATCCTGAACCACTTAACGGATTGCTGTATGCATGTCCCGATCCAAACAGAAATTTGGGAAATACACGTATTGCCATACTAAAAGGATCTACTTTTTCCCGCTGGATATTATCAAGATGTTCTTTTTTCAACCTGTCGAACTCCACCGAAGGAAAAGAAGGATTTATCAAAATATCGGCAACCAAATCGAGTGTTGGATCGAAAGTTTGCTTCAAAGTAGTAAAATCTACATACGATAAGTCCAGGCCAGCCTGTGTATTTATCGAGGCTCCCAGAAGTTGCCGTTTTTCGCTGATTTCAAGTGTTGAAAGATTTTTGGTGCCTTCATCCAGCATGTCCATTGCAAGGCCTGCCAGTCCGGACTTTGAAGGAATATCGTTAGCAAAACCAGCATTCAATAACAGATAGCCTACGATGGTAGGCACACCTTTTCGTTGTGCAAGAACTACATTCAATCCATTTTTTAGGGTAGCTTTTTGCAGATCAGGGAATGTTGCAGCTACAGGTGTGCCCAATTCTGGAAGATTGCTGCGGTCAACTCCTTTCTCGGCCACATTTAATTTTGGAAATGGCTTACAAACCAATACATATTTGCCAGAACTCAACCATTCGCGTGAAATTTTCTGAATATCTTCAACAGAGGCTTCTGCAACATATTTCAATACTTTTTTGTAAAAATCGGGAGAGCCGCCATAAACCTCATTGGTAGCAAGAATATCCGATTTCCCTCCAAAACCGCCAATGCGTTCAATACCTTTCAGAAAATCCGCAAAGTAATTTGAGCGTACCCTGTCAAGTTCATCCTGTGTTGGTCCTTTATCCAAAAATTCCTGAAGAATTTTATTCATGGTTTCCTCAACTTGTTCAACTGATTTACCGGGCTTTACATTGGCTGTCATGGTCACATTACCGGCTATTTCACGTGGATAAATATAGGCGCTTGCAGAACTGGCTGTTTGATCCTCATAAACAAGTTTTTTATATAAACGCGATGTCTTTCCATCCGACAAAATACTGGTTGCCAAGTCCAGCATTGTAGCCTCTTTTGTGCCCCATTGGGATACATTCCATGTCATGGTAATCTTTGCTTCCGGAACGCGATCTTCGTAATATCCACGTGTTTCTTCCAGCCGTTTTGCCAGGTTTAATTCAGGTTTTATAAGCGAAGGACCCGGAGGAATATCTCCAAAGTAAAGTTTTACCTTTTCCAGAATTTCGTTGGGTTTAACATCGCCTGCAATACTTAAAACAGCATTTGACGGTCCATAATAGGTTTTAAACCACTCTTTAACATCGTCAAGGCTGGCTGCAGTTAAATCTTCCATCGATCCTATAACCGTCCACGAATATGGATGTCCCTGCGGGAAGGTAGCTTTGGTGACGATTTCATTCTGCCGTCCGTAAGGAGCGTTTTCGCCCTGCCGTTTTTCATTCTGAACGACTCCCCGTTGTTCGTCAAGTTTTGCCTGATCGATCGCGCCCACTAAATGCCCCATCCTGTCGCTTTCAAGAAACAGTACCTGATCGAGGGCTGCCAGAGGCACACATTGGAAATAATTGGTGCGGTCAGTATTGGTAGTTCCGTTTAGGTCGGTTGCCCCAATGGCTTGAAGTGCCTGAAAATAATCTTTGTTGTAGTGTTCGCTCCCGTTAAACATTAAATGTTCAAAAAGATGTGCAAAGCCAGTCCTTCCGGGTTTTTCGTTTTTAGACCCCACATGATACCAAACATTTACTGCCACAATGGGGGCTTTGTGGTCTTCATGTACAATCAGGGTCAACCCATTATCGAGCACAAACCGTGAATAAGGAATATCAATCTGATCAGGATTGAAATAAGAGATGTTCTGACTATTTACAGTAAAAACAGTAAATACAAGTGCCAGGAAGCAAATGATAATTTTAAACTTTTTCATGATTTTTTGTTTTTAAATGATTAAGATTTTTGATTATTTGAAAATTTTAAAACAGCATTACTGAGAAATTTTGATGAAGTAATAGCGGTCAATATCCCGATACGGAGTCTTTAGAAATTTAATTACCGCAGCATTAATCAACTCCGGATATTCAACAGGGACAAGATGTGATGCGCCAGGTACAACAAGAAGCTGGGCTTTTGGAAGATTTGTGAATAACTCAACGGTGTGATTAATCTTAATAAGATCATGATCCCCAACTACAATCAAGAAAGGAACATTGATTGTATTTAATTGATCAAGAGTAAGATTTGGATATTTTTCCATTAACTCCGCAAGCTTCTTTTGTATGATGACTTTCCTTGTTGTATCAGGAGATAGCCTTTCAAAGGCAGTTCCATATCTTTTCATCATCGCGGAAGACTGCTTATTTAAAGGATCATCCGGCAGCATAGTCACACTGTCTGGTGGAGCTAAAAAATTCTCATGAGTATAGTTCGCACCGAAAGTAACAACTTTAAGTACTTTTTCAGGATGAGAAAAAGCCAATTCCAAACCAATATTGCCACCATCGCTCCAGCCAACAACATTCACTTTCCCAAGTTTTAATTTATCAATGAGTTCAGAAACATCAGAAGCCATTAAAGCATAGGTTATTTCTTTTTCGGAGTCCGTAGTCCGACCTTGTGCCCTACTGTCGATTGCAATCACCTTGAAATGTTTTGAAAGTTCGGGAATTTGATAAACAAAGTTCTCGATTGAACCACTATTCCCATGTAATAAAAGCAAAGGTTCACCTTCGCCATACGATTCGTAATAAACTTTGATATCGCCGACATTGATGTATTTACCAGCCTTGGGATTTGAGCCATATTCAATCTGTGTTTGAGCTGAATTGTTGCATGTTACAAAAGCCATAAAAAATAGAACTACCGCAAGTGTTTTCATGATTTATTTTTTTTAAATGGGTAATGTTTTTTCAAATATTTATTCCAACGCCTTGATTATCTTTCCGATATCCTCATTTTTCGGGATTAAACTCCAGCTTATAAAATCGAGTTTCCAGCCACCTGCTGTTTTTATTGCATGACTTACAAGTCGCATCTGGATTTTTGGTGTTGGATTAAAGAATTCCTGTTCCATTACGATGGCCGAATTACCATCGGCTGTTACGCGGATTTCCCTTTTATCCAAAACAATAGCGTAATTCGATGAAGTATCGGCAAAAGCCATTGTCCAGGCATCTGTTGTGCTTTTTTTGTCCATCAACTCAGTCGGGTCGGTGCCGCAGTACAAGCCATCATCGGTAATTAACGTAGTAAGTGTTTTAACATCTTTGGCATTAAATGCCTTCAGATAGGTTTCCATCAAGGTATTAACTTCGGCTTTCGAAGCTGTTAAATCAACCACAACGGGTTGCGGTTTTGGCTGGCAGGCAAAAACAATCGCTGCCACAAACACGATTAGAAAAAGATTTTTCATTTCACTTGATTTTTGGTTTTAAGAAATTTTGACAGGTATTCCTTGCTACAGGCAGCCAAAGCATCTCATTGTAAACAGTTGTTGAACTTGCTGATAGCATCGGAAAACTGCCCCTTTGAGATTAGAGAAACTGATTTGCTTTTAAAATTTCATTTGTAAAGTAAATCGCAGGATTACGCTAAACAAGTTACAACCTTTCTTTCAGATATGCATAAAGAAATTAGAATTATTTTATGCTTAACAGGCTGATAATTAGAAAAGCTTAAGTGGTTTGGGTAATTCATGAAAAGACCTCAGAGAGATTATACGTTTAAAGAAAAACGATTGAAGGTTGATATTCGATCCTGGCCATTGGATAAGTTTGAATATTTTTCTTTGAACCCTTTTTTTCGGGGAGGTTAGGTGGGGCTTTTACAAGCCTTCATCATTCGCCACTCCCAAAATACCCAGGTAAAGTAATTTGGCTGCATCTTCCATTATTTCGGGTGTCAGCACATCGGTTTTATCTTTTGGGTGATGGTAATAAACCGGAAAGACAGAATCACGAGTCCACAGCGAAAGAGTTTTTATACCAGCATTTTCGAAATTGGCAGCATCCGACCTCGGACGACCATAACTTTTCCGCCATTCCGAAGCATCCATTTTCCGGTGCAGGTAATTTTGGTTCGCTGTTTCAAAATGGCGATATATTTCAGGGTAACTTTTGCCCGACGAAACAAAGAATCCGGCGCCGTTGCCAACCATATCGAGATTAATCATAAACACAGTTTTTTCAATCGGAAAAATTGGGTTGTCAGCATAAAACTTACTACCGTACAAACCACACTCTTCCCCGCCAATCAGAATAAACAGAACTGAACGTTTTGGTTTAACTTCTGAATTAGCCAAGGCCTTTGCGGCTCCCATAATATCGGCAACGCCCGATGCATTGTCAAGTGCGCTCGGAAAAAGCTCGCCCAAATATCCCTGCCCGTCGAGATGAGCGCCAACAATGATTACTTCGTTTTTTAAAACCGGGTCGGAGCCTTCAATCAGACCAACCACGTTGCATGATTTCCCGTCGGGGAAATGTTTTGTGTCGGCTTCAATGGTAACTTTTTGCTGACTGTTCAAAGCGAATGAAGGTATTTTCATTTCAGTAAGTTCCTTTTTCACTTCCGAATAATTTTTCCCGGCATCGGCTAAAATTTGTTCCGCTACTTTTTCGCTGATGTGCGCGTAAATAAAGTTTTCTAAAAACGAAGTATTTGGATTGGCAATAGTTCCAACATACAAT
>DATITY010000306.1:0-7535 GCA_035467235.1 Draconibacterium sp. | reverse complement strand
GAAAGTATTCAGTCGATTGGTATTTCGTATCAAATGCACGGACTGGTAATGGTTGATAAAAATCATGAAGTTATCAGACCTTCAATTATTTGGTGCGACAGTCGCGCTGCTGCCATTGGTGACAGGGCTTTTGCGGAAATTGGAGGACAACGCTGTCTGACCAACCTACTCAATTCGCCCGGAAATTTCACCGCATCTAAACTGAAATGGGTAAAAGACAACGAACCTGAACTTTACAACAAGGTTTATAAAATAATGTTGCCCGGCGATTACATCGCGATGAGACTATCAGGTGAAATTCAAACCACTGTGAGTGGACTTTCAGAAGGAATTATGTGGGATTTCAAGGAAAACTCGCTGGCCGGTCTTCTGTTTGAAAACTATGGATTTTCGAGTGATATTGTTCCTGAAATCGTTCCAACGTTTGCCGTTCAAAGTAAGGTTTCAGCAAAAGTGGCTTCCGAGCTTGGACTATCAGCAAAAACCACAATCAGTTACCGTGCCGGTGACCAGCCCAACAATGCCCTTTCGCTGAATGTGCTGAATCCGGGAGAAATAGCTACAACTGCCGGAACTTCTGGCGTGGTTTACGGCGTAAGCGAGGAAATTAAATATGATCCTCAATCGCGTGTAAATACCTTTGCACACGTAAATTATACCAAAGAAAATCCGCATTTGGGCGTTTTGCTTTGCATCAACGGGACAGGTATTTTAAATGCCTGGCTAAAAAGAATGGTTGGCGAAAATCTTTCGTATGAGGAGATGAACAAACTGGCATCAGAAATTGCCATCGGTTCAAACGGACTTTCTGTTTTACCTTTTGGAAATGGCGCTGAACGTGTTCTGAACAACAAAAATATTGGCTCGGTTTTAAGTGGAATAAATTTCAACATTCATCAAAAAGGACATTTACTGAGAGCCGCCCAGGAAGGAATAGTGTTCTCGTTTAAATACGGAATGGACATTATGCAAAACATCGGGATTAATGCTTCGGTAATTCGTGCCGGAAAAGCAAACATGTTCCTGAGCCCGATTTTCAGGGATACTTTGGCCGGTATTACCGGCGCCACAATCGAACTTTATAATACCGATGGATCTGTAGGAGCAGCGCGTGGTGCAGGTGTTGGCTCGGGATATTACAAATCGTTTAACGAAGCATTTTCGAACCTGAAAAAACTGGAAACAATCGTTCCTGATAATTCAAAAAAAGCTGAATATCAGGATTCATATAATAAATGGAAAGTTGAATTGGAAAAGGCAATTTCAAAATAATCAATAATCATTCATATAAAAAATAAATAAAATGGAAGTATTAAAAGGTAACAAAGAGTATTTTAAAGGAATTGGACAAATCAAATTTGAGGGTGCCGATTCAAGAAACCCGCTGGCATTTAAATGGTATGATGAAAACCGCGTGGTTGCCGGAAAAACCATGAAAGACCACCTGCGTTTTGCAGTGGCCTACTGGCACACCTTCTGTGGAACCGGTGGCGACCCGTTTGGTCCGGGAACCCAGATTTTCCCATGGGACGGTGCAACTGATGTGATGGATGCAGCCCACGAAAGAATGGATGCGGCATTTGAATTCATTACAAAAATGAATATTCCGTATTACTGTTTTCATGATACCGATGTGGTTGGCGACGGTTCGGTTTTCGAAATTGAAAAACGTCTCGAAAAAATGGTGGAATATGCCAAACAAAAACAGGCTGCTTCGGGTGTTAAACTGCTTTGGGGAACTGCCAATGTTTTCTCTGATCCACGCTATATGAACGGCGCTTCAACCAATCCCGATTTTGCAGTGCTTGCCAATGCTGCAGTTCAGATTAAAAACGCCATCGACGCTACAATCGCATTGGGTGGAACTGGTTATGTATTCTGGGGAGGACGCGAAGGTTACATGAGTCTGCACAACACCGACACAAAACGCGAAATTGCCCATCTTGGACAATTCCTGCGCACCGCCCGTGACTATGGACGGAAACAGGGTTTTAAAGGTACTTTCTTTATCGAACCAAAACCGATGGAACCAACAAAACACCAGTATGATTTTGATGCACAAACAGTTATTGGTTTCCTGAGAGCCAACGGACTGGAAAACGATTTCAAACTGAATGTGGAAGTGAACCATGCCACACTGGCCGGTCACACTTTTGCCCACGATTTGCGCATGGCTGCCGATGCCGGAATGCTTGGTTCAATGGACGCTAACAAAGGCGATTATCAAAATGGCTGGGACACAGATGAATTCCCAACAAATATTTATGAAATTACCGAGGCTATGCTCGAAGTTTTACAGGCTGGGGGATTCACCCACGGCGGTATCAATTTCGATGCAAAAACCCGCAGAAACTCCACCGATTTGGAAGATATTTTCATCGCTCACATTGGCGGAATGGATGTATTTGCAAGGTCGCTGGTAATTGCAGATAACATTTTAACCAATTCGGATTACCTGAAAATGCGTAAAAACCGTTACGCTTCATACGACTCGGGTAAAGGTGCAGAATTTGAAGCAGGAAAACTTTCACTCGAAGATCTTTACGCTGTTGCCAAACAAGTTGGTGAACCTGCCCAAATCAGTGGCAAACAAGAGCTTCTAGAACAGTTAATCAACTGGCACATTTAAGCCCAATGAAAGAACGCAATTCATTTTACATTGCCGGAATTACATTGGTTGCAACACTTGGAGGACTACTGTTCGGTTACGACACAGCGGTTATCTCAGGTGCCGAGAAATCAGTCCAGGCCTATTTAATCAGTGGGCTTGGATTGGGTTCTCTTGCTCATGGGGCAACAATTTCAAGCGCACTCATCGGCTGCATAATCGGAGGAAGCCTATCGGGAATTATTTCATCAGCTTTTGGCAGAAAGAAGGCGCTGTTTCTGGCAGCAATCCTGTTTTTCCTGTCTGCACTGGGCTCCGGATTTCCTGAGTTTCTCTTTTTTACCAAAGGTGAGCCTACCATGGGATTATTATTCATGTTCAATTTCTACCGCGTAATTGGTGGTATCGGAGTTGGACTTGCTTCTGCTGTTAGTCCTATGTATATTGGCGAAATAGCTCCAGCCGACATTCGCGGCCGATTGGTTTCAATTAACCAGTTTGCCATAATTTTTGGAATGTTGGTTGTCTATTTTGTAAATTGGGGAATTGCCAACGGGCAGACTCTGGAGTGGGTAAATACGATTGGCTGGCGTTGGATGTTTGCTTCAGAGGCCATTCCTGCTGCGCTTTTTGGAGTGTTTCTCTTCTTTGTACCCGAAACTCCTCGTTATCTGGCGTTGAATAATAATGATACAAAAGCACTTCGCATTTTAACCCGGATTAACGGAGCGTAACAGGCAAAAGTAATTTTTCACGACATAAAAATAAGTGTTCAGAAGTCATCAGCCAAACTATTTTCTTATGGGAAAATAATAATTCTGATTGGGGTTTTACTTTCTGTTTTCCAGCAGTTTGTAGGTATTAATGTGGCACTTTATTACGCTCCCCGTATTTTTGAAAGTATGGGCGCCGAAAAAGATGCCTCGATGTTGCAGACCGTTGTAATGGGTTTGGTAAACGTAGTCTTTACCGTAATTGCGATAATGACTGTTGACAAATGGGGAAGAAAACCTTTGCTGATGGTGGGTTCTGTTGGAATGGCAATCGGGATGTTTGCCATTGGAGCACTGGCTTTTCTTAAAATAATTGGTATCAGTACGTTGGTGTTTATTATTATTTACACTGCTTCGTTCATGATGTCGTGGGGACCGATTTGCTGGGTGCTGATTTCTGAATTATTCCCAAACAAAATCAGAGGAAAAGCAGTTGCTGTTGCTGTTGCAGCGCAGTGGGCAGCCAACTATCTAATTTCATCAACTTATCCGGCAATGATGGAATTCAGTAGTGGGTTAACTTATTGGTTTTATGGTTTAATGAGTATTATTTCCTTCTTTTTCGTTTGGAAAATGATTCCTGAAACCAAAGGGAAAACCCTGGAAGAAATGGAGCATATGTGGAAAAAGTAAACATTCTGATTATACTAACTGTGATTGCCAATCGTTATAAATACTGGATTTCATTTTATTATTAGTATTTTTCAGACTTAAAATATATTTTTTGAAGATAAATTTAGCTTGGTTTGAAGATTTAAAAAGCATCACAGGAAATAATTACAAGAACAGAAACATGAAACAATTTCGATTTGCCCTTTTCGTATTCCTTTTAATTGGATTTACCAATTGCAAGGATGACAACGATGAGACTGACATTAATAAAAGCATTGTCATTAATGAAATTCTTCCCAAAAATTCGCAGTACGGTTCTGATCAGGATGGCGAATTCGACGATTGGATTGAACTTTACAACCTTGCTAATGAAGACATTGATATTTCAGGATTTTATCTTTCCGACAGCAAAAAGGAACCTGCCAAATGGAAATTCCCCGAAGGGACAACGATTGGTAAAAACGGATATTTGATTGTTTGGGCTGACGGAGATTCTACCCAAACCGGTTTACATACCAATTACAAATTGTCTGCCGATGGAGAGAATATTGTTTTACTTTCACCCAGTCAGGAGGTGATAAACCTGGTTGAATATCCGGCAACAGTTTTGGAACAATCTTATGCCCGGGTACCAAATGGCACGGGCGATTTTAAATGGTCGGTCCCAACTTTTAACAAATCAAACGATTAAATTTAGTTATGTCAGGAAAATAAAAACCTGAATGTTGCAGACATAAATCAGGCGGCGGAATTCAAAAAATTGATTTCCGCCGCTATTTTTTATGTACACCAGAAGTTTTGTATTTTACTCATAATGTACAACAAAACATAAAAGTCAATCACGGATAATTTGATATTTCAAACGAAAAGACAATCACCTATAAGATATTCTAAAACTGCCCCGTGTGACTCATATTATCCGGCCTTTTGGTTTCGTGGTTTTGAGTATTTGGTGTATTGAATTTCGTTTGTTTTTCGCCGTCATTCGAATCTTCAAGTTCTTCAACTTTACCTTTGTCCCCTGTTTTATCTGTGCCAGTTTCGATGTCTTCACCTTCCTCTTCTTCATCTTCCCAATCGAATTTATCGCGGCGGATAATATATTTTCGGTAATGTAAAGCCAAAACAACACCCGAAATGGCACCCCACAAATGACCTTCCCACGAAACATCGGGATTGATTGGAAACATTCCCCAAACCATTCCTCCATAAAGAAAAACCACTGTCACTGATAAAGTGAGCAATCGCGTATCATTTCTTAGAATGCCGCTTACAAAATGGAAAGCTGCCATGGCGTAAACCACACCGCTGGCTCCTATATGCCATGCCTCGCGACCTGAAAGCCAAACACAAATTCCGGACAAAATAAACAACTGGAAAAAAATCTGATATGAAATGCGCCTGTAGAAATAAATGAGGGCAAACATCAGAATAAAAAACGGAATTGAATTCGATATCAGGTGGTTAAAATCGGAATGAATAAATGGAGAAAACAAAATTCCGGGCAATCCTTTCAGATGCAGCGGGTAAACGCCAAGTCGCACAAAACTCAAGCCTGTTGTTTGTTCTATTATCTCAACAATCCAAAACACAAAAACAAAAGCTGCCGGAAAAATCAGACTATGGAAAAAAATCTTCTTTTCCATCTTCGGATTGAGCTTTTTCGGATTGCTTGGATAGTATTTAAATATGCCCATAATTGGTTGCTTGTCATTTCGAACGCAGTGAGAAATCTTTTACAATCTACAGATTTCTCATCGTTCCTCGTCGAAACGACAGTTTATTTGTCTATCAATTCTTTTATCAACGCAGTAAATTCATAAATTTCCTCTTCAGTAGTATCAAAAGATGTCATCCATCGCACCTCCGATGTTACATCGTTCCAGATGTAAAAGAAGAAATGTTCCTGCAACGAGGCAATTATTTTTCGGGGAACGATTGCAAAAACGCCGTTTGCGTTTACCGGTTGTGTGAGTTTAATTTCTGGGATTTTTGCTACTTCAGCTTCAAGGAGTTTTGCCATTTTATTGGAGTGTGATGCAGTTTCTTTCCACAAATCGTTTTCGAAATAAGCAATAAACTGTGCTCCCACAAACCGCATTTTCGAATATAACTGCATGCTTTGTTTGCGAATGTATCTGGTATGTGGAGTTAATTCAGGATTGAAGAAAAGAACCGCTTCTCCCATCATCATTCCGTTTTTGGTGCCGCCAAACGATAGAATATCAACTCCGCAATCTTTAGTGAAAGCTTTAAAATCGAGATTCAAAGCAACAGCAGCATTTGCAATCCGGGCGCCATCCATGTGCAAAAGCATGTTGTTTTTGTGAGCCAAATCGGCCAAAGCAATAATTTCGGCTGGCTGATATACAGTTCCCATTTCCGTAACCTGCGATATGGAAATCACGCGGGGTTGCGAGTGATGTTCAAAATTAAATCCTTTCAGGTGGTGCTGAACAGCTTCGGGAATGACTTTTCCATTCACAGGTTCAACAGGTAACAATTTGCATCCTGTAAATTTCTCGGGTGCGCCGCACTCGTCTTCCTGAATATGCGCGGTTTCAGCACAAATAACCGAGTTAAAACTGTAGGTTACCGTTGAAATCCCTAAAACGTTGGCTCCGGTACCGTTAAAAACAAAAAAAACTTCGGTTTCGTCGCCAAACTTTTGTTTAAATATTTCGATTGCTTTTTGCGTGTAAGTATCGTTCCCGTAACCAACAACATGTCCTTGGTTGGCGGCTTCCATGGCTTTTAAAATGTTAGGATGTACTCCTGAATTATTATCGCTTGCAAAACCTTTTTTTACTTGCATCATGATTATTTATAATTGGTTGAAATTGCAGATTCTTTGTAACTTTAAGCGTTAAAATTGATGTGTAAAGAAATAAAAAATCAAAGCCATAAAAAAATGAATCAACCAATTCCTTTAACCCAAAAATTGTATTTGCTCGGAATTCATCCCGAAAAAGGGGGTTTAATTGCGGCGTCCTATTCTATAATGAATTTTATTCTGATTGGCGCGTTATTATTAGAATTATATCTGAATAAAAACATCGGATTTGATCAGAAAAAGATTGTATTACTGAATGATAAAACATCTGACCCGCTTCACCGGTTTTTGCTCGAAAAGATAAAACAAAAACAGGAACCCATCAAAATATCAAGCTGGATAAACAAATTGCATTTTTCGCAAAAACACATTCGCAGCGAAGTGCAGAAAGGTTTGGTTGAAAGGCGAATAATTAAAATGGAACCACACCAGTTTTTGTTTTTCAGTTGGCATAAATCTAAAATAATCAATAAACAACCCGTGTTTAATTTGATAACCGACATTGAAAATCAGATTTTTAAGGGAACTGTAAATGAAGAGGAAATCATGTTATTATCGATGTTAAAACCGGCAGGATTATTAAAGCGGATTTTTCCGGAAAAAGAAAAAAGAACCCGGGCAGTTGACAAGTTAAAGAATATGACGGTTGAAAATCAGGTTTCTGTTGCCGTTTTCGAAGCAATTGCGGCAGCTCAGGCAGTTGCCGCCT
>DATITY010000305.1:0-4775 GCA_035467235.1 Draconibacterium sp. | reverse complement strand
AGGCGTTGGTAATTAAATTCAGTATTACCCTGCCAATATCCTGAGGTACTACTTCTATCTTAGGTAGAGTAGGATCAAAGTCAGTCTCCATTTTTGAATTGAAAGATTTGTCTTTGGCCCGCAAACCATGGTAAGCCAGGCGCAAATATTCATCTGCCAATACATTGAGATCTGTTTCTTCTTTTTGACTTGAACCCGCCCTTGAATGCTGCAGCATTCCTTTTACTATGGCATCAGCGCGTTTGCCGTGGTGCAGAATCTTTTCAAGATTTTGTTTGATGTCGTCTGCAATAGCAAAACCTTCTTTTGTCTCTCCTTTTTTAAACTCTTCTTTCATTTCATCGATCAGCTCATTGCTTACTTCAGAAAAATTATTTACAAAGTTGAGCGGATTCTGAATCTCGTGGGCAATGCCTGCAGTGAGTTCACCAAGGCTGGCCATTTTTTCAGATTGAATAAGCTGACTTTGGGTGGTTTTAAGCTCCGAGTATGCTTTTTCAATTTCTTTGGCCTGTTTGAGTTCGCGTTCCCTGTTTTTCTCTCTTTCGACTCGCAGTATCCGTTGACGCATGAAACGGTCTAACCCAAATGCAGCAGCAATAAATAATAACCCATAAATACAATAGGCCCACCAAGTTTTCCACCAAGGAGGAAGAATGATTATGTCAATACTTTTTTCGGCCCAGGCACCGTAGCTGTTGGCACCTTTGATGTGAAACTTGTATTTACCGGGTGGAATATTAAAATAGTATGCTTTGCGCTCGGAGTTGGATTGAAGCCAGGTTTTATCGTAGTTTTCGAGATAATAGATCAAACGGTTTTGTTCAGGATCGGCATAATCAATAATTGCAAACTCAACCGAGAAAACATTCTGATCATGACTTAGCCGTATTTCTTTGGTATTCGTCAGCCCCTCCTTCAGTGGCCCGTTGTCACCTGATATGACGGCCTTGTCAGCCAGGCGAAAGCCTGTAAAAACAATTTCAGGCGGTTTCAGGTTTTTCTCAATTTCATCGGGATTAACCAGGTAATATCCGGTAGCAGTTCCAAAACAGAGCTCCCCGTTACGGGTTTTGAATCCTTTATGCCAATACCAATTCGTTGCATTTACTCCGTAACTCTTGCCAAATTTGCTGGATTGGTTTCGCTGTTCATTAATTCTTATCAACCCAATGCTTGAACTTACCCACAGGTTTTGCCGATTATCTTCAGCAATGCTAAAAGTAATAGGGATTCCACTAATCAATCCGGGGTCGCTGTAAAGTAAAAATTCATCTTCTGTACTGTTGTAACTGAAAAGTCCAGTTGAACCACCTGCCCATAAAACACCGCTTTTATCCTCCAAAATACAGAAGATGTTTGCGCCTTTTAAATAATTCTTATTTTTCTTTGTTTCGCGATTGAATAAAAATACTCCGCCACGTTCCAGCCCAATCCATAATTTGTTGGTTTTATCTTCAAAAATTGAGAGTACCACATTATTTCCAATACGAATGGTATCATTATGCCGGAGGTAATATTGCGAAAAAATGCCTTTTTCACTATCCATGAGGTTTAATCCGTTTGCTGTTCCTATCCAGAAATTTGCTTTTCTATCTTCGTGGATTGCGATAACTCTGTTGTCACTAAGTGATTTATTGTTTAACAAATCGTGTTTGTACTGAATAAAACTACCACTCTTTACATCCCATAAATTTAACCCGTTCCCTCCGCCAACCCATATCTTTCCCTGCGGGTCTTCTTTGATTACATTTACCCAGTTGTCATATTTATTGGCAGGGTCAATATCAAGAATAAGCGGTTTCTGCTGATTTTGATTTTTATCTGTAATTATCAGGCCGAAATCTCCTCCTGTCCAGATATCTCCGTTTTTCGCTTTATACCACGAATTTGCACCGCCTGGTGTAGTGATAAAGGGAATTTTCATTTTTATTGGATTGATGCGGTACATGTTCCCATGTGATGTTCCACCTATCCAGAGAATACCATCCCGCGAATTGAAAGCCTGCCATGCGCCATTGTCTTTAAATCCGGACGTAGCAGTTTCTGTTCTCTTATGTTGAATTATTTTTGACTCTTTTGGATTGAAGTAATAAATCCCGGATTCTGTTGTCCCATACCAGTAATTACCTGCCGCATCCTGGGTAATAAAAGTGATGTGTTCGTAATTTGGAGTTTCTTTTGTAATGGCCGGCCCGCTTAGCTTTTCAGGATGAGCCGGATCGTAAATCAATCTTTCAAAAGTACCCTTTTCGCGGTTCATTTTGTGCAAGCCGTTTTTAGCGGTTCCAACCCATAAAACACCTTGATTATCTTCGAAAATGGCGCTGACTTTATTGCTACTGATGCTCTGGTTATTATTTGGATCGTGGAGATATCGGGTAAATGTACCTGTTTCTTTGTTGAATCGGTTTAATCCTCCGTCGGTGGGCGTTCCGCCATTGTCGGGATAAGGACTCCCGGTTCCAATCCACATTGTTCCCTGCTTGTCTTCGTATATCGCACGAACCTGGTTGCTGCTGAGGCTGGCAGGATCACTAGCAACATGCTTGAAATGGGAAAAACCGTTGGTTTTCGAATCAAACCTATCGAGGCCACGATGCGTACCGATCCACAAATTCCCCTGTTTGTCGCGAAGAATACTGGTAATGGTATCGTTGCTAATGGTCGACGGATTTTCAGGGTAGTGTTTAAAATGAGTAAAAATACCTGTATCAGGATTGTAGCGATCCAGGCCGGCCCCCAAACTTCCTATCCAGATATCACCATTGGCATCGGCACAAACAGATTCCAAAGTATTCGTCATTATCGAGTTGAGATTTTGTGGATTATGCTGATAGCTAGTCAATTGATTCCCATTGTACTTGTGCAGGCCTTGTTTCGTGGCAAACCACATCAATCCATTTACATCCTGCGTAATACCTGTAATAAAGCCGAAATCTCCACTTTCTGGAATTGGCACAGTATTGAAACTAATCTCCTGGCCATAAACCGGAAAAGACATATTTACATTCAACAGTACCAGAGCAATTAAGGTTATTTGAAATTTTGTTCTCATTTGATTTTTTTTATTAAAATGATTCTAAACAGGTATTTGAAGCATAAATTCAGTTCCTTCCTGTTTATGCTGTTCGGAAGGTAAGCCGGCAGTCAATTCTACGCCCTCCTGCGTCTTCACCTTTAACTCGCCACCATGGGCTTTTACAATATCATAACTCAAGCTCAATCCCAGTCCAGTTCCCTTCCCGGCAGGTTTGGTGGTGAAGCGGCCTGCACGTATCTGTTCTGACAGGGGTTGAAAGAATTTCATGTATATTTATAGAGGCATGTCCTTATCTTTTACAGAATCAATAGAGCCATGGGCTCGTTACATTTATTAACTCCGGAATTCATTCCGGTGGCAATCCCGGTCCTATGATCATAGTGCCTTAGGCACGGACCATATTTATACCAATTCTTCGAAAGTATATTTCTCATCGTACTTTATTTTAAACTCAATTAAAAAATTAAGATACTCAATATGAAAGGATTGGGTTTTATGATGTGCCTCCTGATTTTGAATGTACTTAAAAATTGAATCAAGATCGCTTTGTCTGTATGAGAATACACCATAACCCTCCTGCCATTCAAACCTGTGTGTTGTAAGCTTATGATCGTTGACATATTTTGAGGCTTTGGCCTTTACCGTTTTCATGAGTTCAGAAACCGATACTGCGGGCTTTATTCCAACAAGACAATGGACATGGTCTTCTACGCCATTTACAATGATGGTTTTGCAACCTGTTTCATTGATTAAATTGCCGATAACAGCAAAGAGCTGACTTCGCCAGACTTTGTCGATTAATGCATTTCTGTATTTTACAGCGAATACCGTTTGGAGGTAGATTTGATGATATGTATTTGCCATGATTTTGATTTATATGTTTCGAGCCTACGGCTCTTTATCCTTCGTTTCATACTCTTATCAACGGACTGAAGTCCGCTGTTACAATATGTTTCGAGCCTACGGCTCTAACTGCCAAAAAGTATTTCCTTCACTACACCAAGAGCTTAAGTCTGGTTTTATCTTAATATTATGAGCCGAGCCTACGGCTCTTGGTTTGGTTACTTGTCTTAACCACGGACTGAAGTCCATGGTTATAAAATATATCCGTGGCTACGCCACTTGTTTATCATAATACTCAACTTTCTTTCATCTGTTACAATATTTGTCGAGGCTACGCCCTAACTGCTAAAAATTGTTTTCTTTACTAACCTTAGAGCCGGAGGCTCGATTTCATCTTGTAACACCGGAATTCATTCCGGTGGAAGTCCCAGCGATGCGAACTGAGTGCCTAAGGCACGGAACATTTAACTTAAACGGAAATTTTAATTTCAGGCAATAAAACGATAAACTCAGTCCCTTCACTCTCTTTTGTCTCTACCTTCAACTCCCCGCCATGTGCCTTCACAATATCATAGCTCAAGGATAATCCCAATCCCGTTCCCTGCCCGGTAGGTTTTGTAGTAAAGAAAGGTTGAAAGATCTTTTCTTTGATGTGTTCCGGTATGCCCGAACCGTTGTCTTTTACAGAAATCTCAATATGGCTTACCTTCTTTTTTGTTTTTACAGAAACCGTTGGCTCGTAACCGGTTTCGCCTTTTTTCTTTCGCTCATTCACGGCATAAAATGCATTGGTGATCAGGTTTAAAATTACCCGGCCGATATCCTGGGGTACGACTTCAATTTTCGGTACGGCGGGGTCAAAATCACTTTCCATTTTTGCATTAAAGGA
>DATITY010000304.1:0-18066 GCA_035467235.1 Draconibacterium sp. | reverse complement strand
AACTTCAGCGTATTATTTCCTGCTATCTGTACATCGGAAACCACGGTAGCCTGACCCCAGTCAGGATAATCGGTACCTTCCAAATTTTTATAAACATCGCCGTAAACAGAAATCACATCTGCAGCGTTTCTGGCTGGTGGTATTGGAGAAGCCTCTGCATGTTCAGTTACAGTACCTCCCCCGTTACCTAATAAATAAACATTATCCAGGTAGAACCCCGACAGGGAAGTTCCTATTCGTTCAAAAATTATCTGGGCCAGTTTGCTCCTGGATGATAAGCCGGAGAGATTGATATCCACACTTATCCAGCTTTGCGAAGCCAGTGGTCCTGATATCTCATAAGTAAGCGTTGGATCATTACCGTCGAGGGCTCCATCGGGTCCCATATCCACCAGTTTCACCGACAGTTTATCTGAAGGAGCAACCTCATTAGGAATCCAGATATCCATATGAAGATGTGTCATGCTGGTGGCATTTATCGTTGGCGAGGTAAACTGAATACCTACAAAATTAAAATTTGTGTAGAATAATACATCATCATCACCAACTTTGAAATCTGCCGAAGTGGTGGTCTGGTATGGTTGCCAGTAGCCATTATAATAATCGACAGGTACATTTGTATAAGCATTGCTAAAGATGGAAATAACATCTTCCTGGGCGGCTGTAGGAACCGGAGCATGTGTAAAATCACCTGAAGACTGAACTGTTAGTGATCCCTTGGCATCATCTCCCCCTGAAGTGGCAGTAATAACAGCGGTTCCTTCACTCAAAACTGTAACTAATCCATTTGCATCCACACTTGCCACACCTTCATTTGAGGAAAGAAATGAAAACCAGGCAGGTGCCGCATTAACTGTTTGGTCAACTCCGGTAGGCATGTTAAAGGTTACCCCCAGGCCGTCAACAGGAAAGCTCAATCCATTTACAGCTGATTCTACTTCATCATTTCCATTAAGTATCATTGGCTGCCGGTGGGCAATAGTACCCAGATTTTCAAACTTCAATTCATCAATCCAGAATGAATAACCTTTGCCCTCGCTAGGTCCCACCGAATAGAAGAACATTCCGCGTTCGGCTGTAAGTTTTGATGGATCGGGCAGCGGAATGATGTATTTTTTCCAACTGGTACTAACATTCAGCCCCGAAATTGTGACCTGGTATTTTGAGGTACCAAGGTCGTTTCCTAAACCAACCAGGTCAAGGTTTGCAGACTGTGAAGCTTTTGCCCAGAATGTTAATGCATTGTAACCCGACAAGTCTCTGCCCACTTCAGTGGAAAAAACACCTCCGGCATAAGCTCCCTCCGGGTCACCTGCATTAGGGACATCAAATCGCATGGAAGCTTTGGAATTGTTATATGTTACATCATTATCCACATCGAAAGCAGTGGGTACTGAACCCCCAAATGCAGCATAATTCAGTCCTGCACTGAAACCGTCAATAAATACTTCCGGATTTTTCGGAAATGTAGCCGGTTGCAAATCGTCAAGTTCGCGTTCGCACCCCCAGTAAATAAAAGCCAATGTAACTACCGGGATAAGTTTTTTATATATGAAATGAATATTTGTTTTCATCTTATTTGGTTTATTGTTTTCCAATATTTATAAGCAAATAGGTTCTGATTTCCCATTCATTGCCATTATCAAATCCAACTGCATCAGGGTCGGGAACCCATTCGCCTCCTTCGAGTTTTTGTGTTGGCGAATACCGGGGGGAATACTTGTCGAGGGTACGGTAAGTGGCCCGAACTCCGATACTGGTTTCAGGAAGGTTAAACCAACCGGGCTTACCCAATGAAGTTGATATATCGGCCATCAGTTGCAGGGGAAAGGTCAGGTTGTAATCGCGGTGGTAGTCATACGGCCCCCAGTCGTTAATTCTGGCAAAAGAAACGAGTTTTACTTCTTTGTAAATCATTCGAAGGTCGATTCCCTGGCGCATTATAACACGATTGTCACTTCCATTGGCCTGTCCTTTGCCGGCATACAGTGTGGCAATAAAACCGAAATCGCTGTTCGTTTTAGAAACAACCCTTGCATTGATTTCCCATAAATCCTCGGCCGGAGGCGCTCCGGGGAATGCAAACAAAGTACGGCCATCGGGCAAAATACCTATTGCCGCATCCTGAGTGGTGGGCAAATGGCGGTAAACAAAACCTAAGCTCAGCGCAAGTTCTGAATCTTCCACCTTGTCGTTATCCCATTCGTACATCCAGGTACCCGGTGTCGGATCCCAGGTAAACAATAATTCACCTGCCACCTGTTCCCTGTTGGCCCTCACCACGAAGGGATCGTCGAGGATATTCCGCGGCCGGCCCGGTGAAGGTACATTTGACGGTATTGGGCCTTCGATGGGTTTTTGCCATAAAAAGTTGGGGGCAACCTGCAGGTTACCAAATAAATATGCAAATCCGGTAAGAAAATTATACTGGTTTCCGCTGCCGCTGTCTTTCAGGCGCCAACCGGTAAAAGTAAGCGTTTGATCAACCCCGCCCTGTGCCACAAGTCCCATATATGCCGACTGGGCATACCAGTTAAACTTGCTGCCTTTGTACGTTAATTTTAACTTGCCGCCAATATTATCCTGCGACTTAATCTCATCCTTGTAAACAGTGTAATTCGCTTCATCTCCCCTAACAACCTGAAACTCTCTTCCATTGAGGGGTTGTCCGGCCCAAATACCGCCAATTTCAGTTCCAAATTTCCCGAATTCCTTGCTTAAGTGAAGTGTCCACCGCCTGGTTTTTGGCTGCGGAATGGCAAACGAACTTTCAGTTGCATTAAGCTGCGCAATGTCTTCATGAAATATCCCTGAAAATTTAAATGTTCCGAAGGTTTTGCTGTATTTTAACAAAACAGCCGGGTTAGCACCCCACCAAAGTTGCGGGCCAAAGGCAAGTTTGAAATCCTTAAAAACTTTTTTGCCTGTCATTTCGAACCCATTTGGTGCAACACCATTATAAATATCGATGTTCGGACCATAATTGGCTTCCGGATAAAGCCCAAAGAAATCGCCCTCGTAACCCCAATGGTAATGTCCGGTCCGATAAAAACCTGTAAGATCAAATAATTTATGTTCCCAACTGTAACTGGCACGGTAAACCTGAACCCTGTTCAGAGATTCAAAAGACAGGTTGCCTTGATCGCTGCTCACGATAACTGGCCTGCCCCTGTTTTCATAAAAAATTTCGTCAATTGGATTTTGCGCTACATTACCCAGTACATTAATTTCAACTTCAGCCCTGAAATTTGGGGCCGGGTTGGCTTCCACCCCTGCATAAAACGACTGCATGTGGTCGAAACCCAATTGATTGGGATAAGTAATGCTGCCCGGAATGGGTTCGTCGGGCGTCGAAATCAGGCTTCCCCCTGTATTGAAAGTTGTGAACTGAGCGCTCAAACGGCTCAGGCTGATTTTTTTCAATTTCTCACTTTCAAGTGCAGCTTTGTCGCCCCTGGCTTTCAGATACGAATCTACAACCTGTATTCTGCTAAAATGTTGCTGGACAGCTTTCAAATCCATCCCTTCGGCATATGGATTAAACTGGTGGGCTTCTTTCAGGGCATAATAGGCAGTACGGGGAAACAACTGGTAAAATCCTTTGGTGTTGGTGGGGCCTTTGGCACAAATTCCAAACCACTCTTCATTCATGTTATTCTCACCTTCAACAAAATCATATAAATATCCACCGTTTGCCCACGATGCATGGGTATCATGAACATCAAGTAATTTTGTTTGTCCGAATTTCCACCAGCCGTCGCTAAACTGAAATGTAAAACCCCCAATCGAATTCCCAGCTTTGCCAATGCCAGCAGCGTTTTCATATATCTCCTTCCAGTTGGCAACATTATATATTGCCTGTTCATTCTGTGCTTCCTCCATGGTCACCGCATTAAAGGCATCGGAGCCAAACTCCGACAACAGAACCGGTTTTCCGTATTCGTTCCTTACACTGTCGTACAGACTGGTGAACGAAATGCCCCTGTAAACATTGATGCCAAGTATATCAACATCTTCACACTCCTCTGCTATGATATTGAGAAATAAAACGTCGCCGTTGCATATTGATACAGGATGATTCGGGTCGATCGATTTCATGGCCAGTGAAGCTTCGTTGAAAAGCTGGTACATAAACTGGGCACGGTGGGTCGATTCCCTGTCCTGAACCGGAATATCTTCGGTTTCGGCACCACTCCAAAAAAGCCCGTAATTGTTTTCGTTACCCAGTAAATAAAGCAAAAGCCCGGGGGTTCCCTTGTATTGTTCGGCCAATTCTTTCACCTCTTTCAGCAAATACTGCCTAACCTTTGGATTGGAATAGTCGGTGTTGGCCATCCATGCACCATCAATGGTAAGCCCGTATCGTCCGAACGAATGGTTGAGCATGGTATAAATACCATACGTTTCGTAAATATACTTTATCCATTTGGGCTGAATGCCGGTGTAAACACGAATGGTATTGACATTCATGTTTTTGAGTAGTGACATTTCATCATCCAGTGCTTTTTTGATGAAATCGTCCGATTCATTCCACAAACTATACGAAAAATTTGTGCCGATTGGGAAATAATCCCAGTTCATACCATTAATCATAAATGGCTTTCCATTGACCTGAAGTCTCCATCCGTCTTCCTTTTTATCAACAGCAACCTTGCCGGTCTGGGCAAGCAGGGTAGCCGAAACAAACAGAAAGATTTGTAAAAAGATAATTTGTTTCATAAGAGTTATGTTTAAATGTTTTATACGGAATGAGGAAAAAAAGATAGTATATATTGCAATAAAAATAAACTATACATTTCCTATACATAAAATATCAAATCAACAAAAATACAGATTGAGAATTCTATTAATATTTTGTAATACATTTACTTATGAATTTTTTGGCTAACTTATCTTAACTATTTGTTGCCAGGTTTTGTATAGAATTTGTATAGAATCCGGATTCAATCAAATAGGTTCTGAATCTGCTTTTTTTGGAAAAGAATAAAGTGTTTGCTCCGAAAAGTCTAAAATCCCTGTCCTGAATTATCTGGACACTGAAAGGGACTTTGATGGGTTTATTGAATTTCAGCAATTTCCCTTCAGGGGTCAGGGATAAAAGAGTTAAAAATCAATGAACTCTGACTTTTTGGGGTGGGCTCATTGAACTTTCTCAACCTTCACAATTTTCAGGAAATAAATAAGTTGTAAAAAGTGGTTTAATCAATTAAAACTTAACAGCTATAAAACGAATTATCGCTCAGGTTTTTCATTTTTTATCAATTGTTTTGAATGTATGTTTTACCGGAATGTACGCGTGGGGTGAATGTGCTGTGCACCAAAACATCAGGATTGGGCCAATACGAGATTTACAAAGCACTTGATGCATCCAAAGTTAACTGGTTCTCGTTACACGCTCATTTAAACCGCTAAAAAATCATATCATTTCGTCATTAGGAAGGAAAAATGCCACAGGTTTTCTTAAATTCGTTTTCTGAAACACCTCGTTATTATGGATGTAAAAATTGAAGAAAGCTGGAAAACAGTTTTAGCTGAAGAATTTGAGAAACCTTATTTTGCAGAATTAACCAAATTTGTGCGAAACGAATATAAAACCCACACAATCTATCCGCCAGCGAAACTTATTTTTAACGCGTTTGATCAATGCCCTTTCGATAAATTGAAAGTAGTTATTCTCGGACAAGACCCGTATCACGGTCCGGGACAGGCACACGGACTTTGTTTCTCAGTAAACGATGGCATTGATTTTCCACCCAGTTTGCGGAATATTTTTAAGGAGTTGCAAAATGATGTTGGAAAAGAAATTCCCCGAAGCGGAAACCTAACCGGTTGGGCAAAACAGGGAGTTTTACTGCTCAACACTACTTTAACAGTACGTGCGAATCAGGCCGGTTCTCATCAAAATAAAGGCTGGGAATTATTTACCGATGCTGTAATCAATAAAATAAACGAGGAAAAACAGCACGTTGTTTTTATTTTATGGGGAAATTACGCAATTAGTAAAGCCAAATTTATTGATCAAAACAAACATTTAATATTGAGTTCGGTACATCCTTCGCCTTTATCGGCCAGCCGAGGTTTTTTTGACAACCACCATTTTAGCCGGGCAAACGAATTTCTGGAACAAAAAGGGCCCGGGAAAATAAACTGGTAAAAAGAGCAAATGCCCGCTTTTTAACTGATAAAATTTTTAGCTTTGTTGTAAAAAAATATCACCTTGACCTTCTTCAAATGAACTCAAATTTCCAATTTCTTATTCTTTGCTTCAGTTTATTTTTTTGTATCCAAACAACTCTGGGGCAAACATCCTCAATGGAACATTCATTTAAAATTACAGGAGAAACCAGATTGCCTGATACAAGTGATCCTTCTGTTGTTTGTACGGTTGATTACGATTCTACTAGCATAGATCATCTGGTTATTAGTGCATTCAATAAAAATGGAGATGTGATTTCAAAGATCAGTTGCCGGTTTACCGGGAAGAATTTCAAACTGGAAGAAAAAGATAAATACTTACTTAACAACAAACTTGTTGCCGACGGGGTTACACAACTGTTTACCGAGAATAATATCCTGGAGGCTGATTTGGTTTACAAAAATGGCAAAATAGCGGAAATAACTACTTATTATAAAAATGGTAATAAACACATGCTATTGTCTGGTGATGATAAAATTTTGAATGGCCCTTACAAAATCTGGTTCTCAAATGGCAGGTTAAATCTTGCGGGAAACTATATAAATAATGAAAAAGACGGTCTCTTCCAACTCTTTGATGAATCGGAGTCCATTATCAAAGAGGGACAATATGAAAAAGGCAGTCTTGTCTCAGGGGAAGCTGTGGTTGCCGATGTTTTGTACGATGATCCTAACATGAAAGCAAAATTTATGGAAGGCCCTGCAGCTTTTTCAGAAGAATTGAAAAAACGGTCAGTCGGAATGGAAAGTGTTAAAAAGCTGGATGACAGCTTCATCAAATATTTCAATTTAAGATTGGATATTGAAAAACAGGGAAATGTGTCTAACGTTGATATTATCTCAGATGCTACTGAAATAGAGATTGAAATAATAAAAAGCATATTCAGCGATTTTTCAGGATTTCTGCCCGGAAAAGAAGAGGGCATTCAGGTTAGTAGTTCACTCTATATTGAAATAATGTTGAATGCTGAAGGTGTCAAACTTGCATACGATGAAAATGACACAATAAACGATCTGGTATATTTTATTGTTGAGGAAATGCCCGAATTTCCTGGTGGAGAATTAGCTATGAGAACACATGTTGCCAACAATATTAGATATCCGGTTTTGGCTCAGGAAAAAAAAATACAAGGTAAAGTTTATGTTTCCTTTATTGTTGAAAAAGATGGAAGCACAAGTACATTTCGGGTTGTAAGAGGTGCACATCCTGTTTTGGATGAAGAAGCAATCAGAGTTATGAAAACGATGCCCAGATGGAAGCCGGGGAAACAGAAAGGGGAACCTGTTCGGTTACGTTACACCATGCCGATTAATTTTTTTCTTCAGTGATATAATCCCAAAAATAACAGGTAATAATATCTGTTTTAATCTACCATTTATAAACAATCGAGTTGATATTCATCCCTGCACCAACCGAACAAAGAACAATATAATCGTTTTTGTAAACGCGGTGCCCGTTCATTTTACCTTTTACCACAAGGTCGAGCAAAGTGGGAACAGTTGCAGTTGAAGAATTGCCCAGTTTACTGATACTCATAGGCATAATTTCCATAACATCGCCTTCTTCTTCGTACAACTTAAAAACGTTGTTTAGTATCACTTCATCCATTTTTTCGTTAGCCTGGTGAATGAATACCTTTTTAATATCGCTCAGGTGAAGTCCGGCTTTGTCTAAGCTTTCCTTTACAACTTTTGGCACAGTGCTGATTGCATAAACGTATAATTTATGCCCAATCATTTTAACAAACTGATCGTTTCCACTGAAATCTGGATTATTTGAATAACCAAGCGTTAAAAGCGAAGCATGCTGAGCTGAATCTGATCGGCTCGAATGACAGAGAATACCGGTTGGTTCTTCGCTTTCTATGGCTTCAACAATTGTCGCTCCTGCGCCATCGGCATAAATCATCGAATCACGATCGTGCGGATCCGAAATACGGGAAAGCACATCGGCACCAACAACAACCCCTCTTTTCATAAAACCGCTTTTTATATAAGCGTCGGCAATAATCATTCCCTGTGTCCAGCCCGGGCATCCCGAAATTACATCGTGGCAAATGCATGCCGGATTTTTAATGTTCAGTTTTTGTTTTACTTTATTTGCCAGTGCTGGAAGCGCATCCATTCGTACATTTCCCTCGCGGATATCTCCAAAATTATGACTCACAATTATAAATTCAAGACTTTCCTTATCAATGCTTCCGGAATCGCATGCATCCTGCACTGCTATTGTTGCAATATCAGATGTTACTTGCCCTTCAGCAACATAACGCCTTTCTGCGATATTGGTAATTTCGTAAAATTTCTGAATTATTTCCTCGTTGGTTTTGTCGGTTATTTTATTTCCCGATGGTTCGTAAAACTCATGTTCAAGAAAATAATCGTTTCTAACTATAATTGGGGGGAGATAACTACCAGTCCCAATAATCCGGGTATAAATTTCCTTTCTCATTGCAATCCAACTCCTTATCTTAGCTATAAATCTTTATATTTTAATAATTCAAACTTCTCACCATCAAAAACTCCATATGAAAAGTTCTTTATCCAATCACCTAAAAGAACAAATCTCGAGGTTTCGGATATGGGAACATTAACCATTTGATGACGGTGGCCAAAAATAAAATAATCTATCGACTCCTGTTTTAAATAATTCCCTGCAAATTTATACATCCCATCATTGTTAACATTAAATTCTTCTTCCTTTTTTTTGAGCTTTTCGGTTCTGCTCGATCCCGACCATTTGTGCGCAATATGCAAAGCAAAATTAGGATGTAACCTTGAAAACCACCATTGCAACCTTTTATTGGTGAATATTTTTTTCAGTCTAATGTATCCTATATCTTCTGCATCCAGTCCATCGCCGTGTGCCAGAAAAAATTTTTTACCTCCAAATTCCTTTATTATTTGATTGTAATGAACTTCAACTCCCAATTCGGCAGGCAAATAATCGAACACCCATAAATCGTGATTACCGGTAAAAAAGTGTACAGGTATTCCCCGGTCGGTTAAATTGGCAATGCGTCCAAGAATACGGGTAAATCCGCGCGGTACAACTTTTTTGTACTCCCACCAGAAATCGAAGATATCGCCCATTAAATACAATTCCTGCACATCGTCGTTAATGCTGTCCAGCCAACGGGCAAAAAGCAACTCGCGCTGATGGTTGTTGCTAAATGCAGGTGCTCCAAGATGAACATCGGAAACAAAATATATTTTTCCCTTTTCTTTCAAAATAAAGCTTTACTAATTATTTTTTGATTTGAAATCTGAACTTCTACTTCAGAATTCGGGCAAGTGCCTTGTCTAAGTTAGGTCCGGTCAGGTTTTTTGCAACAATTTTTCCTTCTTTATCCAAAAGGTAATTATAAGGAATGCTTTGAATGTTATAACTTAATCTGGCTTGTGTACTACCTTCCAAATCGCCCACATTTATCCATTTTAATTTGTCTTCGTCAATGGCATCAATCCATTCACTGCGATTGACTCCAATATTTACCTGGTAAATTTCCAAACCTTTCGATTTATATTTTTGGTAAACATCAACCAGTAAAGGATTAAGAATTCGCGAACCCTGATCTTCCGCAGCCCAAAAATGTAACAAAACCACTTTGCCCAACAACGATGTAAGTGCAATTTCCTTCCCATTTGAATCGGGCAATACGATGTCCGGACTGTTTAATCCTTCCTGTTCGATAAACATCTTCATCTGTGCAGCCTTTTCATCGCGTAAATACTGAAGCGTATTCTCATACAAAGCTTTTACCAGGTTTGAGGTGGGATAAATTGCGTTTAACGCTGACGCTGCCGTACGCATGGTTTGCAAATCGCGAATTACATAACTCTGGTCGCGATATCTTTGATACAATGCAAAAACGCTGGCCATTGAAAATGGATTTTTCAGGACAAAGTCTGTCGAAAATTTTGATTGTTCCTCAATTAATGCGGCAGATTGCTGATCCCAGCGAGCCTTTAAACTTTCGTAATCAGGATTTCCCTGTGATAAATTTTTAAGCTGCCCCAATGAATCGAGTTTGTGTACTGTGCGGTTTAAATGCTCTGTTAATTCCTTTATTTGAATTGATCCCAATGATCCCTGAACGATATATTCTTTCCCAAAATTTGCTGCGTCAGCTTCAACAAACACATTATCAACAGAATCGACCAAAAGTGTAATAAAATTATTGGGAGACAGTTTTAAAAGATAATACTGCGGAATTGAAGTTTTGCCTTTAAATTCAAACTCTCCATTTTTGCCAATTTTCACTTTATCAACGGGTTTAGTTGTTGAAACCTGCAATTCTTCAAGATAAATCGTGTCACCTTCAGCATGAGTTATCTTGCCGCTAATTGAAAATCCGTTGTTTTTCTGACAACTGCTAAAAACAATTACTGAAATGAAAAGAATAAAAATAATACGATTAAAAATCATGCTATTGTTTTTTTGAGGCGGTAAAATTAACAAAATCCGCTACACCAAAAACAGTAGCATTGAAAATAACATATTTTAAGAATTTTGTCATTACATGAATTTCTTAATTTTACAGCCGCTTTCTCGCTAAAAAAATATATGTTCGCTGATATTCGACTGACAAAGTGAAATTATATACCAGTTTAGATAAGTTCAATGCCAGAAAACCGGTAGTTACCATTGGCACTTTCGATGGTGTTCATTTAGGGCACCAAAAAGTGATTTTACGATTACAGGAATTTGCAAAACAGCACGATGGTGAAACGGTAATTTTTACATTTCACACCCACCCTCGATTGGTAACTTCGCCCAACGAAAATAATTTAAGACTGTTAACCACTCTCAACGAAAAAATAAAACTCTTTGAAAAATATGGCATCGACCATTTGATAATTTACACCTTCGATAAAAACTTTTCTGAATTAACATATAACGAATTTGTAGAAAAAATACTCGTCGAAAAAATCAGAACTCATTGTTTGGTTGTGGGTTACGACCACAAATTTGGCAAAAACCGGGAGGGTGGATTTGATTACCTGAAAAAGTGTGCCGAGAAACATAAATTTGAAATTGAAAGACTTGATGCTCTTTTAGTTGACGAGGACAGCGTAAGTTCAACAAAAATCAGAAATGCACTGCAAAATGGTGAAATTGAAAAAGCCAATCATTATTTGGGTTACCAGTTTATGCTTCACGGAGCAGTTGTGGAAGGGAAACAGCTTGGCCGTAAACTGGGATTTCCAACTGCAAATATTGAAGCGTCGGACAGGTTCAAAATAATTCCCGGGTACGGTGTATATGCCGTAAAAGTTGAACTGAATGGAGATAGTTACAACGGTATGCTAAACATTGGAACACGCCCAACTTTTAATAATAACGCTGACAACCGGAGTATTGAGGTAAACATTTTCGATTTTGAAGGAGACATTTACGGAAAAGAAATTACCCTTAAATTTATAGGAAAGATAAGGGATGAGCAAAAATTTGACAATATTGAGATGCTAGTAAATCAGCTGGAAAAAGACAAAATTGAAGCACTAAAAATACTACCGGAAAAATAGTATCAAACTTCTCTACTAAAACAGGAAGCTCAGGAAAAGTCCCGTCAGGTTGTTTTTATTCTGAGTATGTTATTTCCTTTCTGCTCAATCTTATAACTTAACTTTTCGTTTATTTATATCATCTCTCTGTTCTCACCAACTCAGTGGAAACCGGCAAATGGTCTGATGCACGAAAATCGTATGCCTGAAAATTATACGATTTAAAATCGTCGCTATAAAAAATATTATCAATCCGGTACGAGGGTAATTTTCCGATATAAGTGCGTCCGAATCCTTTTCCTGAACCAACAAATGCATCATTAAGATCGCCACGCAGCTGCTGGTATGTATATGAAACCGGGGTGTCGTTAAAATCACCGCAAATAATCACCGGATAACGGGTTTCTTTAATTAATTTCCGGATTTCACGTACCTGACCGGCACGCGTTTGAAACGCCTTTTTTAACTTCCCCCCTATTTCGCGGATCTCCTTAATATCTTTTTCCTCATCAATCCCCGGTGAATCGATGATATCATATTTACGTGGGTCGATTTGGTATGATTGCAAATGCAGGTTAAAAATACGAACTGTATCCGAATCAATTAAAACATCAGTATATATTGCCATGTTTGAGGATTTTTCATACCTGATTTCGCCCATTTTTATGATAGGATAACTCGTAAATGTTGCCAATCCAAATGTTGAGCCTGAACTGGCATAATGATAATGCTTTATGTTATCCAGGTTTTTAACCACGTTTGAAATATTAAAAATATTGTTCTTTCGCAACCTGATCTCCTGAAGACAAATAATGTCGGGATTTTTTTCATTTAAAAACTCCTGTATTTTATTGGCACTCGCTTTTTGATCGGCCACCTTTTTGCCGGCAAAATTCTGGACATTGTATGATACCACTTTAATTCCTTTCATGTCGGTATTTTTACCGATGAATTGTACATACCGGTTAATAAAACCCCATCCTAAAATAACTGCTACCAGAGAAAGAGACAAAAACCTTGGTTTAATAAGCGCCCAGAAAATAATAAAAAGGATATTCGCCACAACAAAAAAAGGAAATGCCAGACCAAAAAACGACGGAATCCAAAATTTATCGGGAGGTATAAAAACCGCCAGATAACTTATTAATAGTGCAAGAATCACTAAAAAATTCAAAAATAAAAACAGATAAATAAAAGTCTTTTTCAATTATATTTTCATCCTGATTGAGTTGGCAAGATAGAAAAAAAAGAGTTTAACCAATTCATTTTGATTTTAACTGCCAATAATTTTAAGTTTCAGTTGCTATTCACAATCAGATCTAAAATCATATATAATTGAATGTCGTTTATATTACTTCATGCAACAAATCATTCGGTTTTTGCCGTTAATATCTTTCCTGATTTCAATATCTTTAAAACCAAAATCAACTAACATTTCCTTCATTTCCAATCCCAGGTTCTCGTTGATCTCAAAATAAAGTATTCCGTTTTTAGCAAGATATTTTTTAGCAAAAGCCGCTATCGAACGGTAAAAAACAAGTGGATCCAGATCTGATACAAACAGTGCATTTTCTGGTTCGTAATCGAGAACATTACTGTTCATCTGCACTTTTTCACTTTCCCTGATATACGGTGGATTACTGACAATAACATCATAATTTTTCCATTCAAATTCCTCCCACTTTAAAATATCAGCCTGAAAAAAACCAACATCCAAATTGTTTTTAATTGCATTTTGCCTGGCAACATCCACCGCTTTTTCAGAGATATCAATTCCAAAAACATCAGAATTTTTTAACTGGTTTTTTATCGCGAGAGCGATACAACCACTGCCGGTTCCGATATCTAAAATTGCACTTTCCCCGGGTAGTTTGCTATTGGTAATCCACTGCACAAGTTCTTCTGTTTCAGGACGGGGAATTAAAACGGCCGGATTCACAATTAGTTTCAGCCCGTAAAATTCAGTTTCACCCAAAATATATTGAATTGGCTCAAAATTTTTCAGACGCGAAACGATAAATTTAATTTTTTCGAAGTCAGTTTTTGAAACCTTTTCATGCCTTTTTTTAATCTGGTCGGTAAATCCCCAACCACAAACCGCTTCAAAAATAATCCGGGTAAAACCTTCTATTTCAGAAACCGGATACAAACCGGCCAATTCTGAATTAATATATTGAATAGTCGCTTTCATTTTCTACTTTTGGCGCTGTAAAGTTATACTTTCCGCGCGAAATGAATATACACGAAAAATACATGCACCGCTGCCTCGAACTGGCACGAATGGGAGCTGGGAATGTTTCACCAAATCCGATGGTGGGTTGTGTTATCGTGCACAACGATACAATTATCGGTGAGGGATTTCATGTAAAATATGGCGAGGCACATGCCGAAGTAAATGCTGTAAATAAGGTTAAAAGTCAAGATTTGCTGAAACAAAGTACGCTTTATGTTTCGCTTGAACCGTGTGCGCATTTTGGATTAACACCGCCATGTTCGGACCTGATTGTTGAGAAAAAAATTCCCAATGTAGTGATCGGCACCATCGATTCGTTTGCAAAAGTAGCCGGTAAAGGAATTGAAAAAATGATAAAAGCCGGGATTGACGTTCAGCTTGGAATACTTGAAAAAGAGTGTCGCGAAATAAACAAGCGTTTTTTTACTTTTCATGAAAAAAAAAGACCGTATATTTTTCTGAAATGGGCAGAAACAACCGATGGTTTTATTGATTTCGACCGTACACAAAATGAATTTGGCGAACCATCGTGGATAACCGGAGAAAAAGCGCTTACCCGCGTGCATCAGATGCGGGCGGTTGAAGATTCTATTTTGGTTGGAACAAATACTGCTTTAAAAGACAATCCTTCGTTAACCGTCAGGCACTGTGAGGGAAGAAATCCTGTCAGACTGGTTATCGACAATCATTTGCGCTTGCCAAAAACTTTAAATCTTTTCGACGGAACTGTTAAAACCATTGTTTTCAATTCGATTAAAAATGAGGTGACAGGGAATATCGAATTCATTAAAATCGATTTTGGTAAAAAGATGATTCACCAAATTCTAAAAAACCTATATCAGCAAAATATTCAATCACTGATTGTTGAGGGCGGTAAGCAATTGCTGGAAAGTTTTATTCAGGAAAACTTTTGGGACGAAGCGTACCGGTTTGTGGGGAATAAACTGTTTGTGAACGGAATAAAAGCGCCAAACATTTCAGGCAGAATCATTCATTCAGAAAAAATTGAATCCGACCAGTTTTTTATTTATAAAAATATTTAAGGATTAGGGAAAAGGCACAATTACTAATTAAAACGTGTCGAATTGTATGTTTTTAAAATTCATTTCAACTTGCGCATTTCAACTCCTTCTACCGTAATTTTTACCGGTTTTATTTTTCCATGTTCATCGAAATACATTCGGTCTATGCAAACTTCGCGGTGTGCTGCTTTGGTTTCGGTAAGCGGACGGCGGTGATAAACGATGTAATAATCGTCAGTTCCAGGAATATTAATTACAGAATGATGCCCGGCCCCAGTTGCAATTTCAGGATCTTGTTTCAATATTTTTTCGATTCGTTTAAACGGGCCAACCGGTGAATCGGAAATGGCATAGGCAACCGAATAATCCGGTCCACCCCAGCTACCTTCGCTCCACATAAAATAATATTTGCCATTTCGTTTAAACATAAACGGGCCTTCCACATAATTTTCGGGCGTTATTTCCTTAAATATTTCGCCATCTTCAAATGATCGGACACTCAATAAATCGTTGCTCATTTTTGCTACATTACAATGTCTCCATCCACCATAATAAATGTAATGCTGACCATCGTCATCACGAAAAATAAATTGGTCGATGGGTTGTGCACCGTTGTGAAATTTGTCAATCAGAGGTTTTCCAATGGCATCTTTAAACGGACCTTCCGGTTGAGCTGAAACTGCAACTCCAATTCCGCCATATTCGTCATTGCTTTGAATGTCATTCGCACTAAAAAACAGATAATATTGGTTATTGGCCTTAATAACAGAAGGAGCCCAAAGCGAAAATGCCGCCCATTTTACATCTTTTATGTCCAGAACGTGCGGATGTTTATTCCAATTAACGAGGTCCTTCGACGAAAAAGCATCGAGGTAGGTTTGTTCCAAATATTGTTTGTTGATGGTCTTCTTTTGTGTTTCCAACTGTTGGGGTGTCAGTTCCGAAGGTTTGTCCGGTTCGCCGTAAGCACCCGATAATGTGGGGTAAATCCAGTATTCATCGCCAAAAACAATTCCCTCAGGGTCAGCATACCAACCTTCTAAAACCGGGTTGCCAGCTGTGTCTTTGGCTTTTTGGGCAAAACCATCAGCAATCGAAAATATAATGCAAATTGCCAGAATGATAATTGTGCGTTTTTTACTAACCATACTTTAATTTTAATATTGAACTGCCTTCGGTCCTCCCGGCAAAATTTGAATTTTCAGCACATTTTCAACATATTGAAAATAATAGAAAAGTTCGTGATTAACATCAAAACCGTATTTCTCATTTGGATTATAACCCACAATTGGTTCGAAAAAAGAATTTTTACCCGGTTGAGAGGCTTTGTAATTCCATTCGTTAACATACTGTTTATTCCAGTTTTCGTAATACTCCAGCGAACGGTAAGTCGCGGGACTTTTATGCTGTGCGTACCATGATTCAAATTTACCATCAAAAGTTTCCACCCCATATTCAATGCTATCAGCTTCAGCTTTTGGTTCAATTATCTCAACTTTACCAACTCCTTTCGGTCCCGAACAAGCCCAGAAAATCAGTAATACCGCCAATACAATAAATAACTGTTTCATTTTTGTCATCCTCCCTAAAAATAATATCAAATTGTGTGTACGAATTAAAAAATCAAATTGTTTTTGACCGCAAAATTCATGAAATTTGGTCAGAAAAGCAACACAAATTTTAAACAATGAACTGGAGCGTTTTTTGGCAAATATTTTCCCTGGTTTTTCTTGTTACGGGTATCCCGGTTGCTGTTATGATTATTTTGGAGAAACGTTCACCATTTAAAACCATTGCCTGGATTCTGGTACTTATTCTTGTTCCGCTTATCGGTCTTGCATTTTATCTTTTCTTTGGACAGGAGTACCGCAAACAAAAACTGTTTTCGCGCAGGGGTGTAAAAAGTCTGCGCAAAATAAGGCGGCTCTCTACCAAACAATTACGCGAAATTGGACATACCGATCTTCATTTGAGTCCCGAAGTTTTAGAGAGGAAAAACATTATTCGTTTGTTGCTTAACAACTCCGATTCGCTGCTGACAACGGGCAACCAGTTAAAAATTCTGAATAACGGGAAGGAAACTTTTGAAGCAATATTTGCTGCCATTAAGAATGCAAAGCATCATATACATCTCGAATATTACATCATTGAAAACGATAAAATTGGCCGGCAGGTTATCAATCTTTTAAAAGAAAAATGTCGCCAGGGCATTGAGGTAAGAATTATTGTTGATGATGTTGGAAGCTGGAGCCTTAAAGAAAAATTTTTCAAGGAACTTCGCGAAAGCGGAATTGAAATTTATCCTTTCATGGAAGTTCGGTTTCCACGTTTAACCTCTCGGGTAAATTTCAGAAATCATCGTAAAATATTAGTTGTTGATGGTAAAATTGGTTTTACCGGCGGAATAAATATTGCAGACCGTTACATTGACGGCGTTGCCAAAATTGGTCCATGGAGAGACACTCATCTTCAGATAACCGGTGATGCTGTGGCAACCATGCAGGTGGTTTTTGCCGCCGACTGGTATTTTGTGATCAATGAAAACCTGACAGGTGAAAAATATTTCCCGCCGCTAACCGAAAAAAATGGAACTCCGGTTCAGATATCAGCCAGCGGTCCCGACTCCGATTGGGAAAACATTGAACAGGCGTATTTCTCGGCAATTTTAAATGCAAAAGAATACGTTTATGTTACATCACCCTATTTTATGCCTCCTCAAACCATTGTTTCGGCATTAAAAACGGCTGCGCTGAGCGGAGTGGATGTTCGGATAATTATTCCTGAAAAATCGGATGCCACCACTTCGAAATGGTGTTCTTTTTCGTATGTGGAGCAGTTACTCGAAGCCGGGATAAAAATATATTTCTACCAGAAAGGATTTATCCACAGCAAAACCTTAATGATCGACGATGTTTTTTCAACAGTTGGAACAACAAACCTCGATTTCAGAAGTCTGGAAACCAATTTCGAAATTAACGCTTTTATTTACGAGCAGAAATTTACCCGCTTGCTGCTAAAACATTTTTTGATTGACCTGAAAAACAGCCGCGAGATAAAACTGAGTGAATGGAAAAAGCGTTCGTGGAAATTCAAATTACGGGAATCTCT
>DATITY010000303.1:0-2591 GCA_035467235.1 Draconibacterium sp. | reverse complement strand
AGCATTTCAATCATCCCGAGGTTTTCAAGCAGACGCAGGTCAGCAATCCGGTTTGCGGACAAATCTATATTTACTGCATGAATGCAATATTGAATTCCGTCGAGGTCGTTAATGTCAGATTCAGAAAATTCAAATTCATCGATATCTTCGAGATAGTAAACCGGAAAACTGATTTTTCTATTTCCGTACTGACGGATTTTTATGGCTTCGTAAAAAGTTACAGGTTTATTGTTCCTGTTATTCAGATTTCCCGTTTTTTGTTTTTGGCCCGAATCTGATTTTACAGTAAAACCATCATCGTCGAAATCCCAGGCATAAACCGGAGAATAGTCAATATCCTCAAGGCTTTCGAGGGCGCTGGCTATTTCTTCGATTCGTTCCAGTTTAAGGATGTGCGAATAATTGAGCAGAGAATCAAAATTCTCAGCTTCTGCCAGTTTTATGATTTCATTGCGGTGAAATTCGCCACGGTCGGGATGGTACAAAAGCATGAGTTTTGAAAAACCTTTGCCGTTTTCATCGATTTCAACCAACACAAAATCGCTGATTAAATCAGCAATCTTTTGAAGTGTGTTGTATTGCTGGTTTTTATACAGATTCAGTAAAACCACTGAAATGATATTCAGGTTTGCTGTTGTATAACTTTCGAGCAGGTTGTTTTTTAAAGTTTGAATTTCCATGTTTATTTTTTAAGGGTGCGGCGGTTTGTAACCGCCGTAAAATCGCAGTTAAAAACCCTGCCCGAAGTCAGGCGGGCGCGACACCCATGCGTCAAATTTTATTTCTGCATTGCCAGTTTTTTCAAATCTTCCGGCATTTTTTCGATGGCGTAGCGAAGTGCAGTTCGTGGCATCACTGCTTTTTTGCTCATCACATGTTCAAAAACTTCCTTTTGGTGAGCCTGACTGGCGGATTTCAACATCCAGCCGTAACCTTTCTGAACAAGGTCGTCACTGTCCCTCAAAAGTGTGTCGGCAATATCGAAAATGTCGCTTAGAAATAATCCTTTTCTGGCCGGAATAATCAGTGAAACCGCGGCAGCACGTTTTACCCAGCGGTTTTCGGAGTGCGCAAATTCTTTCAGTTTTGCAAGAAATTCGGGGTACATCATCACAAAATCGCCTACGGTGTGGTTGCAAAATGTGTCGCACGATGCCCAGTTGCTCACATAGTTTTTTATCCAGCGTTCGAAGATTTCAAAATCGGCAGGTTCAAACTTTTTGGCGAGTTTTTCAGACCAGACACACGCCAAAAACGACTCTTCCATGTAACCCGACTGCCACAGTTTTTCGCACATGGCAAATATTTCTGCTTTTGGCAAGTCCTTGATTTCAGCGAAAATGTCTTTGGCGATTTTCTGAACTGTGGCCGATTTCACACCATAAACGGTAACCTGTTCTTTGAAAAAATATTTGCTTTGTTTACGGGTCTTTTCGTCGGCGCTTTCATTGAGAGTTTGTCGGATTTTTGAGATTATTCCGTTCATGTTTATCTGAATTTAAATTTCATTTTCGGTTGTTTTTATACGTAGTTTCCACTTCAGCAAAGTTTCCGTTTCGCCAGTCTTTACAAAGCCGTTTTTTTCGAGCACCCGAAACGAAGCGGTATTTTGCTTTTCGGTATCGGCAATAATTGCATGAATTTCAGGTTGTTTTTTTGCCCACGAAATCATTCCACCAACGGCTTCTGTCATGTACCCTAAGCTGGCGAAAATATCATATGTACCATAACCAATCTCGATTTCTCCTTCGTTATTTGGCGCTCCAACAAAACACAGGTCGCCCACCATTTTGTTGTTTTTTTTTGAAATGAGAGTCCAAAGTGTTGAATATAAATAGTTTTTTGATGTGTCGGCAACATTGGGCAAAATGGTCCGTTCAAGTGCTTCTTTCAGTTCGGGGGAAATTAACCGCGAAGTTTCATTCAAATTCAGCTCCTGTTCCAAAGAGTTGTCGTTCAGGATGTACTTTTCGAGCTCTTTGTATGTCAGTGGTTTGATAATCAGTCTTTCTGTTTCAATCATTTTTGTTTGATAATTTCATATTAACCAATTTTTCATGTTTTTGATATTTTCAGTCGCAAATTTCCACAATTTTATCAACCCAATCAAATGCTTCCTTACCAAACTGGAAATTGTTCTGCGTGTTAACTTCGGCGTTCATATCTCGTTTTCGATGATTCCCAATAATGGCCGTAAATAAATTGCGGACCATTAAATACAAATCCGAAATTGGCGCTTTCCTTTATCTGTTTAATGCCTGCTGAAAGGTAAGACCTGCTGATGGTTGTTTTTTCCTGTGCCATGCCACCCGGGATAATCAGGAAGATTAAGAATAGCAAGTTGATTGATTTTTTCATAAATCCCACTTTTGAAAAAATTGTTGTAACGTGTTAATTATTCTATAAATCATCATTGATTTTGAATTTGTGTACCCCAATTTTCAGCCCTTTTCTTAATTCCTTTCATGCATCGCGACATCATTACAATATCGCCAAAATCGTAAATCAGGTAGTAAATTATCCAGAATCCTTTCCAGACATATTTGGTTCGCAGACGGGTTAAAAGCCTGGTATTGTTTTCACTGTCTGTA
>DATITY010000302.1:0-5636 GCA_035467235.1 Draconibacterium sp. | reverse complement strand
GATCCACTCGGTTAAAAGCGGGCCATTTTCCATGATTTCGAAATAAGGTGCTAATTCTTTAGTGTCCTGAATTTCATACTGAAACGGAAATTTTTCAGCGTATTCTTCAACAAAAAAATCGAATGGATTTATCACTGTCATTTCAGCAACAACCTCCACTTCAACTTTAAATTCCTTCACTTTTTCGTGCATCACCACTCGTGCCAGATAATTTCCAAACGAGTCCTGCTGCCAGTTAATGAAATGTTCCTTCGGTTCAATATTCAACGAGTACGAATGAATTTTGGTGCGGCTGTGCGGTGCAGGTTTCAGCCGAATAACATGAGCACCCATATTAATCAGCCGATCGTATTTGTAATATGTATTGTGCCTGATTGCTACTATTATTGCCATATTTTGAATTATAACTGGTTAATTTCATGTAAGTTCATGCAATATAACTGATATTTCAGATGAAGTGAAAAATAGTACTCCACGTTTGAAATTGCTTTTAATTTATTAACACTGCGAACTACAAAAGGTTATTTTCAAACCACAAAAGTAATCCGCCGCAAAAAACATATTTTAGCATATTTTAGTAGGTTTGCAGAAATTCACAAAAATCAAATTACTATTGTTAAAAAAAATGTAAAGCCGCTGTGTTTACAAATTCAAAAATTAAAAAATGAGTAAAATCGTAAAATTTGGAGAAGAAGTTAAGGATTATAATATCCCGGTTTTGAATGAGCGTGAAATAAGGGCAGCAGCCGGAATATTGTTTTTAATGATGCTGATTTCTATTATGACAGTTATCATGAAAGGCGATTTTACATTACTGAAATATGCAGTTACTATTTTCCTTGCCGATATTGTGATACGTGTTTTTGTAAATCCAAAGTTTGCACCAACCTTGATTATTGGCCGTTTGATTGTGAGAAACCAGACACCTGAATATGTGGGAGCGCCGCAAAAAAAGTTTGCATGGATAATTGGAGTGGTACTTGCGGTTACGATGTTTGTATTGCTGGTGCTTGTTAATTCTTATAGTCCGATAACAGGACTGATTTGCTTTATTTGTCTTATTTTCCTGTTTTTCGAATCGGCCTTTGGAATTTGCCTGGGTTGTAAATTTTATCCTCTGTTTTTTAAAGGAAAAGTTCAGCATTGTCCCGGCGAGGTTTGTGAAGTTAAAGATCGTCAGGAGATTCAAAAAACATCGGCAGTACAAATATTGATTGTTTTGGCGTTTATTGCCTTGATAGTTCTGACTGTATTTCTTTTTAAAGATTTTTATGCCGAAAAACCATTCGATCTGTTTGGTTTGGAAACTCCGGCACAAGCCAAATGAGAATAAATAAAGAACATCCAAAAGTAAAGTCGAAACTGCATCCGCGAAACAAAAACCGTGAACGATACGATTTCAGCAAATTGATTGGGAGTTCTCCCGAGCTGGCTGCATTTGTTAAGCCAAATATTTATGGTGATGAATCTGTCGATTTTGCCAACCCGGATGCTGTTAAAGCATTGAACAAAGCGCTGTTAATTCATCATTACGGCTTGAATTACTGGGATATCCCAGCCGGCTATTTGTGTCCGCCTGTTCCAGGAAGAGCCGATTACATTCATCACATTGCCGGTTTTTTGGGCAAAAACAACTCTGGAAAAATTCCGAAAGGACCAAAGATAAAATGCCTCGATATTGGTGTGGGAGCGAGCTGCATTTACCCGATTATCGGAAGTCATGAATATGACTGGTCGTTTATTGGTTCTGATATTGATGCGATAGCGACTGAATCTTCAAATAAAATTATCGAATCCAATCCTGCTTTACAGGGGAAAGTTGAATGTAAACTTCAAACTAATCCGGAAGACTATTTCTTCGGAATCATTGGAAAAGATGAATTGATAGATCTTTCGGTCTGCAATCCTCCTTTTCATGCTTCTGAGAAAGAAGCACTGGCTGGCACATTACGGAAAGTCCATAATTTGAATCCGGGCAAGAAAATTGAGCCAATCCTTAATTTTGGTGGGCAAAAACATGAATTGTGGTGCGAGGGTGGCGAGGAGAAATTTATTCGCAACATGATTTTGCAAAGTAAAAAGTTTGCGACCAACTGTTTTTGTTTTTCTACTTTGATTTCAAAAGAATCGAACCTAAAAAGTATTTATAAAGCGCTGCAACAAACAAATGCTTTAAATGTGGAAACCATTCCAATGGGTCAGGGTAACAAAAACAGTCGGATTGTAGTATGGACATTTCTCACCACAGAAGAGCAAAACAAGTGGAAAAATGCAAGGTGGAAATAACTCATATAATTTAAAATTATCGTTAAAATTATTTGGGTTAAACATTTTTTTTTAGCTTTGATGCTATAAAACATACAGAATAGCTTCATGTACAATAATACAGAATTTGGGATTAAAGATATTGTTGATAATCCAAAATCGATTTTTTACCTTTTAACCCCTGAAGAAAAAGAGGAACTTCAATACCATATCTCTCTTTCAAATTACAGAAGGAATGAATTTATATTCAAGGAAGGAGATAAACCAACCGGTTTGATAATTTTGGTTGATGGAAAAGTGAAAATTTTCAAGGAAGGTGTTGGTGGACGTGAACAAATTATACGGATGGCCAAACCCCTTGGTATAATTGGTTACAGAGCGTTGGTCAGCAACGAAAATCACATTGCCTCAGCATTAACATTGGAAGAATCGGTGATTTGTACCATAAGCGCAGATTTTATTATGAACCGTGCCTTAAAAAACAGTGATTTCTCATATAAAATTATTCAAAAACTGGCACAGGAACTTGCTTTTTCCAACGGGCGAATGGTTACTTTAACGCAAAAACACATTCGCGGACGACTTGCCGAATCCCTCCTTTTGTTAAAAGATAAATATGGTGTCGAGAATGACGGTACCACTTTACGGGTTTACCTTTCGAGGGAAGATATAGCCAATTTGTCGAACATGACAACCTCGAATGCAATTCGTACACTTTCAACATTTGCCAACGAAAGAGTAATTGCCATTGATGGCCGGAAAATTAAAATTCTGGATGCCAGTCGCCTGGAACGTGTCAGCAAATTAGGATAAAGTCTGACTTACTCCTGCAAATAAACCCGTTTTACCCTTTGCGAAATCCCGGTTAATATTTCGTAAGGAATTGTGCCAACTTTTTCGGCAACTTCAGTTACTGAAATGTTCTGGCCAAAAATCTCCACTCTTTCTCCGGGTTTTACGTTTAGCCCGGTTACATCCAGCATCATCATATCCATACAAATGTTTCCGATAATCGGCACACGTTTGCCATGAATAAAAACAGAGCCATTATTATTTCCCAGTTTGCGGTCAAGTCCGTCGGCGTAACCAAGCGGAACAATTGCAATTTCACTATCCGCGGTAATTTTGCCTTTCCTGCTGTATCCAATTGTTTCGCTCACCTTTACTTTTTTAACCTGTGAAACAGTGCTTCGCAAAGTACCAATGTTTTGCAATGGCAAACCTGTGATGGAAATGCCGTACAATCCTATTCCCAATCGTACCATTTCAAACTGTTTCTCCGGAAACCGTTCAATTCCCGCAGAGTTTAGTATATGCCGATCGATTTTATAAGTGAATGATTTTGAAATCAAATCTGAAACTTCTTCAAACCGGGCAATCTGTTCAAGGGTGAAGGCATCAAAACTACTATCGTCGCTGGCTGCAAGGTGCGAAAAAACCGACTGCACTTTAATATGCTCACTTTCCAATATCATTTTAATAACCTGCTTTATTTCAGCATCGGTTTTTAATCCCAGCCGGTTCATTCCTGTATCAACTTTTAAATGAACCGGAAATTCGGTGATTCCAATTTGCAAAACTGTTTTAATAAAACTCTCCATCAGTTCAATACTGTAAATATTGGGTTCCAGCTGGTAATCAATAATTTGCTGAAAACTGTTTTGCTCGGGATTCATAACAATTATAGGGGTTTGAATTCCCGCGTTACGCAGCAGAACGCCCTCGTCGGTAACTGCAACTGCCAAATAATCAACATTCTGATATTGCAGTAAACTGGCTATTTCAACATCGCCGCTGCCGTAGGAAAATGCTTTTACCATCACCATGATTTTGGTTTCAGATCGAAGCAGTTTTTTAAAAACATTCAGGTTGTAAGTGAGTGCATTCAGGTCGATTTCCAATTGAGTCTGATGTGCCTGATATTGTAAAAGCTGTGATATTTTTTCGAAAGTAAATTGCCGGGCACCTTTTATTAAAATTGCGGACGCCTGAAAATTGGTTCGGTTGAATTGCTTTTCAAAATCAGCCAACGAATCGAAAAATGATTTCCGCATTGAAAACAGGTCGGAAAAGCACGAAATTTCGGTGCCAATTCCAATTATTTCATCCATTTTCCAATCGGAGAGAAGCTTATTTACCTGACTGTACAATTCAGCTTTCGGCAATCCGGTTTGCTGAATGTCAGATAAAATAACCATTTTTGAAAGATGAGCTTTGGCAGCCTGCTGGTGTAAAACCGATAACGCGATGGAAAGCGAATTTAAATCGGAGTTGTAATAGTCGTTTACCAGCAAACAGTTATTGATTCCCTGTTTAATTTCCAAACGCATTTCAACCGGGTACAAATTTTCAAATTCCGGCAACAACGCCGATAAATCGTTGCTTAAAACGCTTGCCGCAGCAAAACAGTGACAGGCGTTTTCAATAGCAGAATCATCGGTAAATGGTATTTTAAAATTGTATTTTCTATTTTGTACTTTGGCCGTAATTTCAGTGAAGTCACCGATTTTTATTGCGGAATAAGAAATGGCTGCATTTTTGTCTTTTAATGACCAATCTGTTTTTTCAATCGAATGGATACTACAAAAATTCTCAGTATAATTCTTAATGATTTCCGAATCAGCATTAAAGATCAGTTTTTTACAAGTTGCAAAAAGCAACAGTTTTTCTTCAGTTTTTTGTTGAAGTGAAGCAAAACCTTCCTGGTGTGCATCGCCAATGTTCGTAAAAATGCCAATCGTAGGTTTTATGATTTCAGCAAGGTTAATCATTTCGCCGGGTTGCGAAATTCCGGCTTCGAAAATTCCCAAATCATAACCGGAATCCATCAATAAAACAGAAAGTGGGACACCCACCTGCGAATTGTAACTTTTCGGACTGCGTACAATTTTAAATTCGTCAGACAGTATGCTGTGCAGCCACTCTTTTACAATCGTTTTGCCGTTGCTTCCGGTTATCCCAATCACCGGATAATTGTGCTGTTGCCTTTTGAAAGCTGCGAGTTTTTGTAATGCAACATTTGTATTTTCAACTAAAATAAAAGTGGCTTTTTTGTTGAGAACCGATGAATCGGAAACCACAAATGCTGTTATTCCTTTTTCAATGAGGTTTGGAATATATGAATGGCCATTATTCCGGGGTCCGGTTAAGGCAAAGAAAAGAGAATTTTCTCCCTTAAAATAAGTGCGGCTGTCGGTAATAATCTGTGTGATTTTCTGATTGCTGTAATTTGTTCCTTGAAACAGTTTTGCATTTAAAACCTCAGCTATTTCAGAAAGGGTAAAATCAATCATAAATTCAACTAATTAGGCAGGATTTGGATTCAATTCGCGAAAGCAGCCCCTGCAAAGTGGTTCGTAAACATCTTTTTC
>DATITY010000301.1:0-2652 GCA_035467235.1 Draconibacterium sp. | reverse complement strand
TCAGGCTTTCATCGTGTTCAAGATTCATTTTTTTACGTAACCGGTATCGGTGGTTTTCAACTCCACGGAACGAGATTCCAAGTAGTGGTGCAATTTCCTTTGACGAAAGATTCATGCGCAAATAAGCACATAGTCGTAAATCACTCTGGGTAAGTTGTGGGAACTTTGATTTCATTTTTGTGAAAAACTGTTCGTGTGCCCGTTCAAAATTATTCTGAAAGATTTGCCAGTCGTCCTGATTCGAAATATTTTCATCAATTTTTTTATTCAGATAATTGTAATACTTGTCGGGATAACGGCTTCCAAGTTCAACTTTTTGTTTTTCGATAATCTCTTTCAACTCCATCAGTAATTCATTTTTTTTGATAATCGACATGGTTGAGTTTGCCAGTTCTTTGCTTTTATGCTCAACTTCTTCGCGCAATTTTGCGTTTCGCAACCTTATTAGTTCCTTTTCCCTTATTTCATGTTGCTGCATTTCTTTTCGTTTGGTCAACCGTATTCCCCATCTCCTGAATAACAACAGGATTACAATAAGCGCAATCATATAAAAAATAATGGCAGGTGTTGAGGCATACCATGCTGGTAAAATCCCGAATGACAATGTATAAATCCGGCTTTCATTGCCCCATGAATCAACCGCTTTTACCTTCAATGTGTAATCACCTGCAGGTAAGCGTTCAAACCGGAAACTGGTTTCATTCCCAGGCACCGTCCAGCCACTGTTTAGCCCTTCTAAATGGTAGATGTACGAAACCGGTAAATCGGAATAATGTGGAAATGAGATACGAATGTAGATGTTGTTAAATTTATTTTTGATTTTGATTTGCGAACTGTTAAGTGGCAGCGGAATAATTTTATCCCGCGTGGAAGAAAGTTCCAACTGACGCAGAACTGGTTTGAAATTAGTTATTGATTTGTCAGCATCAGATTCCGAGGCATCGAGTGTGGCAATTCCGTTTTGTAAACAGAGAAGCGATGTTCTTTCCGAGGTTGGAAAAATATTTTCAAAACCATCAACAAGCGGTGGATTTTTAAAAAGTGAAACAGGGAATTCCTTAATTAGAGTTACCTTATCCTGCTGGATTGAAAAAAGGCCGATACTTTTCTTGCTTATAAACCAATAGTGGTGATTTGGCGCTTCTATGATCCGGTGTGACGATGCAAATTCACCTAAAGCTAAGTTCAACGATGGAAAAATCACTATTGTATCCTTCAAATCATCATATGTAAATATCTGATTTCCAGTAGTGAAAACTATCCGGTTTTCAACTTTAAACACGTTGGCAGAAAGGTTCTTTTTAAATATTTCTTCCCCGTAGGATTTTACATCGATTACCTTATCCCGGTTATCGTCGGTGGTAATTTTGAATATTCCACGATGTAAATGACTTGCCCAGATATTTCCAAGATGGTCAATTTCAATGAACCTAATCAGGTCTGAAAAACCACTGATCCGGTTTCTGAAATTGTATGAATCGCCATTTTTTTTGTAAACCACCAAATCGTTGTAAGTGCTCTGAATTAGCAGGTCAGAGTGTTTCAAATCAGGCTTGATGCTAAATCCGCCGGCTTGATCAAAAATTTGTAAAGCCCTGCTGCCTTGTACTGTGAAAGTGCCTGAATTGTGCCCAACCCATAATTTCCGGTCAATTACCTTACAGTCCCATATTTGACCCTGCGTTTCGGGGACCAGCATAAAATTTTTGCTTCCGGCTTTTAACGGTCTCACAAACAAACCCTGGTTTGTTCCCAAATAAAGGTTCTCGTTAAAAACAGTCATGGTATAAATAGCCCCCACCTCAGGAATGTTCTCTATTGAAAAACCTTTTGTGTGGTTTTGACGAATAAATCCAATCCCGTCGTCGAGCGCAAGCCAGAGGTTTTGCCATTCATCGGCTTCTATTCCGAGTACAGTATTATTTGGGAGACCATTTTGAGCATTAGTTTTCATTAACAGAGTTCCCGTTTCATCGAATACAGCAATACCATCGATAATTGTACCTATAATGATGTGCCCGTTTTTTGAATAAAAGCCGCGATTGAGTTCGTTTTTGATAAAATAATCTGTCCAATCTTTGTTCCAGGGTAAAATTTCGTTGCCATTCCAAACAAAAATTCCGTGAGACGCGGTCCCGATCAATAGCTGATTGTCCTTAAACGGGATTAGAAACTGAACCAATTTATTGTTAAAAAAATCACCTTTTAAAAAGGGTTTGACCGTTCCGCCCACAATTTCGTAAATCCCTACATTTCGCTGAGCAACCAGCAGCCTGTTGTTTACTTTTTTCATTACCGAAATAAATGGAGGTAAATCTACTACCGAAACCGAATCTGCATGGTAAGTCAGAATTTGGTTAAACGACTGGAAATACACAAAACTGTCGGCAATAGCAATATTCCAAAATTCGGTGTTTTTGAATAAATAATGCTTTGCTTTTTCATACAGTGAAAAATAATGCAGCTTACCAAACCGATCAGATTTCCAGTAGCCCAGTTCCATGTATCCACTGGTATAAATTACAGAGTCGTTTTGAACCTGCACTGCCCGCAGGACAGTTTCATTAGGCAGCCTGTATAAATTCCAGGTGGTTCCGTCAAACTCGAGTAATCCCTGATGGTTGGCAAAATAAACAAATCCGTTTGGCGATG
>DATITY010000300.1:0-13881 GCA_035467235.1 Draconibacterium sp. | reverse complement strand
CATTTTACTATATTATTAAACATCATTCCGTTTTATTCAATATCTTCAATTGATTGCAAATTAAAGTATATAGCGGAATTTAGCATAAAATCATAGTGTTTTCAAGTGTTAAAAAATATGTAAAAATTGGCAGTTTCAGTTCCCATATTCTCCACAAAGTTAAAGAGTTACAATAAAATGTAGCTCTTTTTTTAATTTAATCCTTTCAGAATTTCCCTTGCAATTAATACCCCGTTTACAGAGGCCTGCATTAAACCGCGGGTAATTCCTGCACCATCGCCACCTACAAACAGGTTTTTTATCGTGTCGGTTTGAAAGCCTTTGTTTACCTTAATTTTATTGGAATAGAATTTCACTTCAACACCATACAGCAAAGTTTCGTCGCTTGCCAGGCCGGGACTTACTTTATCGAGCGCCTGAATCATTTCGATAATGTCCGTCATAATGCGATAAGGTAAAACCAGGCTTAAATCACCGGGAACGGCATCTTTTAATGTTGGGATGATATTGTTTCTGAATAATCGTTCGGGAGTGGTTCTTCTTCCGCGAACCAAATCGCCAAACCGCTGAACCAGAATTTTGTGCTGAGTCAGCATATTTGCCATGTCGGCCACGTGCCGGCCAAATTCGATGGGTGCGTTAAATGGTTCGGTAAATTTCTGCGAAACTAAAAGTGCAAAATTGGTATTGTTACTTTTCAAATCTTTGTAACTGTGCCCGTTTACCACTGCCAGATTTTTATCGTAATATTCTGAAGAAACAAAACCTCCCGGATTAGAGCAAAATGTGCGTACCTTATCGTCGAAAGTTTTGGTGTAATGCACCAGTTTTGCCTCGTAAAAATTTTCGTTGATTTCCTGCATTATCTCGTTGCGGCACTCCACGCGAACTCCAATGTCAACAACTCCGACTTCGGTTTTAATCTGGTGCGTTTCACATTTTTTCAACAACCACTCCGAGCCTTCCCTTCCCACAGTTACTGCGACTTTATCAGCATAAAACATATCGCCGTTAACAATCACTCCTTTTACAGAACTATTGTCGAATATGAAATCGGTGACCGGTTTACGAAACAGTACTTCCACTCCTTTTTCTGAAATATGATCGAAAAGCAATTTGTAAAGCAGTTGGGTTTTTTCGGTGCCCAAATGCCTCACCGGGCAATGTACCAGGCGCAAATTGGCTTCGATTGATTTTTTCTGAATTTCGCGCATTGCCTGCGTAATTACCTCGCCATGAATATTTGGTTCGCCGCCAAATTCAAGATATATTTTATCGGTATAACCGATTATTTCTGCTGTTGCTTCAATACCAATATAATCTGAGATTGTCCCTCCTACTTCATGCGAAAGCGACAGTTTGCCATCAGAATAGGCCCCGGCACCCGCCCAGCCGGTTGTTATATTACAAGGATTGCAATGAACACAAATTCCTCCGTTGGTATGTTTCGGGCATTTTCGTTTGTAAATATCGTTACCCTTTTCGAGCATCAAAATCCTAATTTCCGGTTTGTTTTTTACCAACTCGAAAGCAGTAAAAATGCCGGCAGGACCGGCACCAACTATTATAACATCGTATGTCTTATTCATGATTCAAATTATTGGTTTCCCAATACGTAAAAGTACTATTTTTTGGGTTGAATGTATTTTTGATGGTTTGTTTTTATGATATTTGAATTCAATATTTGGTCTGATATTCAGCCTAAAGAAAATACAGTTATGAAAAACCTGATTCTGCTTCTGATTGCAACCTCACTTTTTTCGTGTTCAAAAAGCATTCAAATCAAAAGTCCCGATGGGAAAATAACCGTTACTGTGGGAACCGGAGATTCGTCGGTAGTTTTATATTCGTTTACGATTGACGATTCCATTATTGTTCAAAATTCGCGGATGGGATTTATCCTGAAAGGTGGACAGGAAGTCGGAAAAAATCTTGAAATTATTTCGTTTTCAGAAATGGAAGTTAACCAGTCGTGGAAACCGGTTTATGGCGAGCGTTCTGAAATTAAAGATCATTTTAACGAGGCAAAAATTCAGTTAAAAGAAAAAAGTTCTCCGGGAAAGGAATTTGAAATTACGTTCAGGGTTTACAACGAGGGAGTTGCATTCAATTATACATTTCCGGCGCAATCGGAAAACGAAACACTTCAAATTCAAAAAGAACTGACCGAATTCAGATTGACACAAAACTTTGAATGTTGGGCATCCGAACGTGCCCAGTCAGAAATCCGTAAAATTCAGGTCAATTCAATAGAAAAACCTGTTGAAAGACCGCTGGTAGTTGAAGCCGGAAATTGGTTGCTGGCAGTTGGAGAGGCAAAGTTGGTTGATTTCGCCCGCATGAAATTCATGGCAGGTGAAAACGAAAATTCGCTGATGGCATCATTGGAAGGTGAAGCGGTTGTAAAGCTGCCTTACACAACTCCGTGGCGGACGATTATGATTGGAAAATCAGCCGGGGAATTGCTGGAAAATAACTATTTCTATGAAAACCTTAACGACCCCTGCGCCATTGAAGATGTATCGTGGATAAAACCCGGGAAAGTGATTCGTGAAGTTACTTTAACCACACAGGGAGGATTGGCATGTGTTGATTTTGCGGCCGAAAACGGAATACAATATGTTGAATTCGATGCCGGTTGGTATGGTGCGGAAGGAGATGAAAATTCTGATGCTACCACTGTTACGGTTGACTCGAATCGTTCTCCCGGACCACTCGATTTACATCGGGTAATTGAATATGCCGAAACGAAGGGAATTGGAATTATTTTGTATGTAAACCGACGTGCCTTGGAAAAACAAATTGATGAGATTCTGCCACTTTACAAATCGTGGGGAATTAAAGGTGTTAAATATGGATTTGTTCAGGTAGGTTCGCAGGAGTGGACAACCTGGCTGCATGATGCGGTAAAAAAAGCTGCCGAAAACAAACTCATGGTTGATATTCACGATGAGTACCGCCCAACCGGTTTTTCGCGTACTTACCCAAATTTACTTACACAGGAAGGAATTCGTGGCGACGAGGAAAGTCCGTCGAACGAGCATACTTTAATAACTCTGTTTACGCGAATGCTTGCTGGTGCTGCAGACAATACCAACTGTTATTATTCTCCACGGGTTACTGAAAAAATGGGCGGTCACGTTTCGCAACTGGCAAAAGCAGTTATGATTTACAGTCCGTGGCAGTTTTTGTTCTGGTATGACCGACCTGATGGATCACCCGGAAAGAAAGGTGGCGCGGGCGATTCTGATGGTTTTATTAAAAATCATCCCGAGCTGGATTTCTTTAAAAACATGCCAACAGTTTGGGACGAAACCAAAGTGCTTGAAAGTGAAATTGGCAAATTTGCAACTATTGTTCGAGGCTCAGGAAACGACTGGTTTTTGGGATCGCTGACGGGCAGTGAATCAAGAACATGCAACATCGATTTTAAGTTTCTGGATTCTGGTGCAGATTATTCAACTACCGTTTACTCTTTTAACCCTAATTCGGAATCTTCAACAAAAGTATATATTGAGCAAATTCAGGTCAAAGCAAGCATTTTACTTAATTTTAATATTAATGCAAATTCGGGACTTGCAATGCACATTCAGAAAAATTAATTAATCATCCAATACAGGTTGCTGCCTTTTAATTCGAGGTATTCAAAATCGTACCGGTTGTAAATGAAATTGATAGGAACCAGTTGAAAATAATTTACATTTTTATTGTTCAGTTTTGCCGGAACCCATTTACCTTCAAGCGTGTTGAATGCATTCACAAGGATACCATTTAGTTGCTGACTTACTCCTTTCACAATCTGAACCCCGCCGATTGTTCCGTCTTTGGTTACCGCAACTCCCACTAAAACCTTACCCTGTACAGTTGACAAATCAAATTCATAATCCCTTATTACGTTAGTTACATGTTTATGCAAAACACCGATTCCCGGTATAAATTGTGGTTCCTCATCAACCGAGTAAAAAATATCGTCTATCAAAGGATCGCCATTTGACAACCAGTTTTGATTAAAAAACAGTTCGTTATTCTTGTATTGCGATATTGATTTTATTCTCCCGAATGGATAGAATTCAGTTACTTCGCCATCCAAAATCAACGGAATTTTCGATTTTGTTTGCCCCTTGCGTTTAATGTGGTTATCGAGCAAGTCGGTGAATTTGTAAATCCCATCTTCCTGCTTCTCATACTTTCTTGTAAATCGACCTGAAAACTAATCGCCTTTCATTCTGATTTCAAAAACTGAATCGTTTAAAACTTTAATGTTTTCAGTACAAATAAGCATCCAGTCCGATTCGGTGGCTTTGTAGGTTTTTACCCTTATTTTACGCGCTGAGCTAAATTCCACATTTTTCATCACATCCGTTTTGCCCGGATTTTCAATTTTACCGTTTACACCAAAATAATAAACGGTATCGTTTTGGCAGAATCCAAACAACGGAATCAAAATTATAAATGTTAAAAGCAGCTTATTCATTTTACATTGAGATTAATTTTATAAGTTGAGTGATAACTGTTCGTTTAATAACCTGAAGGTTAAACGATGGTATTTGGTAATACCATATTTTCTGATGGCGTCACGGTGAAACTTTGTTGGATAACCTTTGTTCATTTTCCAATTGTAATTCGGAAATTCAATATGGATTTTTACCATAAAATCGTCGCGGTAGGTTTTTGCAAGTACCGACGCGGCTGCTATTGAAAAAAATCTCCCGTCGCCCTTAATCATGCAGGTAAACGGAATTTTGGTCTGTGGGCGAAACCGGTTTCCGTCAATAAGCAAAAGTTCAGGCTGAATTTTTAACTTTTGAACTGCCCTGTTCATCGCCAGAAAGGATGCATTTAAAATATTTACTTCATCAATTTCCTCATTCGAAACGGCTTCAACTGCCCATGCCAGGGCTTCTTTTTCAATTACCGGGCGCAATTCAAAGCGTTCTTTTTCGGTCAGAATTTTCGAATCGTTCAAAATTTCATTTTCAAAAGCAGAAGGTAAAATTACTGCTGCGGCAAAAACCGGTCCGGCCAAACATCCCCGCCCTGCCTCATCACATCCGGCTTCCAAAATACCTTCTTTGAAATATGATAGTAACCGACTCATAAAATATCCATTTTTTAAAGCGATTAACAATCGCTACATGCATTCTCGCATTCAAGCCCGCCTGAACGAGTTCATTCGGGCAGACATTCCTGCATTACTCACTGTAACGCCCTCTTCACGCTTTCCCAAAGCAGGTGTGCAGTCTCGTCCCAACTGAACTTGTTTTTTTGCTCAAAACCCTTTTCAATCAATTCTTTGCGCAATTCCTTATCGTTTGCCAGTTTTATCATTGCATCGGTAATCTGGTCAATTTTCATTGGGTCGGCATATACAACTGCATTTCCACCAACTTCGGGAATTGATGTAGTATTCGAACAAATTACCGGAACACCGGCGCTCATGGCTTCAACCACCGGAATTCCAAATCCTTCAAAAAAAGGCACAAAAGTAAGCGCCAGCGCAGCGCCAAAAATATCGTGCAAATCGTCTGTCGAGACCCTTCCGGTAAAAACAACATCGTTTTTAAACCGCATGTTGTCATAAGTTTCAAAAATATCTCCGGTTTTGTGCATTTCGCCCCCGACAATCACCAGCTTTATTTTGTTGTCGGTTTCACTTTTAAAATCATCGAAAGCTTTTAATAATCCACTCACATTTTTACGCGGATGAAGTGCTCCAACGAATAGAAAATATTCGGCACCATCAGTAAATTTTTTGCGAATTTTCGTTTTTTCTTTCTCTAAAAGTGGTTCAAATATCTGGTTGATTCCATCGTAAACCACATCAATTTTGTCGTAACTAATTTTAAAAGATCGGGCAATATCTTCTTTTGAATAAAACGAAACTGTAGCAATCCGTTTGGCAATGCGTGCAAATTTAGGGAAAAAGTAGTTGTAATATTTGGCTATCAACCAAGGCAAATCGCCGGGACGGTGAACAAAATTGATGTCGTGAATAACTGCCAACTGCGGCACTTTGGTTCTCAACGACAAATATCCGTCGGGAGAAAGGAAAAGGTCGGCTTTGTATTTTTTCAAGACCTTAGGAATCCGGAAATCGAACCAGATATAAAAAAGCAACGGGTGACGTGCCTGCGGACCAATAACCACGGGAATAACGTTTTCGGCAAAAATATAGTCGGGATCATACGGTCTGTCGAAGATGAATATAAATTCATGTTCAGGATGATTTTGGGTTATGCGAATTAATGTTTCAAAGGTAAACCAGCCAATTCCTTCCAGTTTCCCCTTCAACAATAACCTTGTATTTACAGCAATCCTCATAATGACGGTGTAAAATAGAAATTATTTTCTGATATCTTTGCCCCAAAGTTAGTAGTAAATGAAGACTTTCGTTAAATATATCCTTCAAAAAATACTTGGGCTAAAAACCTATTTATATGTATTTGCGCTTTTTATAATCGTTAAAATCCGGTTTGACAAAAAGGAAAAAGATTTCTTTTATTTTCTTCAACTAATTCCCGATGATGGAATTATACTCGATTTGGGCGCAAATATTGGTGTTACAAGCTATCACTTAGCGAGAAAATTACCTAATAGCACCATTTTTTCCTTCGAACCTTTAACATTGAACATGGATACCCTGAAACGGATTAAAAAGAGGTTTAATCTGAGTAATGTAAACGAATTCCAGGTTGCAGCGGGTGATAAACCCGGGACGCTTGAAATGGTGATGCCCGTGATAAACAATGTGCCCATGCATGGCCTCAGTCATGTAATTCATGAAGACAACACTGAATTTAACAGCGGGTTAAAGTACAAGGTTCCGGTAATCTGTCTCGATGAATTTTCACCAATACCCGAAACCAAAAAGAAAATTACAGCGCTGAAAATTGATGTTGAAAATTTTGAATATTTTGTATTGAAGGGAGCTGAACGTATAATTACTGAAAACCAGCCGGTTATCTATTGTGAATTATGGGAGAACGAAAACAGAAATAAATGTTTTGACTTTTTAAATAATCTGAATTATTCTGCGTTTATACTACATAATAATAAGTTGGTGGAGGTTGAAAAAGCAACCGTAAAAAAACACAACTTCTTTTTTCTTCCGAAAGTAATAACTGATTGAACCAAAGACTTTGAAACGTAAATTTGTTACCAATCTTATATTATTACTGTCCCTCAATCTGTTAATTAAACCATTTTGGATTTTTGGAATCGACCGTACCGTGCAAAATCTGGTGGGCGACGAAAGTTACGGGATGTACTTTGCATTGTTCAATTTCTCCCTTTTACTGAATATTTTGCTCGATGTCGGGATTACGAATTTCAATAATAAAAACATCGCACAGCACAACTTCCTGCTTAAAAAACATCTCTCGAACATTGTCGGATTAAAATTCATGCTTGCCATTGTTTATGCCGTTTTTAGCCTTGTGGTGGCGGCAATTATCGGTTACAGCAAAATCCAGTTTCACCTGCTTTTCTTTCTTATTTTCAACCAGTTCCTTATTTCGTTTACTCTTTATTTGCGCTCGAATATCAGCGCTTTGCACTTATTCCGCACCGACAGTTTATTATCGGTACTCGACCGCAGCCTGATGATTGCAATTTGCAGTGTTCTTTTATTCACGGTGTATTTCAGAACACATTTTAATATCGAATGGTTTGTTTATGCTCAAACTGTTGCTTACATTCTTACTTCCATCATCACTTTTGTAATTGTGCTGAAAAAATCGGGAAAAATCAGCCTCCGGTTTAATCCCAGGTTTTTTATCGTTTTCCTCCGGAAATCATACCCATACGCGTTGCTGATTTTGCTGATGTCGTTTTACAACCGAATCGACGGAGTGATGCTCGAACGTTTACTTCCCGAACCGCTGGGGAAACAGCAGGCCGGAATTTACGCGCAAGCATTCCGCTTGCTCGATGCCGTTTCGATGTTTGGAGTGATGGTTGCCGGGTTGTTGCTGCCCATTTTTGCCAAAATGATAAAACAACGCGAACCGGTAGTGCAAATGATAAAACTGTCGTTTACCTTTTTGTTTGTAACTGCCGTGGTGGTTGCCATTTCGAGTATTTTCTACAACTCCGAAATTATGGATGTACTTTACCATTCGAACACCGAACACTCATCGGAAATACTTGGAATTCTGATGACAGGTTTTATCGGAATAGCCACTACTTATGTTTTTGGCACGCTGCTTACCGCCAACGGAAGTATGAAACAACTCAATATTATGGCATTTATCGGAATGGTGATAAACGTTTCACTCAATCTCTTCCTGATTCCGCGCTACCAGGCTTTTGGTTCAGCTTACGCGAGTTTATTCACGCAAATTATTACTGCAGCGGCACAGGTTATTCTCGCATCCTTTGTTTTCAAACTAAAACCCAATTACCTGTTTATTTTTAAACTTCTTGCATTTGCAGGTATAACTGTGATTTTGGCCTTTATTTCGAAACAATTAGGCAACTGGTTTTATGGTTATGTATTTATGATTGCTGCTTCAGTACTGTCGGCATTTTTATTAAGGCTGTTCAATATTGTCGGGTTGTATAAAACAATTCTTGCCAAATAACCATGCCAAATCCATCCATCGACAAACTTCGCAATTCCGGTGATTACGAATTGATCGCCCAACTCAGTCATACCCAAATCAAGGAATTTGTAATTAACCAGCTCATGCAAAATGGCAGAATCATTAAGATTTATATGGTTTATCAGATTGTAATGATAATGGTTGGAATGTTTTTTTTCACCCGATCCATAATACTTGCATTTCAGGATTCGCCTTCTCAATTGTATTATTCTCTTGCAGCTTTGATTTTTTGTTTTTCAGCTTTAATTGTAATACATGAGCTTTTACATGGGATTGCCCTGAAACTTGCAGGTGCAAAACGGGTTACTTATGGTGGTTATCTGAGAAAGTTTATTTTTTATGCCGAAGCCGACCAGTTTGTAATTAACCGCTGCCAATTTGCATTCATAGCTTTAACACCTTTGTTTGCTGTAAAACTGATTACATTAATTGGAATAATCTTCCTTTTCAACCAACCCGTTTTTTACTTCCTGATTTTTGTGATGAGCGCCCACAGCCTGTTTTGCGCAGGCGATATCGGGTTGCTGTCAGTTTTTTACAAAATCAAAAATATTGAGATTTTTACTTTTGATGTGAAAGCGGAAAAGACGAGTTATTTTTACAGAAGGATTTAAAGCGTTGGAGATGGAAGAGGAATTCTCAAAATGGTTTTCTTAAACCAGAGTTCATAGGCTGGATCAAGAAATTCAAGCTTTGTGCCTCTGATATCAACAAGTTCTTTCTCATACAAAACTTTTTTTTGTTTGCTTATATTGGCTGATGTTCCCAGACGAAATTTGGTAAGAATTTCAGGGTTACTGAAACCATCAGTAATTCCTGAAGCGATAGCTTTCAATAGGTTTAACTGGGTCTCGCTCAATATTTCAGTTTCCAGTTGATAAAGGTTGGCATTCTGCGCTAATAAATCTTCAATTGCAAGAGTAATAATTTCATTTTCCACCGAATCGGATGTGCGAAGCCAGGTAAGATGTGATAATTGCTGAACATAATAAGAATGAGCCTTAACTGACTGAATTATAATCGTGGCCTGATCTTCAGTAATCTCCTTGCCGGTCGATCGAAACCTTTCAATTATAAAAGCAATCCAGTGTTCTGCTGAAATCTTTTCCAGATTAATTGTTTCTCCGAATTTGTAAAAAGGCATGGACTGATTTTCGAACAGGGTTGACATCATATGTTTTTTACTTCCATAAAGACAATAGGTGACTGATTGATGGTTTTGCCAGGCTGTTCGAAGACGTTTGTGAAATAAATCCGATTCAGTAAAATTCGCTGTATTTTGAAACTCATCGATGCAGATAATAAGTTTTATATTTTTTTCTATTGCGATTTTTTCCGGCAGGTCAAGTAGTTCTAAGTAATTCTTATCGATTGCCTCAATATCAAAGGTCAGTTCGAAAGTGCTGAATGGATCTGTTCCAAATGAAATTTTTGGAGAAAGCCGACTGATAAACTTTCGGATATTTTCAAGCCAGGTTTCCACTTTACCCGATGTATTTTTAATTATCTCTGTGGTTAACAAGGTATAAAAATCTTTAGGATCCCGAATTCCAAAAGCATCTATCTGAATAACAATGGTTTTTTCATTTGCCACCAAATCACAGGACTTTTTTACCAGTGACGACTTGCCCCACCTTCGGGGCGAAATCAGAACGGTGTTAACTTTATTTTGAAAGTTTGAAACCAAACGTTTCGTTTCATTTTCCCTGTCGGTAAATTTATTACCCACTGCTTTTCTGCCGAAAACAAAAGGACTTTCATGTAAAATCATTGCGCTCTTTTCTTTTAGTTTATGCAAATATATGAATAAAATATATTCCTAACCGATTGGTTGCTAACCGTTTGGTTAGCAACCAATCGGTTAGTTTCAAATTATTAATCTAATAAATTGATATATTGTGTTTTACAAATAATATAAATGCGATTCTATAAATTTTTTAACAAATAAACTGTCGAGGATTGAAGAGGTAATCGAAATACTAAATTAAAACTCCAAAATCGCGGATGTGCTTTTTCCGGCAGCAGAAACCAATTTTAAACTGCCACCATGCAACATCATAATTTGCCGCGAAATGCTCAATCCAACTCCCGAACCCGAGTCTTTTGTGGTAAAAAACGGAATAAAGATTTTATCCATCAAATCTTCCGGTATTCCGGGACCATTATCAGAAACAGTGATTTGAACCCGCCCGGTTGAATTGATTTCGCCACTCAGTAATATTTCCCCTTCGTTGAGATTTTTCAATGCTTCCAGAGAATTTTTTATCAGATTGATGAGTACCTGAGAAATTTGTTCCTTGTCGGCAACAATTTCCAAATCGGGAGGATTCGTTTTATAAGTTATCTCAACATGTTCATTTACTGATTCATAATTAATCAATGTAATTGTATTTTCAAAAAGATGACCAATTTTGACCGGTTTTTTGTCGGGTTGTGGCAGCCGGGTAAGTTTGCGGTAGTTTTCAACAAAACTGATTAAACCTGCACCACGCTCGTTAATTACTTCGAGCCCTTTTATGGTATTCCCGATAATTTTTTCATCCGGCAGGTTTCCGTCAAGATTTTTAAAATATCCCGAAATGGTTTGCGAAAGCGACGTAATTGGCGCCACTGAATTCATAATTTCGTGTGTTAAAACACGGATTAGTTTTATCCAGCTTTCCAGCTCTTTGGTTTCCAACTCACTTTTAATATCCTGAACAACCACCAGTTGAAAATTTTGCTGAGCAGTTTTAAAAAGTGTCGATTTAAATGAAAGCTGCACAACCCCCGATTTCCCTGTAAAACTTACCAGTTTTTTGTCGCCGGGCTGCAATTCGTTAATCGCAGAAAACAACTTCCTGTCAACCTGGGAAATCTGCTTAATGTGTGTCAGGTGTTCGTGATTCAACAAAGTCCGGGCGGCGGTATTTGCCAAAAAGATATTTCCGTTTTCATTAAAAGTGATAATCCCTATGGAAACATGCTCCAAAATCGTTTTGTAATAGTGTTCCTGTTCAAGTAACTCAAACTTTATTTTTTTAATTAACTCATTCACCTTGTTCAAACTTGTATTGAGTTCACGCAGCGATTTATTTCCTGTTTTTTCAGGAAAATTCAATGTTGAATCGTCATTTCTGATAGCATCAAAAAAGAAGGCGATTTTGCGGTTGGTCTGGTTGATAAAGTAAATTAATTCAATAACCTGGATAACAAAAATAGCAGCCATAAAAATTCCAAAAATCAGTTTTTCACTTGCAAAAAACAGCCAGCCCATCAGCAAAGCTGAAATTGACAAAAAACAAACCCTGAAAATGATATTCGAATATAAATTCCTGCTGACCATAATTTTAAAGGTTGTATTTTTTCATTTTGTTGTAAAGTGTCTGGCGCGTAATTCCCAATTGCTCAGCCGCAGCCGTATGGTTCACTCCGTTTTTCTTCAAAACCCGGGAAATCATTTTTAGTTCCATTTGTTCAATGGTTCCATCAAAATCGTTACTCATCCCCGGCATGACAGGTTTAAAAAAGAAATCATCGGGTGTTAACTCTTTTTTATCTGAAAGTATAACTGCCCTTTCGATGGTGTGCTGCAATTCGCGCACATTTCCGGGCCATTGGTAGCTGGTGAGTTTGGTCAATCCTGAATCACTAATATGAGAACAGGATTTGCGGTATTTGTTGCAGTAAATTTTCAGGAAATAGTCTGCAATGGCCGGAATATCTTCTTTCCGTTCGCGCAGAGGCGGAATATCGATGTGAATGGTATTTATCCGGTAAAGCAAGTCTTCACGAAAAGTTCCTGCGGTAACCATTTCGTCGGGTTTACGGTTGGTTGCACAAATTAACCGAACATCAACCGGAACAGGCTTGTTACTGCCAATTGGCGTTACTTCCCTGTTTTGCAAAACCGATAAAAGTTTAGGTTGAAGGTGAACCGGAAGATTACCAATCTCGTCTAAAAACAGTGTCCCGTAATTTGCATTTTCAATTTTGCCGGTGCGGTCTTCGCGTGCGTCGGTAAAAGAGCCTTTTTTATGGCCGAAAAGTTCGCTTTCGAAAAGCGTTTCGCTGATGGCGCCCATGTCAACGTTCACCATAATTTCGTCGGCTCGTTGCGAAAAGCGGTGCAATTCACGGGCAATCAGTTCTTTGCCCGTTCCGTTGTCGCCGGTAATTAAAACATTGGCATCGGTTTTGGCTACTTTTCGCACCAGGCTTAAAATCTGCAGCATTTGTGGCGATTGTGCAATAATAAAATGTTTCTCTTTGTTGATTTCACTTTTTAATGCACTCTCTTTTTGCCTCAGCTTTTTAATCTCTTTTTTCGATTGCTGCAGTTGGAACACGTTTCGCAAAGTAGCTTTGAGTTTTTCGTTATCCCACGGTTTGAGGATGAAATCAGCGGCACCTTGTTTCAGTGCTTTTACCGCCAACTCAACATCGCCGTAGGCAGTAAAAAGTACAACTTCCAAATCGGGTTTGATTTCCCGGATGCGCGAAAGCCAGTACAGTCCTTCGTTTCCGGTATTAACACCGGCTGAAAAATTCATGTCTAATAAAACCAGGTCAAACTCGTTCGATTCTATTAACGATGGCAATTGGTTGGGGTTGGCAATGGTTTTTACCTCATCAAATTCGTCCTGAAGTAAAATTTCCAGTGCGCTTAAAATGCTTTTGTTGTCATCAACTATGAGTAGTTTTCCTTTGGTCATTTTTCAAAAGTGATATGTGGCTAAAGCCGGTCTTGTTTAAACTTTCTCTAATCCGTCGGTTAAAACCGACGGCAATAAATATTCTCCATTACAACCTTTATTTCTGGTTTCTTCTTTTCTTTATTTCCGTTGGCTTCATCCAGTAAAATTAATTTCTGGTTTTTTTTATTGCCGTTGGCTTCAGCCAACGGATCCTGACTATTCATCTATTTCTGGCTTTAGCCACATTAATCTTTATTTTTCTCTGAAATATAACTCCAACCATATTTTTGCATAAATTCATCAACTTCTTCTGTAAAAGATTTTGTTCTGTGATGATTTTCCTGTCCCTCAATATATTTTCTAACAGCAGCTACATGACTTTCACTTACACTTACCGCCCAAAAATCATCCTGCCACGAAAAATGTTGAGGTATTAGTTTATTTTTGTTTATCCAAAAGGAGGATTCTCCTTTAATCAATTGTGCAATTTTACTTATGGTTTGTTCTCTGCCGAGTGAAATCAAACAATGAATGTGTTCTTTGTGCCCGTTTACTGAATCAAGCCAGATTCCCTTTTCACGGGCATTTTCAGAAATGTGACT
>DATITY010000299.1:0-5840 GCA_035467235.1 Draconibacterium sp. | reverse complement strand
TGGTCATGTCACTATCGTCTAAATAGCGAAGTTCGGCACCTTCATTTCCGGCTCCTCCATCTCCATTGAAACAAAGATATCCTTTGTAAACGGCATAATCTTCAGGCCAGCTTGCATTAGCACCTGGATTTAAATCCTGTATCTGCTTTGTGCCTTCCGTGGTTAAATCCGAAACGCAAAGCTCAACTCCATTTACACCATTGTCTGCACGGAAATATAATTTCCCTTTCCAACTTACGGGAAAAGCAAATTGTGTATTTGTACCATTTCCATCGGTAGCAACTACTTTATCAAAATGAGAAAGCAACCTGGTATTTGCTGCTGTTCCATCGGTAATCCAAATTTGTTCACTTAAGTGTTGCACATAATTTACACTGTCGGCACCAGCATATTTACGTGGAGTTTTTTGTCTCCAAACCAATACCGAGTCATCATGTACATAAAGCCATTGAATATTACTGCTTCCCAAAGCTTCAGGAGTAACATCCATAATTTTACCTGTTCCAGCAGGTGTGCCATCGGTTTTGTAAACCTCCTGGTTTTCGCCAACTGGTTCACCAATAAAGTAAGCTACCTTTTGTTTTTTGTTAACCTGAATTCTTGGAATTACTGCATCCCCTTCAACACGTGCCTGAATTTCGCTTACCAAAGAAGCAGTTTGAGAGGCAGGATCATAAATATGCATCCATTTTTTCCCGTCGGCAGAACTTGCAACCGTAGTTGCCCTAAAAAGTACTTTTTCTCCCAAAATGGTTAACATATCAGGTGCTGATGATTCGGCTCCTGAATATATATCTGCCACCAATTTAGTTCCGGCTTCCGTTCCGTCTGATTCCCAAAGTTCTACGCCATGTGAACCATCATCTGCCTGGAAATAAAGCTTACCATTAAGTGCCACTAAATAACGTGGGCTGGCATCCGCACTCCCGGGATTAATGTCTTTTACCAATTTGGTACCTGCTTCTGTACCATCGGAAATATAAAGCTCATCGCCACTGGCTGAACTTTTGGCTGTAAAAAACATATTTTCCCCAATTATAACCAGTGTACTTTTAAATGTACCACTTCGGTCATCTTCAGTAGTAAGGGCAAAATTTTCATCACCTGCCGCAAGTGCAGCTGTAATGTCGGTCATACCTACCGGATATTGTGCAAATCCGGAAAAGCTTACCATCATAATAAATAGAAGTAAAATTACATGTTTCATAAAATTTAATTTTAAAGTTTAAAAATGAATTTAACTAGTTTTAAAAAGCAAAAAGATTTATTAATCCTTCGCTTTACATACAAAGTTATTGCAACGACTGTTGGTATTATTAAAAGATTTATGTCAAAATTTAGGATAAATCGGTTAAATTCGTTTATTTGTATTACCAATACAACGTATAGACCAGAATATTAGGATAAATTTTTCATGAGGATCATGAAGTAAAAATTGTATTGGTTGCGATTTTTGAAAACATGTTATAAATGGCAAGTATTTTATCAAATATCTTAAATGTAATTCTAATTTTCAGTTTAATTCCTTACACCCTAAAAGCGAATGAAAACCTGAAATTTGAAAGGATAGATGACCGAAATGGATTGTCATCCGATTTTGTATCAAATATTGTTCAGGATAAAGATGGTTATATGTGGTTTGCCACTCATGACGGTTTAAATCGTTTCGATGGATACACAGTAAAGCAATATAAAAACAGATTAAATGGAGAATTATTTTTTAAATCCAATGTTTTTGATTGTATAGAAATAGCTGGTGATGGAAAACTTTGGTTGGGCACAAAATATTTCGGCATTTTTGTTTTTGATCCGAAAACGGAAAATGTTACAGAGATCTCAACAGATAATTCAAACGGATTATTCATCAATGACAACCAAATTCAGGACTTATTGTGCGATAGCAAAGGAAGAATTTGGATAGCAACCTACCACGGCGTATCCAGATTCGACCCGGTCATTAATAAAATAAAAACATACAAAGAAGATAACAAAAATCCGCAACTTGCCCCATTAGGCAATGTAACAAGTATTTATGAAGATTCGCAAGGCAGGATTCTTTTTGGAACATGGGAGAATGGATTATATATCTATGATGAAATTTCAGATTCATTTAAAAATTTCCTTATTGAACAAAACATCTTTGAGCAACAGATTCCTGTACGTATTTGGTGTTTTCTTGAAGATAAAAATGGCTATATTTGGATAGGAACCTGGGATAAGGGATTATTTAAAACGCGAATTACCGAAAATTCAATTGAATATATAAATCATTTTTATGCTGACCCTGAAAACAAAAATAAAGGCTTATGCGATAATATAATATTTTCGTTGGAACAAACCCCCGATAATTCCATATGGGTTGGAACTTCCAGAGGGCTGAATATTATAACAAATCCTACTGAAAAAAAACCAGTTATTTTAACTTATCTTGAAGGTTTCTCTTCCGATCTTCCTTCGATATCTGAAATATACGATTTGAAACAGGACGTTTCCGGTTCAATGTGGTTAGCCACAATGGGAGGTGGAGTAAATAAAATTGATTTGAAACGGTACAAATTTGAATTGTTCAACATTTCAGGATTAAATACAGCAGCAAACAGTCAGGTTGTACATTGTATTTACCCGTTAAACGAAAATGAATTACTTCTTGGAATCAGAGCTTTAGGTATTGGATTATACAATATTAAAAACAAAACTTACAAAGGATTTAATGAATTGCCGATGTTTGAAGGGTTTCCTTACAACATAAACGATTTGAATACTGTATTTTGCATTTTAAAAGATTCCAGAGAAAATCTGTGGATTGGTACCCGGTATGTTGGCCTTTTTAAAAAAGATGCAAAATCAGGCAAATGGGAAAACATAATTCCAAGAACATTTTTTTCACCTGTTGCCCCAATTTCTGCCCCCATTTCTGTAAATTGTATTGTTGAAGATAATTTCAATTGTTTATGGGTTGGCACAAGCGAAGGATTAATAAAACTTGTGTATGATCATTCTATTAATTCGTACAAAATATTTACTTATTTTCCCGAAAAAGATAATCCTCACCAGATAAGTGGTAAAAATATTACTTCCATGTTAATCGATTCGCAACAAGTACTTTGGGTTGCAACCGAAGATGGTGGGATCAGCCGGCTGACAAGTAATTTGAAGGATCATAGTTCTTTAAAATTTGAAAATTACAACTATTCAAGTACATCAAAATTAAAATTAAACAGCAATAGTATTAATGCAATTGTTGAAGATAGTAAGAACAGAATCTGGATAGGAACCGGTTCAAATGGAATAATACAATATGTTCGCAATACAAACTCATTTAAATATTACACAAATATTATCGAGTTAATTGGCAACACAGTTTACAATTTAATTCCTGATGACTTTGGTGCAATTTGGGCAACAACCAATAAAGGATTAGTAAGGCTGTTTATGGATAATGATGAAATGAATATTCAAAATTTCACCAGCGAAGATGGCTTGCAAAGCAATATATTTAACAGAGGTTCTTCGTACATTGATAAAGAAGGCAGGATTTATATCGGCGGGATTTATGGTTTTAACCGGTTTAATCCCGTTGAGTTCAAACCAAATAATTATATTCCTCCTGTTGTAATAACCGGAATTGAGATTAATAATAAACCTGCTGAAATTGGAAGAATTAAAGATAATACGCTTGTTCTTTTACACAATGAAAACAATCTTGCTGTAACTTTTTCCGGTTTATCTTATTCACAGGCAAAGAAAAATAAGTTCTCTCATAAATTAGATGGTTTTGATACAGAGTGGATAATGGCTGATTACAATAATCGTAAAGCTGTTTATACAAATATACCCCCGGGCAAATATACTTTTCTGGCCAAAGCAGCCAATAACAGTTGGATTTGGAATCCGGAACCTGTAAGATTAACAGTTATTGTAAAACCTTCCCCTTTCTTCTCCAAATTGGCAATTTCAGTTTATATGCTCATTTTTTTTGGATTACTATACCTGTTTATTTGGTATAGAATGAAAAATTTGAAAATGAAACAAGCACTTGAAATTGAAAAAATTGAAAGGATTAAGAATGAGAATATTAATGAATTTAAACTTCGCTTTTTTACTAATATTTCTCATGAGTTATTAACTCCATTATCTATTATCTCATGCGGAATTGAAGATTTTAAAAATAACACAAATGTTGAAAAAAAAACCTTGCATTCAATTTCAATGAATGTAACACGATTGATAACATTAATAAATCAGCTCCTCGATTTCAGAAAAATTGAAACTGGCAATATGAAACTTAAAATTGAACTTGTTCCAGTTAATGAGGTTTTTTTAAAGCTGAAAGAAACATATATGCCATTAGCCAAAAGTAAGAACACTGAATTTTATGTGATAGGAAATATTGATAAAGCCATATATTGTGATGTAGAAAAAATTGAAACAATTCTTTCAAATCTGATTTCGAATGCTTTTAAATATTCAAGTAATAACGGAATTGTAAGTGTTGAATACTCTGTTTTTGAATCTGAAGAAAAGGAATTTCTTGAAATAATTGTAAGAGACACAGGTTTTGGAATCAAAGACCAGAATATTGAACATATTTTCGAACGTTTTTATCAGGTAAATTCAGTTACAGGCCGAACTTTTGGTGCAGGTATCGGCCTTCATCTTGTAAAAAATATTGTTGACCTTCACAAAGGTACAATCGATGTAAAAAGTGAAAAAGAGGGTAAGGGAACTGTTTTCACTATTAAAATTCCAATAGATAAAGAGTTGTATGAAATTAATGAACAACAACGTAAATCATCATCTCATTTTATTAATGATTTGGCAGTAATAGAAAGTGATGTTCCCAACGATTTGGATTTAGCTTTTTCTGAAAACTCAAATTTATTGTCTGTTAATAATATTTTCAATGTATTAGTAGTGGAAGACAACGATGAGTTGCGCAAACTTATTTGCAGGCATTTGTCGAGAAGCTATGATGTTTTTGAAGCAAAGAATGGAATAGAGGGTTATGAAGCGGCATGTAAACTGCATCCCGATCTTATTGTTTGTGACGTAATGATGCCGGGAATGAATGGGTATGAGATGTGCACAAAATTAAAAGAGGATATTAATTACAGTCATATTATGATTATCCTGTTAACTGCGAAAGTAACAAATGATGATCGTTATGAAGGATATTTGGCAGGAGCGGATTCATATTTAACCAAACCTCTTGATATTAAATTACTGGAAGCGCGAATAAACTCCTTGAAAAAACAAAGGGAAATAATAAAGAACAAATATTCACTTGGCATTCCAACCGAACTGAAACCGGAGGAATTGTCACCGTTAAATGTTGATTTTATGCAACAAATTGTAAGTAATGTTATGGAAGAAATTGGTAATCCTGATTTTAATGTAACAATGCTTATTGATAAGGTTCATATCAGTCATTCCACTCTTTACCGAAAAATTCACAGTATTACAGGAATGTCACCTAATGAGTTTATTCGTAACATCCGAATAAATGAAGCAGCAAAACTGATGAAGCATAAAAACGTAAATATTTCCGAAATTGCAACAAAGGTAGGTTTTAATGATCACAGTTATTTTACCCGAAGCTTTAAAAAGAAATTTAATAAAACCCCGAAACAATATGTCTTTGAGCAATAAATCCGCATAAAACATTCAGGGGAAATACTTCGCATTTCAATACTGATTAATACTGATTTATGGTTTCACCAATAACAAATGCAAAAGGGAGAAGTGCATGCCCTTCTCCCCGCTTTTCCCGTTACTGTCAAACAGTCTTCGAGTTTGATGTTTTCACAACATAGTTTCTGTTTTCAGTGCTTTCGCATACA
>DATITY010000298.1:0-10719 GCA_035467235.1 Draconibacterium sp. | reverse complement strand
CAATGTAAACAGAAAGGGTTTTTGGGAAAAAGGTAACTCTATTTTGCTAAGGGATTCATCGGATGAAGAATTTGCTAAAAACCAGGGTTTAACAATAGAACAACTACAAACAAAAGTATCAAACTGGAAAAATATTTTACTTGAGGAACGCACTAATAGAGTTCGTCCGGGGCTCGACGATAAAACTCTAATATCATGGAATGCTCTGGTAATTCAGGGTTTGGTGGATGCAGCCGTGGCATTCAAAGAAAAACGTTTTCTGAATATTGCATTGGAAAGTGCAATTTTTCTTGAGGGAAATATTATTCAATCTGATGGAAAACTATTTCATTCATGGAAACAGGGGAATACTTCAATCGATGGTTTTCTTGAAGATTATGCTTTAACAGTTCAGGCTTTTATTTCGCTCTTTGAAGTTACAGGAAATGAGCATTGGTTGCACCTTTCGGAAAAATTGACGGATTATTGTTTTGCTCATTTTTATGATGAAGAAAGCGGACTGTTTTATTTTGCAGAGAAAAACATTAATTCTATTGTTACCAACCATTTTCAAAACGAGGATAATGTAATTCCGGCTGCAAATTCGGTAATGGCAAACACGCTGCATAAATTGTATTTAATCATCGGAAAGCCTGAATATTTGAATATTGCCAAAAGAATGCTGAATCCTGTTATTTCTCAGTTTTCAGGTTATCCGATGGCATTTGCGAACTGGGGTACATTTATGTTGAAAATTACACAACCATATTACGAAATAGCAATTACAGGAGCCAAAGCTGAAGATTTTACCAGCGAATTACAATCTGTTTTTCATCCTAATATTTTGTTTACATTCTCAAAATCAGAGAGTAACATACCAATTTTAAAGGATAGAACGGTGAATGGAAAAACGCTGATTTATGTATGCAGGGAAGGAGTTTGCCTTTTGCCCGTTGAAAGTACACGGCAGGCGATGGAAATAATGAATTGAAAATATTGAAGATAATGATTTTTTAATGAAATTTTATGGATAAAAACTGCGGAAAATTCCATTGAAATCCTTATTTTTAGTAAACATTTAAAAATTAACAATATGAGTTCAGGAAAAGTATTATTAGGAGTTTTGGCCGGTGTTGCTGCCGGTGCATTGGTGGGCATTTTATTTGCCCCGGAAAAAGGATCTACCACTCGCAGAAAAATTGTGAGTAAGGGTGAAGAGTATGTTGATGACCTAAAAGAAAAGTTTGGGGAATTTGTTGATAAAGTTGCTGAAAAATTTGAAACAGCAAAAGAGGAAGCAAAAGAATGAATGGTCAAGTTAAATCAACTGAACTGCAAGTACATATAAATCGGTTAGCGATAATGCGAATATTTGTATTTGCAGTTTTCGTTTTTTAATTTCAATTTTCACAAATTGTTCCTTTTCAACAGGGTTATTTTAATAAATACCATTCTATAATCAAATGGAAGAAAAATTTAAATACATCGATTCGTTGCTTAACAGTGCTGAAACATACAGTAAAACGAGCATCGAACTTATCAAGTTAAAAACAGTTGATAAAGTTGCAGATGGTACCTCGAGTTTTGTTGCTTATGCAGCAGTTATAATTGCCCTGGTCCTGTTTTTTATCACGTTGAATTTTGGTCTGGCCCTCTGGATAGGAGCCCTTATGGGACATAGTTATCTCGGATTTTTTGTGGTTGCTGCTTTCTATGCATTGATTGGAATCCTCTTATTTATTTTCAGAAATAAATGGATTAAAAAACCATTGAATGACTCGATGATAAACCAAATGCTTAATTAACAGTGTTATGGAAAATCAATATACTGCAGAATCGTTAAAAGAGGAGATAAAAGCACTGGAAATTAAACAGGCTGAAGAGGGAAAATTGTTAAAGAAACAATTATTAATTACCTACGAAAACTTCAAACCCATTAATATTCTGAAAAACATAGTTCGTGATTTTTCTTCGTCTGACAATTATAAACAGGATTTTTTGGAAATAGTTGCCGGTATGACTTCAGGATTCATTACGAAAAAAATAGTTGTTGGCAGATCAAAAAATCCGATGCTTAAACTGATTGGGCTCGCAATACAGTTTGGAATAACAACTGTGGTGTCGAAAAAGTACCAGGCAATTAAAGAATCGGTAATCCAATTTGTAAATCATTTTTTGGAAGGGAGAGAACAAAAGAAGGACGTTGCGGATGAATCATCAGCGCAAAATTAATTCGTCCTTTCCACTAATCCTGTTAATCATTTAATCCCTGTAAATCAATCAGATTTGATTATTTTACTTCTGAAAATTTTATCATTCGTTTTTATTTCGAGATAATATATTCCATTGTTTTGGTTTTTTAAATCGATTTGGTTTGAATGAATTGGAATTGTTATTTTTTGCCCGGATGAATTATAAACTGCGACTTCAAAATCGTCGTTTTCCGGCACATTAAACCGGAAAATTGCATTTGAAGGATTTGGATAAACCTGCAGCGTTTTCTGATTCAGCACATTTTTAGAAAATACCGTTCCAGTGCAGCCTGAAAAACCAGTTACGTTGTCCCACAAATCAGATTGTTCCGTTCTTAATCCAGCTTGGGTTCCATCAGGAGTTGCTTTTATTTCCATGTAGTTGTCGGATAAACTCACGTATTGTGACCAATTTCCCGGTTGGCCGCCGTTTGGATTCCCCGTGTCGGCAAAGTTCACCCAATAATTCAAAATAACATTTTGAACTGAATCGTCTTCGGGTTTAAAAAGAAATCCTGAACCCGGCAATGTATTTTCCCAGTTGTTAAAAACATAAAACAACTCCATACCGTGATATGATCCCAAAGTTTCGAGTTGTGGAATGGTATGTTTATGCGTAAAGAAATATCGCCAAACCGGTTCTGTCTGATTCATGCTGATGCACTGTGCTGTTCTTCTGGCATTTACCGTAAACTGTGCGTCGGTTAAAATACCGATGTACGATTTTTTTGCTTCGGTAGAATTGGAGCCAGGTGGATAAAGTTCAAGTGCTTTTGCCTGAAATTCAGTTGGTACACTTTTTTTAATTAATGCGGTAACCATAATTGGCAAAACAGTTTGCGGAGCTGAAAGGCTCATTTCATCGGCATTTGAACCTATTATCAGAGGAACTTTATTGTAATTGCCACTTTGAAAAACCTGTTTAGGAAAACCATGAAAAACAAAATTATCAACAACTGGTTGCCAGTTCATTTGAACAACACCGGCTGCCAGCGGACTCGTCGCAAAATGTAACAGCGAATCGGCAGGTAAACTTCGCATGAAAGCAATTTTTTCAATTTCGGTGCCTGCGGCAGTGAAGCTGTCAACATAAGCAATTCCTTTGTTTCTGGAATCCTCATAAAGATTGATTACAGGAGAGGCACTTTGAATGCAGGCACGTTGGAATAATCCTTTTGCAAGTGATGTGGTAAGCAGGTTTCCAACATTTACACCGCCCGCGCTTTCACCAAATATCATCACTTTTGTTGGGTCGCCGCCAAAAAGTTCGATGTTGTTTTGTATCCACGTTAAAGCTAAAATCTGATCTAGAACAGCGTAATTTCCCGAAATGCCATTTTTGTTTTCTGCCTCAAGTCCGGGGTGAACCAAAAATCCCAGTGGTCCCAGCCGGTATTGAATGGTTACCACAACCACATTTCCTCTTTCGGCCATGTTTTTACCCGAATACATTTGGGTTCCGCCCGACATTTGACTTGCGCCTCCCTGCTGGTTTCCGCCTCCATGAATGAAAACCAAAACCGGAAAGTTGAAATTACCGAAATCCGGAGTCCAGATATTCAGATAAAGACAATCTTCTTCTCCTTCAATTGTAAAAGTTGTATCGCCCTGAACAAAACGTTTCTGCGGACAAACCGGAGAAAAGTCAGTTGTTTGCATAATTCCCGGCCAGGATTCCGGATTTTGCGGAGCTTTCCACCTAAGCGAATCCACGGGAGGTCTCGCAAACGGAATCCCCAGAAACTGGTAGACATGACCATTCACACTTCCCTGAATTTGTCCGAATTGCGTATCCACAATTTGTGCATTCAATCCGGTTAGAGAAAATAATAAAATTGTGATTATTGGAATGGTTTTCATGTTAGCGATTTGTTTTGTTTTTACAAAAAAAGCACTAAGTGCATTTATACAATGAATATAGTTCGAAATTGAATTGCTAAACATAAAATCAAGTGTTTAGATACGAAATTATAAATCAATTCCTGAAAATCAAAAAAGGGAACAACCCATTTGTGTTATTCCCTTTTATCTAATTTTACAGTTATTACTTATGAATCAAACTTTAAATGCTCCTGTATCAACCCATTCTCCTTTTATCATCGACCACCAGTCAACGGCAAGTCCTTTCAGCACATATTCATAGGGAAGCCAGCCATAACCATTGCTGCCCCATCCTGTTCCCCAGGAATTTCTGATAAGCAATGCCCCTTTATATTCCGTAGCTCCTGTGTAAGTATTCTTTATCTTCAGGTTGTCATCATAGCCAACAGCTACAACAGCATGGCCGCCAATAATTTTTTCACCTTTTGTAGGGTATGGAAGTTTCCCTGTTGACGTGGCCTGTGTGTACGAACTATAAACGGTAAATCCGAACATTGATGGCAGACCGCCGGCAAGGTTGGTTTTTATATGTGTAAGCAAAGCGCTTTTCGTTGTACCCGGAGGATCGAGACGATAGTAACTGATTGCCTGGTAATTCTGGGCAAAAGCGTAGCAGAAAGCAGGCGGTTCTATTTCGTAGTCAGCAACTGTATATGGCCAGTATTCTTCCGGAGGTACGCCAAAAAGTACCATTGCACCCATAGTTGTGCGAAGAAAAGCTCCTGTGTCACCGGTCCAGTGAAGCAAATTCCGCGTGGCTTTGTAGAGAAAAAGCCTCGAAGCATCGATGTGTTTTCCAAATGCCCGCCTTTCGAAATATTCAACAATTGCAACGCCTGCATTGGCTGTGCAAGAGCCCAGTGAACCCTGGTTTTCGATCGGTGGACACCATGCCCGCAAGTCAACAGTAGCAGGTAAGGATACTTTTGCTGCCTTTTCGACCCCCACTTTTTTCAGCATCGTTTTTACTGATTTTTCTTCTTCGGTATAATCCCGAAAATCAGGATAATCCGGTAACCACCCCATTCCTAATCTTTCAATCCATTCACTCATCGTATATTTCCTCCTTTAATTAATTATTTGCCGGTGATTTCTTTGAAAAAGCACGACTTTCACCAGCACTAAAAGTCATAACTTTTTTCCTGGTGTACTTAACTTCCGGTTATATCACAATTTTTAAAAGGTAAAATTTTACCTGAAAGACTGGTTTTGCATTACAATTTACAAATAATTTGTTAATCAGACAGCATTTCTTTTTAATAATCCCATTCATCAGTTTCATTCTTTTGATTTAAGTGAAAGTGTTGATTTTGCCAGACATGCTTTATTCATTGATGAGGAACGAATATCAACGGTATGATGTACAACGAACAAAAAACATTTCCCGGAAATCTCCTAAAAAGAAGGATACGAAGCTGGGATAAAACAACTCATGGCGTACCCTGTATTCATGAAAGCGTTTTGAAAAGGACTAAAAACAGTGATAATTCAGATACGTCTAAATATTCACCCTGGATATTCAATTTAATTGATAAGGATAAGTTCTTAATTGAGCCCTGGCAAAAACAGGTGAAAAAGCCTTCCTGAATTTTTTTAATGCCCCAGCAAAAACACCAGTGGAATATCCAAACGCCGGCTCCAGGCAACTTCATCGTGAACTGCCTTTTCGAAAACCATCGATTTGTAATTGCTTTCGGTGTATCCTTTCCCTCTTGCAATTAAATCGACAAACGACTGGGTCAGTTCATAGTTTTTATCGCTTTCACCGGTACCGTAATCGAAGTAGATTTTATGGTCTGATGGTAATGAAAAATTCTTTTCGAAGTATTTAAAAGCCGCCATCGGAATTGCATAATTGGGTTCAACAAAACTAAACCATGCAGTCGACAAACAGGCTGCACCACCAAATATTCCTGGATATTCCGAAATGGCATAAGCCGAAATCAGTCCGCCCATGCTGGACCCCATTATTACCGTATTTTCCTTTTCAGTTTTGGTTGAATAATGCGAATCGATGTAAGGTTTAAGTTCCGAAACGATGAATTTCAGGTAGTTGTCGCTGGTGATTTTTTTGCCGTTTCCGTATTTTTCAAGTATCGATTTTTGCAATTCAGGCTCCAGATTTTCGAATATTTTGTTGGGAAAGTATTCTGTAATTCGATCGGGGGTATTCCAGATGGCAACAATAATGCAGGTTTCAATTTTCTTTTCGGCCATAAGTCTTCCGAAAATTTCGTCGGCCAGCCACTCTTTTTTGTTCCAGGTTTGTGTGCTGTCGAAAAGCATTTGTCCGTCGTGCATGTACACCACACTATATTTATTATTTGTGTTGTAACCTTCAGGAAGCCAGATATCAATGTTTCGCGGAGCTACAAACTGTGATGAAAAACTCTCCATCCGTTCAATTTTACCTGCTGCTACCTCTGGCAGGTTTTGGGCTGAAACGTTAACAGAAACAAACAATTGTAAAAGCAAGATTAATTTATTCATATTCTCAATATTTATTTGATATCAACCAGCAGGGATTATATCTTTATAACCGCATTAAAGATGGAGGGAAACCATTTAACCATTTATCAGTTTAACGATATAACCAGTTTTACAGTATTCCCATTGTTCAATCCATCAGTTTCATTTGTAAATAAACATACTCAAGAGCATTTATTCTTGCTCTTTGCTCGTTTGTTGATGAACCGGCATGTCCTCCTTCGGTATTTTCGAAATAAAAAACCCTGTAACCAAGCTCATCCATTTTAGCCACCATTTTGCGTGCATGTCCCGGGTGAACACGATCATCGCGAGTGGAGGTGTTAAAAAAAACTTCGGGATATTTCATGCCTGGTTTTACATTCTGATAAGGCGAATATTTGCTGATGTATTCCCACTCTTCTGGAATATCGGGATTACCATATTCAGCCATCCAACTTGCACCTGCCAACAGTTTGCTATACCGTTTCATGTCAAGCAGTGGAACCTGGCAAACAACAGCATTATATAAATCAGGTCTCTGAGTAAATGCAACACCAACCAACAATCCTCCGTTACTTCCACCCTTAATTCCAAGTTTATTGGGTGATGTAATTTTCTTTTCGATTAAACTTTCGGCCACAGCATGAAAATCGTCGTAAACCCGCTGGCGGTTTTCCTTTAATCCTGCCTGGTGCCATTTTGGGCCAAATTCGCCACCACCCCGAAGATTTGCCAGAACATAAACACCACCTTTTTCGAGCCAGGCATTTCCCATTGCCGGATTATAATTTGGTAACTCCGGAACTTCAAAGCCGCCGTATGCATACAAAAGGGTGGGGTTGTTGCCAGTGTATTCTATTTCCTTCGAACTTACCACGAAATATGGAATTTTTGTTCCATCCTTCGAAACTGCTTCAAATTGCTGAACCTGATATTTTTCAGTGGGGAAGAACGATGGAAGCGATTTTACTTGTTTTATTTCACGGGTTGCTCCATCAGCAAAATAAAGGGTTGAAGGTTCAAGAAAATTGGTAAAATAGAAAAAGAATTTGTCGCTGTTTTCATCGGTTGCGCTCATCGTAATGTTCCCAAATTCCGGGGCATTTATTTTTTCCTTTTTCCAGCCCGTGTTCCAGGTATATTTGTACAATTCGCTTTTTACATTGTTCAGCATATTAATGAGCAATACATTTTTTGTAGTCGAAATTTCAGTAACACTCGAACGTTCGTCGGGAGCAACAACCAATTCATAATTCTTTTTTCCTTCAATTAAATCGTTGTAACCAATGCTTATAACAGAACCTTGTTTGAAACTATTTCGACCCGTTTCCCAATCCGTTTTTAGCTGCAAAATCACCAAATCGTTAAAAATACCCGATAACTGGATGTCGTCAGGAAGTTCAGCTTTTATCAGTTTATCATTTTCAATCACATAGTAACTGCCTGAGTAAAATGATGTTCTTTGAGTGATAATCCGGTAAGTTTTATTCTCTTTTATTTCGCACATTCCCCAAATTCCCATATCGGTTTCACTACCCTCGAAAACCAGTTTTGCATCTTTGAGTGCACTTCCGCGTTTCCAAATTTTTACCTGTTTCGGATAACCCGAAGTTGTCATTCCATCACCAAAATCGGTAGAAACCATCAGCGTGTTTTCGTCAATCCAACTTGCACTGCCTTTGGCTTCGGGAAGGTAAAAACCGTTTTCGACAAACAATTTCGAATCCATATCAAATTCTTTCACTACAACCGCGTCGCCGCCGCCTTTCGACAAACTGACAAGGAATTTTTTATAATCGGGATAAAGTCCTGTTGCGCCTTTAAATACCCATTTAATTTCCTCCTTTTCAGCAAGTTTGTCAATGTCGATAAGAGTTTCCCATTCCGGATTTCCGCTGGTATAACTTTTCATTGTTGTTCGACGCCAAATACCGCGTGGATTGTTTTGATCCTGCCAGAAATTAAAAATAAATTCTCCGTGAATGGTGGGGTCTGCAATTCGTTCGTCGGAGTTATAAATCTCCAGGTTTTTATCGTAAATAGCCTGGTAGTTTTTTTGACTTTTCAGAACGGACAGCGATTTTTCGTTCCATTTTTCAACCCATTCCAAGGCTTTGGGATTTTCAACCTCTTCGAGCCAAAGGTATTTGTCTTCCTGTGCAAAATTGATTTGTGCATTAAATGCCATCATGATAATAAGAATGAATGATTTTTTCATTTTGATTTTGGTTTTTTATTAGCGAAATATACAAAATCATTTTTTTTCTTGAATACGATAAAATCAGGTGGAATGAATTGTAATTGTCATTAATTTTCTGGAAAAGGAGATTTCCATTTTGAAAATTCATTTGCTAAAACTAAGTTTAGCGGCTCAATTAAAACCAACTTTTAAGTAGAAAACCAAAATGAACAGCCAAAAAAATTCAATCCGTTTTGTTGTAATATTTTTCATTGTTTTTATAGGTCTCCATGTTAGCGCCCAGCAGTGGATAAAAGAGATGCCTGGTTATGATAGATACAAGGAAATTGCCCCGCAAATCAGGACTTCAATTAAACCGGGCCAGATTTCGGTCAAATGGGCCGATGATGGAAAATCGTTCAGTTACAATTTCGATGGCAGCGCGTATCTATTTGACTTGAAAAAGAAAAAAGCTGAAAAAACAGGGGATGCCGAAAAGGAAGAATCTCCAATGTCGAGGTATCGCCGGATGTATGCAAACCTGCCGGAACGGGGAAGGCAATTTACTTTTGCCGATTCGCCCGATGGAAAAAGAAAGGCTGTTTACCGCGATGGAAATGTTTATATTACCGATACAAATGGCGAAAATGAAGTAGCTGTAACCACCGAAGGTTCGGAAAGCAAACGCATCAAATTCGGCTCAGCTACATGGGTTTATGGCGAAGAACTGGATCAGAATACGGCAATGTGGTGGTCGCCCGACAGCAAAAAACTGGCTTTTTACAGTTTCGATCTTACCAATGTAAAAGATTACTATTTGCAATACAAACAAACTGAAATTTTAGATTCGGTGGAAATTGAACCCTACACCAAAGTTGGCGCGATTAATCCGGTTGTAGGTTTGATGATTTACGATATGGAATCGAAAAAAACGGTAGCCGTTGATGTTCGCGATGGAAAACCGATGACCGACGATGTTTTGGGGCATTACGTTTACGATATTCAGTGGTCGCCCGATGGAGCTGAGCTGCTTTTTCACCGCGCCAACCGCCGACAAAATATCATGGAATGGACAGCCGCCAGCGCTGAAACGGGGAAATGCCGGGTTGTTGTGCACGAAGAGTGGCTGCCAAGTTACACCACCAATTCACCTGAATTTCAGTTTTTAAAGGATAACAAACGTTTTATCTGGACTTCGGAACGGAAAGGTTTTAAGAATTACCTGTTTTACGATTTAAATGGAAAACTGCTCGCAACAATTACCAACCATCCATTTGAAGTAGCCGGTATTGTTAAAGTTGATGAAAAGGCCGGACATTTATATTATATGGCCCGCAGCGGCGACAACCATGCGAAATTGCAACTTCACCGCGTAAAACTGGATGGGAGCGGGGACATACGTTTAACCGATCCGGCTTACAATCACACGGTTGATATTTCTCCTGACGGAAAGTATTTTATCGATGTGGCGCAAACACACGATATTCCACCCTTTACACAACTTCTTGATTCAAAGGGGCAGGTGATTGCAAAACTTACAGAAAGCGATATGACAAAATTTAATAAATTGGGATTGAAAAAAGTGGAAGCTTTTACATTTACCTCTGTTGACGGAAAAACCTTGTTACATGGTTTGCTTCATTTTCCATCCAATTTCGACCCAAATAAAAAATACCCGCTGCTTGTGAGCAATTACGGCGGACCGGAAAGAAACGAGTTCCGCGAAACATTTGTAACTCCGAGTGCGCTTGCAGAATATGGTTTTCTGGTTGCTTCCATCGACGGCCGCAATGTGGGCGGGAAAGGCAAAGCGATTATGGATCAGATATACGGAAAACTGGGCTATGCTGAAATGGATGATTTTGCAGAAGGAGTGAAATCGCTGTATAACCGGCCTTATTTCGATAAAACGAGGGTGGGAATTTACGGGACTTCGTTTGGAGGCACTACCTCGGCAAT
>DATITY010000297.1:0-11155 GCA_035467235.1 Draconibacterium sp. | reverse complement strand
AAAGAAGGTCTAAATCATTACACCATCAACGAGTTTCTGGTTCCTTTCAGGCAGTCGGCAAATTTGTGTTATATGGAGTATTTGCCACCCTATGTAATTTATGGTTCGCATACATTATCTGCCGTTGATATCGAAAATCATGTTGTGAAATACAAAAAACTGATGACAACTTTACGGGATGAAAAATGGGATGATGCGCAGTTAAAATCGGTAGAATATTTTAATGAATTAATAGATTAGCATGTATAACCAGGATTTTTTCTTTCAGGCATTGATTTATCTTGCAGCGGCTGTTGTAACTGTACCGATTGCAAAAAAGCTTGGGCTTGGTTCGGTGCTGGGATATTTGGCAGCAGGAATCATTATTGGTCCCGGAGTGCTTGGATTAGTGGGTTTTGAAGCGGGAAAAGTTATGCACTTTGCAGAGTTTGGCGTTGTTTTGATGTTGTTTGTAATCGGGCTCGAACTGCAACCTTCGCTGCTTTGGAAAATGCGTCGGTCGATTTTCGGACTTGGAGGATTACAGGTGCTGATAACGGCTACTGTTTTAACCGGATTGGCTCTTTTATTCAATTTCAAAATTAACCGTGCAATTGCCATCGGGCTGATTTTAGCACTGTCGTCCACAGCAATTGTTTTACAAACTTTAACCGAAAAAGGACTGCTGCAAAACGCTGCAGGACGCTCGGCATTTGCAGTGCTTTTATTCCAGGATATTTCGGTAGTTCCCATACTGGCCATTATTCCGCTTTTGGCTGCAATCAGCGGTAAAATAGATTTAAGAGATTCTGAACTCGACCAGCTTACCGGAATGGCTTCGCTTTCGGGATGGTTACAGTTACTAATAATAATTGCTGCTATTTCAGTGATAATTGTTGGTGGCCGTTTTATCGCGCGTCATATTTTCAGGCTCATTGCCGAAACCGGAATGCATGAGGTTTTTACGGCAATGGCGCTATTACTCGTTATCGGAATAGCACTGGCTATGGCTAAAATCGGACTTTCACCGGCACTTGGAACCTTTTTGGCAGGCGTTGTTTTAGCCGACAATGAATACAGACACGAACTGGAAACCACCATTAATCCCTTCAAGGGACTGCTGCTGGGGCTGTTTTTTATTTCGGTTGGGGCAAGCATCAATTTTGCATTGTTCATTGAAGACCCGTTTTTGATTTTGGGTTTTGTGCTTATGCTTATGACCGTAAAATTTATCGTTCTGCTTATACTTGGACGGATTTTCAGGCTGCGCAAAGGCTACGATTTTTTGTTTGCCTTTTTACTGGCACAATCAAGCGAATTTGCATTTGTGCTGATTTCATTTTCGAAACAAAACCAGCTTTTCGATGAACGGACTTCCGGGTTGCTGCTTTTAATGGTTACACTTTCGATGGCCATTTCGCCACTGCTTTTAATTTTTAATGAAAAGGCTTTGGCTCCTATTTTAACCCGAAAGCAAAATAAAATTGAATATGATTATGTTGAAAGTTCCGATAACCCTATAATTATTGCAGGATTCGGCCGTTTTGGTTTGGTGGTGGGGCGCTTGTTGCTGGCCAATAATTACAAGGTAACCATTATCGACAGTAACCCGGCCAATGTTGAAATTCTGCGCAAATTTGGGTTCAAACTGTTTTACGGCGATGTTACCCGTCCACAAGTGATTGAGCAGGCAGGCATAAAACATGCAAAACTCGTTATTTTGAGCATGGCAGAATACGACGAGGCCCTGAAAGTGGCTGATTATCTGAAGAAAAATTATCCGCATGTAAAAATTCTTGCACGTGCCAAAGACATTTACCACGCATTCGAGTTCTTCAAACGCAATGTCAATATTGTTCAACAGGAAGTATTTGATTCTGCGGCAGAACTTGGACAAAAAGCGCTTGTAAATCTGGGATTTTCGAGATATGAAGCATACAGGGCAATCCGTACTTTTAAGCACCACGAAAAGCAGGTTATACTCGATTTATATTCCTTATGGAAAGAAGACGAAAACAGGTTCATACAGGAAACAAGACGGTTTTCTGACCAACTTTCAGAAATACTCCAAGCCGAAAAAGATTATCTGATTCACGAAACTGATTATGCGTGGAATGCAAATTCAATCCGCGAAGAAGCTGAATCGGAAAATACTTCAAATAAAACAAAGACAAAACAAAAGAAATAGCCTGGATTTAGACTTTTTCTAAATTGTCCATTTTCAATTAAAACTGAATTTTGGCATTTACAGATTCATACAAAAGCCTAAATTTGCAAACTGTAAATAGCAAAATTAGGAAATTTTGAATTCAGACATCAGACATAGCGGTTTTGTAAAGCGAGTAACCAACGATAAGCTAATTGTCAACATTGTGAGTCAATCGGCTTGTTCATCATGCCACGCACAGGGTGCATGTTCAGTTGCCGACTTTCAGGATAAGGAAATTGAAATCTCAAATTTTACAAAACAATACAAACCCGGACAGGAAGTTACAGTTGTTTTTCAGCAATCACAAGGTTTTACAGCAATTTTATGGAGTTACATTGTACCGTTTATCCTGGTTTTTACTACTTTAATTGTTGCTGTTTCGGTTTCGAAAAATGAATTGATCGGTGGATTACTGGCGCTCGCCATTTTAATTCCATACTATATAACATTACATTTTTTTCGTCATTTATTAAAAAAAGTTTTCAAATTCGAAGTGGAAGAAAAGTTTTAATTTATGAGTATAACAATTATATATACCATCGCCACATTAAGCATTATCGGAACATCGTCAGCGGTAATACTTTACTTTGTGGCACAGAAATTTAAGGTTTTCGAAGATCCTCGAATCGACGATGTTGAGCATGCATTGCCCGGCGCCAATTGCGGGGGTTGCGGTTTTGCCGGTTGCCGTGCATTTGCCGAAGCATGTGTAAAAGCTGATGATTTGGGGAGCCTTAATTGTCCTGTTGGCGGTAACGAAACCATGGGAAGTGTTGCAGGTATTTTAGGACTTGAAGCCGTAAAAAAAGAACCTCGCGTGGCTTATATCCGTTGTAACGGAACCTGCGACCACCGTCCAAAAACAAGTAATTTCGACGGCGCCACAACCTGTGCCATTGGAGCATCGGTGTACAGCGGCGAAACCGATTGCCAGTACGGTTGTTTGGGTTACGGCGATTGTTTCGATGTGTGCGAATTTGACGCCATTGATTTACGCGCCGGCCTGGGAGTTCCGTTGATCATCGACGACAAATGTGTTGCCTGCGGAAAATGTGTTGATGCCTGTCCGAAAAACCTGATTGAATTACGCAAACAATTCCCCAAAAACAGGAAAGTGGTTGTTGCATGCAGGAACGAAGATAAAGGCGGTGTTGCCCGGAAAGCATGCAGCGTGGCCTGTATTGGTTGCGGAAAATGTGAAAAGGAATGTAAGTTCGATGCAATAGTCATTGCAAATAACCTGGCATTCATCGACTCCGACAAATGTAAACTGTGCCGCAAATGTGTGCCGGTTTGCCCCACCAACGCCATTATCGAAGAAGGTTTCCCTCCCCGCAAAATAGTTACTGAAGAAAAAGAAGAGTGTAGCACAACTAAATAAACCAGGAATGCTAAAAACGTTCAAAGTTGGTGGTGTTCATCCACCCGAAAACAAACTTTCGGCAGGTAAGAAAATTGAAGTATTGCCCATCCCCAAAACGGTGTTTATTCCGGTTGCACAGCACATTGGAGCGCCGTCAACAGCGGTTGTGAACAAGGGCGATGTGGTTAAAACCGGCCAGATAATTGCCAAAAGCAGCGGTTTTGTTTCAACTAACATCCATTCATCGGTTTCGGGAAAAGTAAAAAAAGTTGACCTTGCGCCCGACAGTTCAGGATACCCGAAACAGGGCATTTTTATTGATGTTGAAGGCGACGAATGGTTGGAAGAAATAAACCGCTCAGAAGATTTGGTAAAAGAATTTAAACTGGATGGGCCACAGATTGTGCAGAAAATCCAGGAGGCTGGTATTGTAGGTTTGGGCGGGGCCACTTTCCCTACCCATGTAAAACTGGTTCCGCCAAAAGGAATGAAAGCCGAAATTTTGCTGATTAACGGCGTTGAATGTGAACCGTACCTAACTTCAGACCACCGGTTGATGCTGGAAAAAGCAGATGAAATTCTGGTTGGAACTCAATTGCTGATGAAAGCCATGAATGTTGAAAAGGCTGTTATCGGGATTGAAAACAACAAGCCCGACGCGATTCAACTCCTGACAGATAAAGCCAGAAATTATAACGGAATAAGTGTAATTGCATTAAAAGTAAAATATCCGCAGGGAGGAGAAAAACAATTGATAAAAGCAGTTACAGGAAAAGAAGTTCCTTCGGGTGGACTGCCAATTGCCGTTGGCGCAGTGGTTAGCAACGTTGGAACTGCGTTTGCTGTTTACGAAGCCATCCAGAAAAACAAACCGCTTTTTGAACGTGTGGTTACCGTTACCGGAAAAGGGGTAAAAAATCCATCGAATTTTAAAGTCAGGATTGGCACAGCAACCGCTGAGTTAATTGAGGCTGCCGGCGGTTTGCCTGAAAATACGGGGAAAATCATCAGCGGCGGACCAATGATGGGACGCGCCATTACTTCTCCAGATATTCCGGTTACCAAAGGAACTTCGGGAATACTGATCATGCCCGAAACCGAAGCCAAACGCAAACCTTACATGGAATGTATCCGTTGCTCGCGCTGTGTATCGGTTTGCCCGATGGGACTGGAACCATTTCTGCTGATGACTTTGGGACAGAAACAAATATTCGACCGCGCCGAAAACGAACGGATTATGGATTGTATTGAATGTGGTTCTTGTGCATACACCTGCCCGTCGTACCGGCCACTGCTCGATTACATCCGGTTTGGCAAAGCAAAGGTTGGACAGATAATTCGAACAAGGAAAAAATAGATAAGAATGAGTAATTTATTAACCATTTCACCATCGCCGCACATTCACTCGGGCGATTCAACCCAAAAAATAATGTACCGGGTGGTCTATGCCATGATTCCGGCGTTGCTTTGGTCGGTTTTTGTTTTTGGGCTCGATGCACTGCGCGTAACGCTGATTGCGGTGGTTGCCTGTCTGGCTTTCGAATACGTAATTCAGAAATACCTGATGAAAATAAAGCCCATGATTACCGATGGTTCGGCACTGGTAACCGGAATTCTGCTGGCTTTTAACGTGCCTGCTAATTTACCTTGGTGGATTATTGTAATTGGCGCTCTGGCCTCAATCGGAATAGGCAAATTATCGTTTGGCGGACTGGGAAGCAATATTTTTAACCCGGCACTGGTTGGCCGCGTTTTCCTATTGATTTCATTTCCGGTTCAAATGACCTCGTGGCCGGTTAACAACCGCAGCGGAATTGATGCCGTTACTTCGGCAACGCCATTAGGAATAATTAAGGAAGGGTTTACAAATGGTACGCCCATATCAGAAATATCGAAAAGTTTGCCGTCAACAATGGAGATGCTGTTTGGTGAAATTGGCGGATCGCTGGGAGAAATTTCAGCGTTATTATTGATATTGGGTGGATTGTATATGCTATTTACCAAAGTAATCACCTGGCATATTCCGGTTTCGATTATTGGTTCTGTGGCAATTATATCAGGCATTTTCTGGATGGTGAATCCTGAATTATACATTAACCCGGTTTATCACATTTTAACAGGAGGTTTAATGCTGGGCGCAATATACATGGCAACCGACATGGTTTCCTCGCCAATGACACCGAAAGGACAACTTATTTATGGTGTCGGAATTGGCGTTATTACAATTATGATCCGGTTTTTTGGAGCCTACCCCGAAGGAATTTCATTTGCCATTCTGATTATGAATGCGGTGGTTCCGCTGCTCAACAGGTACATCAAGCCAAAACCTTTTGGTGAAATAAAAAAACAACCCATTAAAGCATAAGTTATGGGGAAAAGAGAATCAAGTTTTAAAAATATGGCGATGGCGTTATTCGTCATTACAGCAGTTGCCGGACTGGTGCTGGCAGTTGTATATTCTGTAACAAAAGAACCAATTCTGGCTTCGCAAAAGGCCAAAATCAACAACGCCATTAAAATGGTAATTCCCGAATTTGAGTCGATTAAAGACACAACGGTTTTGCCCGAAACGGGGAAGGACAGTATCAGGATTCATGCATTGCTAAAAGGAGCAGAAAGCACAGGTTATGCCATTGAAACTTACACCGACAATGGATTCAGCGGCCGGTTTACATTAATGGTTGGTTTTACTCCCGATGGTTCGATTAGCAACATTGAAGTTCTGGAACACAAAGAAACTCCGGGTCTGGGAACGAAGATGGCGCTTCCGGCTTTTAAAGACCAATTTAAAGGATTAAAACTTACCGATTTGCCCGGAGAACAGCTAAAAGTTAAAAAAGATGGCGGCACAGTTGATGCGATTACTGCTGCAACCATCAGCAGCCGTGGTTTTTGCGATGCAGTAAACCGCGCACATTCAACTTATAAAACAGTAAAACAATGAACCAAATCAACAATTTCACCAAAGGATTTCTTCGCGAGAATCCGATTTTAGTTTTATTGCTGGGAACCTGCCCTACCCTGGCGGTTACCTCGTCGGCTGTAAACGGATTGGGAATGGGTCTGGCAACCACTTTTGTACTGTTTATGTCGAATGTTTTTATTTCGATGGTAAAAGGTTTTGTTCCCGATAAAGTAAGGATTCCGGCTTTCATTGTTGTAATAGCAAGTTTTGTAACCGTTGTCGATTTACTGATGCAGGCCTACACTCCGGGATTATCAAGTCAGCTCGGGATTTTTATTCCGCTGATAGTGGTAAACTGTATTGTACTTGGCCGCGCTGAAGCTTTCGCTGCTAAAAACAATGTATATTCTTCGTTTATCGACGGAATGGGAATGGGACTTGGATTTACGCTTGCGTTGGTAATTATGGGAAGCATCCGCGAAATGCTTGGTGCAGGAGCAATTTTCGGATTTAAATTTATTCCTGAAACCGCCGACGGTGTGCTGATTTTTATACTTGCTCCCGGAGCATTTATTACCCTGGGATTCATGATTGCAATTCTCAAAAAAATTAACAAATCTTCTTAATCCAATTGTCATGGAATATGTAATTATACTCATCTCAGCCATTCTTGTCAATAACATTGTACTGGCACAGTTTCTTGGAATCTGCCCGTTTCTGGGTGTCAGCACAAAAATTGAAACTGCCATCGGAATGGGCGCATCGGTGCTGTTTGTAATGACGCTGGCAACCATAGTTACTTTTTTGATTCAGCAATATGTTCTAACTCCATTAAACCTGGAGTTTTTACAAACCATCAGTTTTATCCTAATCATAGCCGCGCTGGTTCAGATGCTCGAAATCATCCTGAAAAAAGCAAGCCCTGCGCTTTACCAGGCTTTGGGAATTTATCTTCCCCTAATCACAACCAATTGCGCTGTTCTTGGGGTTGCAATTCTTGTAATTAAAAAAGAATATAACCTGGTTGAATCGGTTGTTTTTACAATGGCCACGGCCGTTGGTTTTGCACTTGCACTTGTAATTTTCTCAGGTATTCGCGAACAGCTTGCCCTTGCCGAAGTTCCGAAAGGAATGAAAGGCATCCCGATTGCACTTGTAACCGCCGGGATTTTGGCTATGGCATTTATGGGTTTCTCGGGATTGGTGTAGGAATGCATGATTGCTACAATGCGTGAATGGAAGAAGGGGTGATTGGAAGAAGGGGTGATTGGAGAATAGAAATCATTAATATTCAGTTTTCCCGCAACTGCGGGTAATTTGCATTCCGGCACGTTTCATACCGCCAGCGGTTGATGCATATACCTGCTAAAGAACCGGCAAACCAAGTGTTCGGTTCTTCCACACCAACTGAACAGGCCGCGACGGAGTATCCGCTTCGACAACTTCATTTCTTTTTCTCCTTCAGAACAGGAGGTGATAGAAAAATCATGTTTATCAACACATTCAGTGAGGTCTTCAACATAATTTTTTACATTTATGCCCGTAATCCAATAACTACAATGTGACTGAACCAAAGAACAACCGATGAACTATAAACCCGCGCACAAGTCACAATCAGAAAAAACAATTTTTAAGCTAACCCGCCCCCTGGCGGAAGTATTAAACCAATAAATAATTCAAATTATGGCTATTAAATTTAAAGTAATCGAAAGAGGGAGGCCCGGCGAACCCGAAAGTGTTAAAAAGTTTTATGCCAATGCGCAAACATCGGGCGAATTGACGCTGGCGAAACTGACCAAAAGTATTGAAATGATGAGTACCGTAAGTGGGGCCGACATACGTGCGGTGTTGTATGCCATGGTCGATGTAATGAAAATGTCGCTGGCCGACGGGCAGATCGTCCGGCTGGGCGAACTTGGCAGCCTGCGCATCAGCCTCTCGAGCAATGGTGAGGAAACAGCCGAAGATGTTACCTCCCGGTCGGTAAAAGGAGCGCGCACGGTGTTTTTGCCCGGTGCAGAACTGAAAAATATGCTCAAAAATATGACTTACGAAAAGGTCTCGTAAACAGCATATTATGGCATCTCAAAAAACGACGTGATGTTTTCCCAAAAACGTCCCGTCGTTTTTAAAAAGCGTCCCGATGTTTTTCGGAAAACAAGGTGACGTTTTTTTCGGGCCTTGCTGAAGGGGTAAAAAAAGACAGGTTATGCCCTTCTTCTCACTTCAAAAAACAACAAGCGAAAAATAAAAATTAACGTTGTCGTTGCCCAAATCAGTAGAAAAGCAAATTTCTGATACAAATATTGAAAAAGAATAAACCTGTAACCTGCGTTTATCCGCTCGCTTTGGGTGGATATACGCATAAAAGAATAAAAGTTATAGTGAATATAAACGTATATAATTTAATATATTCGTTCCCTGCAACCCTAAAAACGATAAAATTTATAATTTCACTAATTAATATAGATAAAAAATGAAAAAGAAAATTATGTCATTGATGACTGCAATTGTAGTATTATCGCTAACTGCATGCACCTCGAATCAATCTAAAAAAACAAGCGATTCTTTGGCAACATTGCCCATCGACTCTGTAAAAGCAATTGCTAAAGAAGCATACATTTATGCTTATCCAATGGTGGATGCCTACCGGATTGAATATGCGTATTTCATCGATAAAACTAATCCGGAATACAAAGGCCTCCCGAACAAACTAATAAATATGGCACACGTGTTTACTCCGAAGGATAAAGCTGTACAAACACCTAATTCAGATACACCTTATTCTATGGCAGGTTTGGATCTACGCACTGAACCCATGTTGCTAACAGTTCCTAAAATTGAAGCAAACCGTTATTTCAGCTTCCAGCTTGTAGATCTCTATACACACAATTTCGATTACATTGGCAGTAGGACAACTGGTAATGATGGCGGGGTTTTCATGATTGCGGGGCCAAACTGGAAAGGAGAGACACCAGAAGGTATAACAAAAGTATTTCGTGCTGAAACAGAATTTATTGTAGTTATTGGAAGGACGCAACTTTTAAACAAGGATGACCTTGACAATGTTAAAAAAATCCAGGATAGTTATGTTTTGCAACCACTTTCGGCATTTTTGGGCACCACCGCCCCTGAAAATCCCAAGGATATTGATTATCAGGCGCAACTTACGCCGGAATTGAAAAACAAATCCTTTGAGTCTTTTAATATTATACCACCACTTTCTTCCGACCTTGAAAGAAAGTCAATCGGGACCTTCAATGTTTTAAACTTCCTTCTTCAGTTTTGTCCAACAGTTCCAAGCGAAAAAGAACTGATGGCAAGGTTTGCCAAGATCGGAATTGGTGCCGGTAATACAATTGACACAACCAAATTATCACCAGAAGTGATTGCAGCAATGAAAGAAGGTATCCATGAAGCCTGGACACAGGATTTTGCAAAGCTGAAACAACAAATAGATGAAGGAAAAGTGACTTCGGGAGATGTGTTTGGTACACGTGAATACCTGAAAAATAATTACCTCTACCGTATGGCTGCTGCTGTACTGGGAATTTTTGGAAATTCGAAACAGGAAGCCATGTATCCGTTTTATTCTCTGGATGATAAAGGTCAAAAATTGAATGGCGCTGATAACAATTACACCCTTCACTTTAATGCCGACGAATTACCTCCGGTTAACGCTTTCTGGTCACTAACAATGTATGAATTGCCATCCAGCCTATTGGTAGATAATCCGATTAATCGATACCTGCTGAACACACCTATGATGCCCGGATTTAAACGCGATAAAGAAGGAGGAATTACATTTTATATCCAGAACTCTTCTCCTGGAAAAGACAAGGAGTCAAACTGGCTGCCTGCGCCAAAGGGGCCCTTTATGGTAGTTTTAAGATTGTACTGGCCGAAAGAAAGTGCTTTGAATGGTTCATGGAAAAATCCACCGATGCAGTTGGTTAAATAGCTTACCTGTTTTTTTGTTTTGTTTAAGTAAAAACACCAATATGAACATTAAGCATCGCTCCGGTATTCAGAAAATCCTGTCTCATTTAAAAAATAAAAATTTGTATCACAAAAACCGCAAAATATAGACAAAAACCCAGCAGCTAATCGAGTAGATGGCCGGTGAGCCGTTAAACTCACCGGAGCACCTCTCACACCATCCGTCTGGCGGATACGGGTCTCGTACACGGCGGTACGTCAAGTCATAGGAACCAAAGCCTTGTTTGGCTTTAGTTGATTGAATAGTTCCACCAAAGAGATGTAACCACGCTTTTCCAACATTACAACCGTGATGGTAGTAAGAAGAATCGGGCTTTGATTCCGTCAACTGACAAGCCAGCCACCTCCCGGTTGCATCGGGACAGGCTATTCACGACCGGCGCTCCCGATTTCATCGGGAATTAGTGTCAACGCCCAATCGAATCAGGGTTTTCCTTTTTCGTCATCATCTGTCGATTTCAAAATCATTCATCGTTACAATCCTTTTTTATCTTTGCACATGTTGAAATAACCAGTAACCAATATCATGAAAAAAATATTTCTAATAATCGTTTGCAGTTTTATAACCATTATTTCCCATATCAATGCTCAGCAAATGCTCCCACATCTTGCAAAAAAAGGTGAAACAACGCAATTAATAGTCGATGGTAAACCATTTATAATTCTGGGAGGCGAATTGGGAAATTCAACCGCAACCACA